>CAZJMY010000846.1:0-4480 GCA_964546845.1 uncultured Myxococcales bacterium | reverse complement strand
CCGCCGCCCCCGCCGCGCCCGCGCCGGTCCGGCCGCCCGCTGCCGAGGATCCGCGCATCGAGCAGGCCCGCCAGATGCTGGCGGCCACGCAGACCGCCGACGCCGTCGCGCTGCTGGAGCGCGTGCGCGCCGAGAAGCCCGACGACGCCGACGCCCCCTACCTGCTGGCGATGATCGATTTCGAGGCGCACCGCTGGTCGGAGGGGCTGGCCAACGCCCAGGTGGCCGTCCGCAAGAACCCGGGCTTCCGCACCGACGGCGACCTCATTCGGGGCGTCATCAAGTCGCTGGCCAACGACCGCGGGTACGAGCGGTCGCAGTCGTTCCTGCGCGGGCTGGGCCCGGCAGCGACCCCCTACCTGAAAGAGGCGGCCCGGCGGGACCCGAGCTCACGGGTCCGCGAGCGGGCGGCGGAGCTGCTGGGACGGGGCGGGGATCGGGGCGAGCGGTGGGGCGGGGCGCGGTCCTCGGGCGGCCCGATGTTCAAACGGTAGCTGACATATTTTGTACAGTCAGAAAAAGTAACTTCCCTTGCATTCTTGACGCCTGATATTCTACCGCCGTGAGCGAGCTTGGACTCTGCCGTGGGAGGAGGTCCGGGTGGCGACGGTGAGGGCGGCTGACTTGGTGGTGGCTCGGCTCGAGGAGCAGGTGCGCGAGCTGCGCGCGGCGCTGGAAGACGCGGCGGAAGGAATCTGCCGGGTCGACGGCGCCGGACGCATCGTCAGCGTCAATCGAGCGTTCCTGCGGCTCTTCGGTTTGACGGCGGAGCAAGCCCCCGGCCGCATGTGGGAAGAGCTGCTGGTCGAGGAGGATCGACTGGCCACGCGCGCCGACCTGGTGGCGGCGGTCGAGAAGATCGAGCGCGAGCGGACCGGCGTGCGGTCCGACGGCTCGACGTTCCCGCTGCAGCTCTCGATTGTTCCCGTGGCCGGCGTCCCCGTGGCCGGCGTCCCCGGCGGCCGCGCGGCGGTGACGGGGCACTACCTCTTCATCCACGATCTGTCCGACCGCAAGCGCATGGAGAACCAGCTGATCTTCGCCGGTCGCATGGCGGCCGTCGGGACGCTGGCGGCGGGGGTCGCGCACGAGATCAACAACCCGCTCGCGTACATCGTCGCGAACATCGACTTCGCGCGCCACCAGATCAACACGGTCGCGTCACGCCTGTCGCGCAGCGCCGTCGCGGGCGGCCCGGCCCACGTGCTGGACGAGACGGGCGAGGCGCTGACCGAAGCGCGGCAGGGCGCGGAACGCGTGCGCAACATCGTCCGCGATCTGCGCGTGTTCGCGCGCGGGGACGACGATCAGAGCGGCCCGGTGGCCGTGCGGCGGGTCCTCGACTCGTCGATCAACATCGCCTGGAACGAGATTCGCCACCGCGCGCGGCTGGTGAAGGACTACGGCGAGACGCCGCTGGTCGAGGGCAACGAGTCCCGGCTGGGACAGGTGTTCCTGAACCTGCTCCTCAACGCCGCCCACGCCATCCCCGAAGGGGAGACGGAGCGCAACGAGATCCGCGTGACCACCCGCACCGACGGCCGCGGCTACGCAATCGTCGAGGTGCGCGACAGCGGCATGGGGATCCCCGTCGAGATCCGCGCGCGGATCTTCGACCCCTTCTTCACGACCAAGCCGGTCGGCGAGGGGACGGGCCTGGGCCTATGGATCTGCCACGGCATCGTCAGCGCGCTGGGCGGCGACGTGAAGGTCGACAGCGAGATCGGGCGGGGGAGCACGTTCCGCGTGACGCTGCCGCCCGCGTTGATGGACGCGCCGGCGACGTTCTCGACGCCCACGATCCCCGACGTCGACGCGAAGGGCGGGCGCCTGCTGGTGGTCGACGACGAGGCGATGATCCTGGGCGCGCTGCGCCGGTCGCTGGGCACCGACTACAACGTGACGTGCGTCGGCGACGGCCGGCGGGCGCTGGAGCGGATCAAGTCGGGCGAGCGCTTCGACGTCATCCTGTGCGACCTCATGATGCCGGAGCTCACCGGCATGGACCTGCATGCCGAGCTGGAGCGGATCGCTCCCGACCAGGCCGGCCGGATGGTGTTCGTCAGCGGCGGCGCCTTCACGCCGCGCGCGCGCGAGTTCCTCGAGCGGGTCCCCAACGCGCGCGTCGAGAAGCCGATCGACTTCCAGAACCTGCGCGTGCTGCTGCGTAACCTGTCGCAGTAGTCAGAGGCACATGCCGCTGGTGGTGTCGCAGCTGGCCGACGCGCAATCGGTGTTGGCCGCGCAGGCCGTCGGGCAGGCGGCGCCGCCGTTGCACACGAAGGGCGCGCACGCGGCCACCGGAACGGTGGTCGCCGAGCACATCCCGGCGCCGTCGCAGTAGCTGGCGAGTTGGCTGGTCGACCCGGCGGGGCAGCTGGTCGCGCACACGGTCGTCGCGGGCCATGACTGGCAGCCGCCCAGCCCGTCGCACAGGCCGTCGAGGCCGCAGCTGGTCGGTGCCGACGCCGGGCAGGTATGGGTCGCGTCGGGCGTGCCCGCGGGCAGCGGCGCGCAGACGCCCTGCAGGCCCGCGACGCCGCAGCTCAGGCAGGCGCCGCAGGTGGCGACGCCGCAGCAAAAGCCGTCGGTGCAGTGGCCGCTGGCGCACTGGTCGTCGGCGGTGCAGGCCACGCCGACCACCGCGCGCGGAACGCAGCTTCCACCCACGCCCGTGCAGAAGTGGGTGGCAATGCAGTCGCCGTCGCTGTCGCAGGTGGTGGGGCAGCCGCTGGCCCTGCAGTAGTACGGCGTGCAGTCCTGGGCGATGGGGGTGCCGCAGGTTCCCGTGCCCGAGCAGCTGGCGCCCGGCGTGTAGAGGACCGACCCGGCCGCGCAGCTCGCGGCCGCGCACGGGGTGCTGCTGGACGCCAGCGCGCACGCCCCCGCGCCGTCGCACGTCCCCGTGAAGCCGCAGGTCGTGGTGAGACCGCACTGGCCGGTGGGGGCCGGCTGCCCGGCCGCGATGTTCGCGCACGTCCCCAGCGCGTTCAGGCCGCACGACTGGCAGGTCCCGCACGACGCCGTCGAGCAGCAGACCCCGTCGACGCAGTTGCCGCTGGTGCACTCCTTGCCCGCCGCGCAGACGGCGCCCAGCGCCTTCTTGGCGTTGCAGCTGCCGCCCGTCCCCGTGCAGTAGTTGCCGGCCACGCAGTCGGTGTCGGCGTTGCACGTCGTCTTGCAGGCGGTGCTGCCGCACACGTAGGGCGCGCACAGGGTCGTCGTGGCGATCGGGCAGGCGCCGGTCCCCGTGCAGGTGACGGCCGCGGTCGCCACGCCGTTCGCGCACGAGGCGGCGCCGCAGCTCACGGACGCCGCCGCCTGGGTGCAGGCGCCGGCGCCGTTGCACGTGCCGGTGTTTCCGCAGGTGCCGTTGGCCGCGCACCGCCCGTGCGGGTCGGTCACGCCGCCGCCCACCGCCGAGCAGGTCCCGAGCCCGTTCAGGTTGCAGGCCAGGCAGGTCCCGCAGGCGTTGGTGCTGCAGCAGACGCCGTCGACGCAGTTGCCGCTCGAGCATTCGTGGGTTGCGCCGCAGGCGGCGCCGTTGGTCTTCAGCGGCAGGCAGCTGCCGCCCGTGCCCGTGCAGTAGTTCCCGGACGCGCAGTCCGTGTCGCTGTCGCAGGTCGTCTTGCAGACGCCCCCGCTGCCGCAGACGTACGCCCCGCAGGTCGTGGACGTCGCCGGGACGCAGGCGCCGGCGCCCGAGCAGGTCGGTGCCGGCGTGAACGTCGTCCCCGTGCACGTCGAGCTGCCGCAGGTCAGGGTCGCGGCGGCCTGCGTGCAGGCGCCCGCGCCGTTGCAGGTCCCCGTGTTGCCGCAGGTCGTGGTCACGGGGCACTGGCCCGCCGGCGCCGCCAGGCCGGCGCCGATGAACGCGCAGCTACCGGCGCCGTTCAGGTTGCAGGCCTGGCACGTTCCGCACGCGCTGCTGCCGCAGCAGACGCCGTCGGTACAGAAGCCGCTGATGCACTGATTCGCCGCGCTGCACGCCTGCCCGCTGGGCTTGCGCGCGCAGCTCTTGCTGGACCCGCTGCCCTGGCAAGTGAACGGCGACACGCAGTCACCGTCCGACGCGCAGGTCGTGAGGCAGGCATTCATGGTGCCGCACTTGAAGTTCCCCGAGCACGCCGAGGGCGTGGCGGCGGCGCAGGCGCCGCTGCCGTTGCAATGCGAGACCGGCGTGAACGTCGCGCCGACGCAGGTGGCGGTGCCGCAGGCCACCGTCGTGCCCCCCAGCTGGCACTTGCCCGCCCCGTCGCACGCGCCGGTGTTCCCGCAGGGCGGGTTGGCCGGGCACAGGTTGTGCGGCTCCGGCTTGTTGGCCGACACGTTGGCGCATGTGCCGGCGCTGCCGGTCACGTTGCAGGCCTGGCAGGTCCCGCAGGCGCTGGTGCTGCAGCAGACGCCGTCCACGCAGTAGTTGTTGGTCAGACAGTCGTCGCTCGACGCGCAGGCCTGGCCCAGGCGTTTCTTGTCGCCG
>CAZJMY010000845.1:0-2576 GCA_964546845.1 uncultured Myxococcales bacterium | reverse complement strand
AGCCGGCTCTCCCACCCGCCCCGACGCCCCCCGAGCCGACGTTTCCGCCGGTCGCGGGTCCCGTCCCGCCCGTGCTTGGCTCGCCGCCCCGCCCCCCCGTTGGCCCCGTCGTGCCGCCGCCCCCCGAGCAGCCGCCGATGGCGACCATCAGCAGGGACAGGCACAGGCGCGCCGAGCGGCGCACCCCACGGCGTCGACGCGAATCCATGCTTCCCTACTGTCCCGAGCGCCGCCGTCTGTGCGACTTTTTCGGATTCCACGCTCCCGGGCCCATACAGGGTGGCGCCAATCCGAAACATTGGCCCCGCCCCACGTTGCGTTAGGGGAACAAAACGATGGTGCCCGACATCTTGGCGCGCCGGCAGTTGGCGTTCGTGCTGTGGAGACCCGGTCAGACGGCGGTGCCGCCCAGCCTGGTGATCGGCACGTTCAACGCGGGGCCGCCGGCCTCGTTGAAGGGCGAACGGACGCTGGCGATGCGGCCGGTGGCGGGGTTCAGCGACCTTTACGAGCTTCCCGCCGCGGCGTGCGGGCTGACGGACGGGACTGTCTACCACTACTGGTTCGAGGTCGCCGACACGGACGTGTACCTGAGGGCGCCCGGGCGCATCCGCATCACGGATCCGACGGCGTTCTCGGTCGACTGGCGGCTCACCTACGTCCTGCCCGCGCCCTACAACCAGACGCAGCCGACGGAGAACGTCACGCCGGCGGCGGTCGTGCGGTTCGCGGCGCAGCGGCTGGTCGCCTCCGACGCCGAAGGCCCGGCGATCGCCGCGTTCGACAGCCAGCCGGACGTGGCCGTGTCGCAGCTGCCCCCCAACGAACGGCTGGTCATCTATGAGCTGCCCACCGCCTGGACCAGGGCCGGCGATCTGGTCGACGCCAAGAACGTGGGCGTCGGCACGTTTCGCGACGTCCGCGCGCTGGTCGACAAGAACTTCGCGGGCGGCAACTTCGGGGCGGTGGCCGGCGACCAGCACCTGATCGACCTGGGCGCCAACGCGCTGGAGCTGCTGCCCCCGGCCGACACGTACCTCGATCGCCGGTCCTGGGGATACGGAACCAGCAACTACTTCGCGCCCGACTTCGACCTGGGGCGTCCTCTCTCGGCGGCGTCCTCGACGGCGGTCGGCGACCTGCTGGCGCTGGTTCGCGCCTGCCACCAGCGCGGGATCCGCTTCTTCTACGACGCGGTGATGGCCTTCGCGAAGCAGGACCCCTATCGGTTCGCGAACTTCCTCGACTTTCACGTGCAGTGGAACGCCGGCGATCCCGAGCAGGACGCGCGCGACGGCTTCGGCGGAGACCTCTGGAAGTACGCGTACGCCCCGTCCGCGTACGATCCGCTGACCGGCACGAACGGGAACTTCCACCCCGCGCGCCGCCACATGATCGCCCACCTGCTCCACTGGCTGGGCTTCTTTCACGTCGACGGGCTGCGCCTCGACAGCGTCAACAACTTCCGGAGCTGGGACTTCGCCAGCGACATCCGGCAAGAGACGCGCGCGGCCTGGCGCGACCGCGTCGCCGCCGAGACGGGGTCCACCGCCGGCGCCGACGAGCGGTTCCTGGTCATCGGCGAGGAGCTCTCGGTCCCGAAGGGTCTGCTCGCGCACATCGACGCGCTCTGGAACGAGGACTTCAAACGCATCGCGCGCAACGTGCTGCTGGGGCGCAACTGGGACCAGGAGCCGTCGTTCGAGTGGTCGGTGCGCAAGCTGATCGACTGCCGAAACCTGGGCTTTTCGCGCGGCTATCAGGCCGTGAACTACCTGGGCAGCCACGACGTGGGCGGGATCGGCAACGAACGGCTGTTCAACTACCTGGGCAACAACGGGGTGAACGACGCGGACAAGCGCATCCGGCTCGGGTTCGCTTGTCTGCTGACGGCGGTCGGGATCCCGATGATCCTGGCGGGCGACGAGTTCGCGCAGCCGCACCACAACCCGCAGGTGACCGACACGAACAAGGAGATCGATCCCATCAACTTCGAGCTGAAGAACGACCCCTGGCGGGCGGCGCTGTTCGCGTACGTGTCGCGGCTGGTCGCGCTGCGCACCAGCGCCGGCGCGCTGGCCGTCGACGACGTCGACTTCCTGCACGTCGACTTCACCGAGGGCAAGCGGGTGCTGGTCTGGCGGCGCGGGCGGCCCGGCGTCGACGATCCGGTGGTGGTGATCGCCAACTTCTCCGACTGGGGCAGCGACCCCGGCGGCCGCTACCACGTTCCGTCGTGGCCGGCCACGCTGCCGGGCAAGCGCTGGCGCGAGGTCACCCGGGCGCGCGACGTCCCCCAGGCGTGGAGCGGCGAGGAGCCGCTCTACCCGTGGGAGGCCACGGTCTACCTGGCAGTCTGACGGCCGCGCGCGCGGCGCCGCCGGGCGGCTGACAGCGCCAGACCGACGGCGAGCAGCGCCGCGCCCGTGCCGCCGGGATCGGAGACCTCGCAGCTGCACCCGCCGTCCATCGGCTCGCTGGCGGGGGGCGCGTTGCCGGCTCCGCCCTGCCCGGCGCCGGTCGGGCCGCCGCGGGAGCCGGTCGCGCCACCCGTCGACGGGCTCCCGCCGGTGCCG
>CAZJMY010000844.1:0-17765 GCA_964546845.1 uncultured Myxococcales bacterium | reverse complement strand
TCGTGGCGCCGGCCGCCGCGCCCGCGGAGCCGACCGCCGCGCCGGCGCCTGCCAAGGGGAAGGGCAAGTTCACGCTGCAGCTCAGCACCTTCGCGACGTCCGCCGAGGCGGACGCGTTCGCCCAGCGCTTCCCGGGCGCCTTCGTGATCTCCGGGGCCGTGCCCGGCAAGGGGATGGTCTACCGCGTCCGCTACGGCAACTTCGGCTCCTTCAAGGAAGCCACGGCCGCCAAGGACGGGTTCGAGAAGCAGCACAACATGATCGCGCTCGTCGCCGCCCGTTAGCTGCGCGCCTCCCACGAAGCGGGGGCCGCTCCCTCTAGAACATCAGGCCGACGTTGACGTGCAGCACGCCGATGCGCGTGTCGCCCGGGCCGGGGTCCAGCGGCCAGCCCCAGGCCAGGCTGACGTCGCCGATGGGCAGCCGGATCAACAGGGGCGAGATGCCGATCCCGTGGCGGAACTGGTTGAGGCTCAGGTGGTCCAGTGAGTCCGCGACCACGCCGTTGTCCATGAACACGGCCCCGTACCAGGGCGGCGCGATGGGGATCTGCAGGTCGATGTTCTGAACGATGCGCAGGTTGCCGCCGAGCGGGTGGTACTCGACCAGGTAGGCACCCCCGGCCGCCGGGTTGCGCGGGTCGGCCGGCGCCAGCGGCTGTTCGACCAGTTCGACGCGCGCCCGATCCAGCTGGTAGCCGCGGATGGTGGTGTCGCCGCCCGCGAAGTAGCGCTCGACCTTGGGCAGCAGCGAGGCGCCGCCCATCGGGAACCCCTGGTCGTAGCGGAACCCGTGACGCAGGTAGATGCGCCGGCCCAGCGGGATGACCGACAGCGCGTGGAAGCCGACCTTCAGGAAGCTGTCGTCTCCGATGGCGAACGGGAACGGCCGCAGCGGGATCGAGAACGCCGGCAGCGCCAGCTCGGCGATGGCGTCCATGCGGAAGCCGCGCGTCGGCAGCAGCCGGTTGTCCATGCGCAGCCACTCGATGTTGGCGCTCAGGCTGCCGACGGTGGTGCCCAGGGTGACGTTGGTCGTGGTCTCGATGGGGCCGGACTGCCGCACCAGCGGCTCGGTGTGGGTGGTGTTGCGCAGGTTGTAATGCAGCCCGGCGTCGACGCCGGGGAACAGCTCGCGAGACAGGCCCACCGACCCGCCGCCCGAGTGGATGTCGCCCAGGCGGACCGTCGCCTGGTTCAAGTAGGTGAACGAGGCGTCCAGGCGGAACAGCGTCCCCAGGAAGCGCCGGTCCAGGAACCCGACGTTGGCGCGCAGGATCGCCGTGCCATACGTGAACGCGCTGGTCAGCGTCCAGGCGTGCCCCAGGAGATCGCGGTTGTCGTAGCCGGCGCGCAGGTACACGCCAACCGGGAAAGACGAGTCGGGCGGCTTCTGATCCGTCGACGCCCCGACGCCGACATGGACGACGCTGTACTGCTCGTAGCGTTCCTCGACGCTGACCACCATCGGCTGCACGGGGCGCCGACTTTCCTTTTGCGGAAAGGAGATTGGCGACGCGTTGTTGAAGAGCTGCATGAAGCCGATGTCGCGCTGGCTGCGCTCGACGGCCGCCGTGTTGAGGGTGTCCCCCGGCCGCAGCCGGATCTGTTGCAGGATGGTCTTGTCGCGGGTGACGAAGTTGCCGCGCACGAAGATGGGCCCCACCTGCATGCGCGGCCCCAGCGTCACCTTCCAGGTCAGGCTGACCGCGTCGCCGTGCCGGTCCACGTCCGGCTCGACGGCGGCCAGGCCGAAGCCCGTATCGCCGAACAGCCGCACCAGCCGCTTGCCGTCGGCCTGGACGGTGGGCGGCGCGTACGGCGCGCCCGGACGCAGCGCGACGCTCTGAAGCAGGAAACTCCGGTCGTAGGGAAGCGGCGTCCCGTCGGTCGACACGAAGTCCTCGCTGGCCAGGACGACCCGAGGCCCTTCGACGATCGAGAACCGGACGTAGAAGTCGCGCGCGTCGCGTGAGACGGTCTCGGCGGCCGCGGCCACGGCGCCGATCTCGCCCAGCGCCGCCGGCGACGTGGCCGCGTCGACGCGGGCCTTGGCTTCGAGAAAACCGCGGGCGCGGTAGTGCTCGAGCAGCCGCTCCACGTCCTGGTCCAGCTGCTTGCCGGTCGCGTAGCCGCCCGAGCCGATGCCCAGGAAGGGGTAGGGGCGCACCGAGACGACCTCCGCCAGCTCCTCGGGCGAAAGCGCCCGCGCGCCGGCGAACTCGACGGCGCGGACGCGGAGGGACGGCCCCTCGTCGATCAGGAAGACGATCCGCTCCTCCTCGGCCGACAGGCGCTCGCGCCGCCAGTCCACGCGCGCCAGGAATCGCCCCTGTTCCTGATAGTGGTGCTGGATGGCGTCGGCGCTGGCCCCCACCTCGTAGTCGTCGTAGGAGCCGCGCGAGAACAGCGTGATCGTGTCCAGCAGCGTCCCGTTCGACTGGCTGGCGTTCCCCTCGAAGGCGACCACGATCCGCTTGCGCTCGTTGATCGTGACGCCGATGCGCACGTTCTTGGCCGCGCGATCGACGCTCTTGCCGACGCTGAAGTCGGTCGTGATCCGGACCCCCGCATATCCCAGCGCGCGGTACCGCTTGGTGAGCGCGTCCAGGTCCTCCCGGAGCTGCTTCTGGGTGAACGGCACGGGCGTGTTCCAGAGGGTCAGCCAGTCGGCGTGACGGAACATGGGGTCGATCTCGTCGGTGCGAAGCGCGTGGTTCCCCGTGAACGTGACGGGCCCCAGCGGGTACGCGGGGCCGAGGCGCACGCGCACGTGGAAGTCCAGCGAGCCGGGGTCGCTGCCCGGCCGCGCCTCGAGCCCGACGTTGGCCTCGAAATAGCCGCGGCTGCGCAGGAAGTCGATGACGTGCTCGCGTTCGCGTTCCAGGACGGCGTCCCGGTCGGGGCCGGGCGCCGGCAGCGGCTGGCCGGGGCGGATGGTGATGCGGCGCTGGATCTCGTCCTGCTGGATGCGCCGGTTCCCCGTCACGAAGACGTAGCGGAGCCGGTTGTAGGGCAGCAGGTTGAGGACCAGCGTGACGCCGCCCGGGCCGCCGCGCGTGGTCACGGCGGCGCGGTACCCGATGGCGTCGAAGGCCTGCACGACGCGTGGAACGGTCCCCAGCGGCCGCCCGACCAGGTCGCTGGGTCCGGCCGGCACGAACGGGTCGCCGACGGCGACCACCGACGCCGCCATGGCGAGGAGCTTGTCGTCCGGGTCGATGCGGGTGCCCCCGAGCTCGTACCCGACGACGGGGACGACATGCAGCGGCGCGGCCGGCGCGCTCGCCGGCGGTGCTTCCGGTTCGGGCGCGCCGGCGTCGGCGCCGGCCGGCGCCGCGGCGTCGGGACCGCGCGGTCCGTCTTGACCATACGCGCGCGGCGTCACCGCCGCGCAGACGAGAGCGGCGCCGAGAACGATCGAGGCGCTCGCGCGGGTCACAGGTCGAGGTCGGAGACGGGTCGGCTCGCCCGCATCACCTTCTTATCGCGTAATCCAGACGCAGCTCGAAATTGTAATTGAGGGGCAGGGTCTCGGGAACGCCCTGCTCCGAGGAGAGGCGAATTTGCTCGATCCCGCCGCCCAGGCTCAGATAGTCGAGCAGCCACAGGCTTCCGGACCCGTTCCAGTGGCTCTGGTTCTGGAACCCCTGCAGGTAGTCCAGCTGCAGGTCGCCGTACCGGCTGACGCGCTTGCGGATCCGGCCTTCGAACCCGTCGGAGCCGACCGTCAACCGCAAGTTGAGCCCGGTCAGCCGCTGGAACGTGTCGTCGATGTACGGTTCCATCAGGTTGGCGACCGTGTCGCGCGTCGCCTGCCCGGCGATGTCGGCGCCCGTCGTCAGGTTGGCGCCGACGGTCGCGTTCTGGGTCCCGAACGGCGAGGCCGTCGAGGCCGACGTCCGCCCGGTCAGCAACAGGAACGCGGTCTGATTGCGATCCAGGCCGTCGTCGCTGGAGAGATCGATCTGCGCCTCCCGCAGGGGGCCGTTGATGCGCATGTGGACGGTGTGCTCGGCGCCGTTGACGTCGGTGACCTGGTTCACCGCCTCGATCGCGATGTCGGGCGTGTCTCCCTCGGCGATCGACTTGGTCGCGATGAAGGTGACGTGGTTGACGTTGGGGACCAGATCGAAGTCGCCCCGCATGAACGGGATGTTGAAGCGGCCGTCGGTCGGTCGAACGTCGCCGGCCAGCTGGGGGACCGCCAGGGTGCCGCCCACGTGCAGGATGACGTCGGCGTGGATCTCGGGCGCGATGTTGTTCTGGACCACGAACCCGTCGCCGACCGTCCGCACGGACAGGTCCAGCTTCAGCTGCTCCAGGAGGGGCTTGCCGTCGTAGAAGGGCCGCACCGTCGATTCGTCCACGCGCGGGCTGATGGCCAGGTTCTGCACCTTGAACGACTGCAGGTACCGTCCCGAGACCAGGCGCACCTCCCCGCCGACGCCGAAGCCCTGGTCCAGGCTCCCCAGCAGGTCCAGGTCGAACGCCAGGTCGTCCACCTCGAACACGCCCGGGCTGCGATAGCTGAGGCGCTCGCCGTGCAGCGGCAGGTCGAACTCGCCGGGCTTGAAGGGGAACAGGTTGGTGAACTGCACGCGGCCGGCGCGCACGCCGGACGCGCCGATGACCAGCATCCCCTGGTCGTCGAACAGCACCTTCACGTTGTGCAGGATGACGCCCTCGTTGCTGATCTCGACGATGCCGCTTGCGACCTGCACCTCCGTGCCGAGGTCGCGCAGCCGGAAGTCGATCGCCTCCAGGTCCAGCCGCCCGCGGATGTCGGGGCGCAGCAGGGTGCCGCGCAGCTGCGCGCGCACGTGGGCCTTGCCCTGCGCGTCGGAGATCGCGTCGGGGACCGCCTGCGCCAGGAGGCGCGCGCTGACGTCACCCATCACGTCGGCCTGCAGGTTCTCCGGCATGAAGCCGGCGCCGAGCCGCGCGTGACCGGACAGTTGCATGGTCGCGCCGTCGACGGTGACGGCCAGGTTCTCGAGCCCGACGCCCCCGCCGGTCGACAGCGTGAACTTCCCGGAGTCGACGGTCACGTCGCGGTCCAGCCCGTGCGGGCGCATCCGCACCGGATGCACGATGGCCACCTCGCCGCGGAGATCGGGCTGGTCCAGGGTCCCGCTGGCCGTGAGCTCGGCGCGCAGATCGCCGCCCAGCCGGTCCAGCGCGCCGCGCGTGAAGGGCTCCAGCAGCTCGAGATCCAGGTGGCCCGAAACGGCTCCGGAGATGACGCGCCCGTCGAGGCGCCCCTGCAGGCGAAGGTCGCCGCCGTCGGTCGCGAACCGCGCCTCGTCGAGCACGACGTGTTCGCCGTCGACGTGCACGTGCAGCGGGCGGGCCGCCTCGATGCGCACCCGCTCCAGCGTGGTCTCGCCGTTCGGGCCCTCGACGGGGCGGGCGATCGACAGCCACAGCTCGGGCAAGAGCACGTCGACGGCCGGGGGCTGCCCGGGGTCCAGGTCGATCGCCACGCGACCAGTCGCGATGCCCCGCCCGTCGCCCAGGGCCGCCAGCTCGGGCGCCAGCGCGTGCAGCTCCAGCCGCCGGAACGCGACGCGCCCATGAACGGCGGGCCCGGCCGGCGTCAGCGCCGCCTCCGCGTCCAGATCGAACCGATCGAAGAGCTGGCCGTGGACGGCGACGCCGGGCGCGTGCGTCCGCCCCACGGAGACGGGCGAGAGCGCCAGGTGTCCCGTGCCGAGGCGCACGCCACGCGCCCCGACGTCGCGCAGGTCGACCTCACCCGCGATCTGCGGGCGGGCGGCGCGCCCGCCCAGGTGCAGGCGGGCGCTGGCGGTTCCCGTCACCGCGGCCGGGGAATCGGCGACGCCGGGCAGCGCGGCCAGCGGGAAGGCGTCCAGCGCGACGTCCAGGCTCAGCTCCTGATTGGCCAGCCCGACGCGCCCGCGCACGTCCGCGCTGCCGCCCCCCTTGTGGGCCACGTGCAGGCTCTTGATGTCGGCGTTGCGCCCGTCCAGCGCGACGGCGACCGGTCCCAGCGAGAACGTGTCGCCCAGGAGCCGGATCGCCGTCCCGGCCGGGATGTTCAGGTGGGCCGTCGGCGCATCCACCGGCCCGTGCGCGTCCGCCGAGACGGTGATGCGCCCGGCGACGCCGCTGTCCGGCGCCAGCGCGGCGAGATCGATGTCGCGCGCATCGAGCTCGAGCGCGACGACCGGCGGCGCCGCGCGCCGGCCGGGCTTGGACGCCGGCAGCGTGACGCTGCCGCGCGCGTCCAGGTGGCCGCCGAACGCGGGACCGGAAAGCTTCTCGAGCCTGGCCACCCCGTGCTCCAGCGCGACGCGCGCGTCCAGGCGGCGCACCCGCCGCGGGCCGGCGCCCAGCCCCTCGACGACCAGGTCGGCGCTGGCGGTCGGATCGGCCAGGGAGCCCGTGGCGCGAGCGTCGAGGCGAAACCCTTGCGCCAGCGGCGGCAACCCCATCTCCTTCAACAGGCGCGGCAAATCGGCGGCGCTGGCGGCCAGGCTGGCGTCGACCTTCTGGTGGGCCAGATCGAACGACCCACGCACCGTCGCCTCCGCCCCCGGCACGGTCACGGTGAGCCCGTCGGTCTTCGCCAGCGCCGGCGAGGCGTCGGCCCGGCCGCGCAGGCGCAGCTCGCGCGGCAGGCCGGCGGCCGTCGCGCGCGCCAGGCGCAGATCGATCTTGCCCAGGCGCACCCGCGTCTTGGCGAGATCCCCCTGAGCCTCGATGCGTCCGTCCAGTCGCCCGCCGCCCAGCGCCCGCAGATCGGCGGGCAGATACCCCGCGGTGCGGAAGCCGTCGAAGGCCAGCGTCGCGCCCAGCGCCATCGTGTTCGTGTCCAGCTTCGCGTCCACCGACAGCTTGCCGCCGTCGGGGGAGCCCACCGACAGCCGGTTCGCGGTGACACGGCCCGCGCCGCCGTCGAAGGCCAGCGTCAGGCCGACGTCCTTGGCCCGGTAGTCACCGTAGCGGACGTCCAGACCCGCGATCTGCGCGCCCACCTGGATCTTCGCGAACGGTTGCGTCAGGTCGGCGGTGATCCGCGCGCCGTCACCGTCGATCTTCAGGTCGGTGAGACCCTTGCCGGCCGCGACGGCGGTCAGCGCGTCGCCGGCGTGGTCGAACGCGACGTGCAGGTCGATCCCGGGCACGCTGGTCGCGCCGTAGATGCCCGTGAAGGCGCCCCGCCCGGACAGGCGGCTGCGGCCCGTGTCCGCGCCCGCCAGGTCCAGCACGATGTCGTCGGGGCGTTCGCGCGTGGTCGCGATCCGGTTGATGGCGACGCGATCCAGCGGCAAGACGTTGCCCAGCACGCGCAGCGCGCCGCCCCCCTCGGCGACCACGGACGTGCCGTCGAAGCCGAAGAAGGGGTGGTGCGGATCCACGCTGGTCTGAAGCAGCGAGATGTGCCCGTGCGCGTGCAGCAGGTCCAGCCCCCAGACGCCCGGAAAGTCGAGCAGGGCCGTCAGGTCGCCCAGCTGGGCGTCGGCGATGGCGAACGAGGAGCCCGGCGCGTTCGGGTCCGGCGGCTTCGTGGACGGGGTCTTGGGCGCCAGCGCGGCCAGGAAGCCGATGCCGTCGCCGTGTTTGAGCTGCGAGAACCGCCAGAGCGCCTGCGGCACGCGCAGCGTCTCGATCGCGAAGTTCCCCTTCAGCAGGCTGCGGAGCCGCACCTGGGCGTCCAGGTGGGGGACGTCGAGGACGACGGTCCCCTCGGGGTCGGTGATCCGCAGATCGTCGACGGCGATGGGCGTCGGCGCATCGGTGACCAGGTCCTCCAGCGCGCGCAGCCGCCAGGTGACGCCGCCGATGTGCAGCTTGCCGGCGAACGGCGGCAGAACCCCCTCGATGAGGCGTCCGAGCCGCGGCCCCTGCAGCACCGCGGACGCGGCCAGGACGACCAGCGCGACCGTGGCGAAGAGACCGCCGGCCACGGCGCGGGCTATGCGGATTCCAGCCCTCGGCAAGGGAGGACCATTGTGTCATAAACGCCCTGGGCCGTGCCCATGGCGGAAGTCACAAACGCGACGGCGATCAAGCCGAGCCTCTACATCGTCGACGCCTACAATTTCCTGTTCCGGGCGTTCCACGCGCTGCCGCCGCTGACGACGACCAAGGGGCTGCAGACGGGGGCGATCTACGGCCTGTGCCAGATGATCCTGCGCATCGAGCGCGAGCAGCGGCCGACCCACCTCTGCGTCGTGTACGACGCGCCTGGCGACAACTTCCGCAACGAGATCTATCCCGAGTACAAGGCGCACCGGCCGTCGATGCCGCCCGAGCTGGCCGCCCAGCTGGGGCTGGTGCGGCGGGTGGTCGACGCGTTCGGGCTGGCCCAGCTGGAGGTCCCGGGGTTCGAGGCTGACGACATCATCGCCAGCCTGGCCAAGGTGGCGACCGCCGCCGGCATGGAGGTCGTGATCTGCTCCTCGGACAAGGACCTCATGCAGCTCTGCTGCGGTGAGGTCTTCGTCCTGGACACCATGCGCAACCGCCGGTTCGGCGCCGACGAGGTCCGCGAGAAATTCGGCGTCGGGCCCGAGCAGGTGGGCGACGTGCTGGCCCTGATGGGCGACAGCATCGACAACGTGCCCGGCGTGGACGGCATCGGCCCCAAGACGGCCGCCGAGCTCATCAACAAGTTCGGCTCGCTGGACGTGCTGCTGGACCGCGTCTCCGAGGTCAAGGGCAAGCGGGGCCTCGCGATCGCCGAGGCGCGCGAGGCCATCCGGGTCTCGCGCGAGCTGGTTCGCCTGCGCGAGGACGTGCCGCTCCCGAAGACGCTGGCCGAGATGCACCGCAGCGACCCGGACCAGCAGCGGCTGGGCGACCTGTTCCGCGAGCTGGAGTTCTCTCGCCTGGCCGAGCAGCTGACGACGTTCGATCGCGAAGCCGCCCGCGAGGCGGCCGCCCGCGGCGCCCCGGCCCCCGCGCCGACGTCGCCGGCGGCCCTGCCGGTCCCGGCCCCGGCGCCGCTGGAGCCGGCGGAGATCGTGCTCGATCGCGCCGCCCTGGCCGCCCTGGTCAGCGCGGTCCAGTCGGCGGGGGCGGTGGGGCTCTCCGTCCTCTGGGACGGCGTTTCGGCCGTGCGCGCCGAGCTGGTCGGGATCGGGCTGGCGTTGCCGGACGGCCGCCGCGCGTACGTTCCGTTCCATCATCGGTACCTGGGCGCGCCGCCCAGCTTGCCCGAGACGGCGCTGGCCGACCTGGCGCCGGTGCTGTCGGGGCCCGGGGTCGCGCGCCACACCCACGACGCCAAGACGCGGGAGGTGCTGCTCACGCAGCGGGGCGTGGCGCTGGGTCCGGTCACGTCGGATTCGATGCTGGCCGCCTACCTGCTGGACGCGGCGCGCACTCATTACGACCTGGACGTGGTGGCCGCGTCCGAGGGCGTCGCCCCGCCTCCCGCGCGCGGCGCCTGGATGGGGACGGGCGCCTCGGCCCGGCCCGGCAGCGACATCGCGGTCGAGGAGGTGGCGCCCCGGCTGGCAGCGGAGGCCGCCGCGGCGCTGGCCCTGGCCGAGCGGCAGGGCAAAGGCGTCGTCGACGCGGGGCTCGACAGCCTGTATCGCACGATGGAGCTCCCCCTGGCGCGCGCGCTGGCGCGCATCGAGTGCCGCGGGATCACGCTCGACGTCGCCAAGCTGCGCGAGATCGGACACGAGGTCGGGCAGTCGCTGGTCAGCCTGGAGACGGAGATCCACGCGCTGGCGGGGGGCGCGTTCAACATCGCGTCCAACAAGCAGCTGGCCGACGTGCTGTTCGGCAAGCTGTCGCTGCCGGTCATCCGGCGGACCAAGACCGGCCCCTCGACCGACGCGGACACGCTGGAGGAGCTGGCCCGCCTGCACGCCGTCCCGGCCAAGATCGTCGAGTTCCGGGCGCTGTCGAAGCTGCGCGGCACGTACATCGACGCCCTGCCGGCGCTGGTCAACCCCGCCACGGGACGCCTGCACACGTCGTTCAACCAGGCGGTCGCGGCGACCGGGCGGCTGTCGTCCAGCAACCCGAACCTGCAGAACATCCCCATCCGCACCGAGCTGGGGCGGCGCATCCGCGAGGCGTTCGTCGCCAAGCCGGGTCACCTGCTGGTGTCGGCCGACTACTCGCAGATCGAGCTGCGGATCCTGGCGCACTTCTCGGAGGATCCCTCGTTCCTGGAGGCGTTCCGGTCGGGGCAGGACATCCACCAGCGGACGGCGGCGGAGGTGTTCGGCGTCCCCGCCGACGCCGTCACCTCCGAGCAGCGGCGCATCGCCAAGGCCATCAACTTCGGCCTGGTGTTCGGGCAGACCGACTTCGGGCTGGCGCAGGTCCTGCGCATCCCCCGGGCGGAGGCCCGCGCCTACATCGACAGCTACTTCGCGCGCTATGCCGGGGTCCGCACCTACATGGAGCGCGCCATCGCCGATGCCCGGGACGCCGGGGCGGTCTCGACCCTGCTGGGGCGGCGGCGGCCGCTGCCCGAGATCCGCGCCAGCCGGGCCCAGGACCGCGCCTACGCCGAGCGGATCGCCCGCAACACGCCCATCCAGGGCTCGGCGGCCGACCTGCTGAAGCTGGCGATGATCCGCATCGACCACGGCATCGAGACCGGGGCGGCCCCGGTGTCCGGTGCGGCCTTGCTGCTGACGGTCCACGACGAGCTGGTGTTCGAGGTGCCGGAGGCGGGGGCCCCGGACCTCATGCGGTGGGTGAAGGCGGAAATGGAGGCCGTCTATGAGCTGGCGGTCCCCCTGGTCGTGGACGTGGGCTCCGGCCGGACCTGGGGCGACGCCCACTAGGCGCGGCGAACGGCGGTCCAGGAACGTGGCAGGGCGCGTCGGCGCGTCGTCGAGCTTGCGACGTCCGTCCGGACCTCGGCTAATATGAGAGGGTTCATGGACCTCGGGAACTCTGGCGGCGCGCGGCGCCTGTCGCGGCTCATGGCAGGCGGCCTGGCCCTGGTGGCCGCCGCGACGTTCGGAGGCTGCCGCCGGCCCGCGGCGCGCGTCGCGCAGGGGGCGAGCTGCCCGCCGGCGCCCATGTCGCACGCCGCCGCGCCGCCCGAAAAAGATCCGGGCGAGCCGCCGCCGCGGCCGCTGCGCCGCTGCTTCCCCGAACAGCCGTCGTGGGTCGACGCGCCCGTCGCCGAGTTGCTGGACCGCGCGGCCGATCTCTTCGACAAGGGCGATTACCCGGGGACGCTGGCCTGCGCGGAAGAGGCCGCGCGCCAGGCGCCCCGGTCGGTCGAGGCGCACCACAATCGCGCCATCGCGCTGATGCGGCTGGACCGGCTGGACGAGGCGCGCGACGCGCTGGAGCTGGCGCTGGCGCTGTCGCCCGACGACGCCGAGACGCTGGAGGCGGCGGCCGACCTGCAGATCAACCAGTTGCCGGCGTCGGCCGACCGATCGGCGATCGGGCTCGAGTACGCGCGCCGGGGCAGCCGCCACGTCTCGCGCCGGGACGCCGACGAGGTCGCGCGGCTGGCGCTGCTCGAGGGGCAAGCGCTGATCGACCTCGGTCGCGCGGCCGAGGCGCTGCGCCGCATCGACGCCGCGCTGGCCGCCCAGCCCAAGCTGTCGGCCGCCGTGTACGAACGCGGCGTGGCGCTGTTCGAGCTGTGCCGCTTCGACGACGCGCGCCGCACCTTCGAGAAGGTGCTGGCCGAGACCCCCGATCACGCGCACGCGCTCTACCACCTGGGTCTCATCGAGGAGCGGCTGGGCGACACGGCGGCGGCCGCGAAGCACCTGGCGGCAGCGACGGCCGCTGATCCGAAGTCGTTTCCAGCGGCGCCGGACATCACGGCCAATGACTTCGCGGCGCGCGTGCAGCGGGCGGTGGCCGCGCTGCCGGCCGATTTTCGGCGCGACCTGTCCAGCGTCCGCGTCGAAGCCGCCGACCTTCCCGCGCTGGACGACCTGACCGCCGAGAAGCCACCGCTGTCGCCGACGATCCTGGGCCTGTTCCGCGGGCTGCCGCTGGACTACAAGGACGAGGCGGCCGCGCCCAGCTCGTCGGGGCGCTCGCGCAAGGGGCGCTCGGCGCCGCCCGCGACGGGCGGGCCGGTCCAGTGCGACGACACGGGCGTGCGCACGATCGTGCTCTACCGCCGGAATCTGCTGCGAACCGTGCACGACAGCAAGGAGCTGGACCAGGCGATCTCTCGTACGCTGTTGCACGAGGTCGGTCACCTGCGCGGCGAGGACGACGGCTCGCTGCGCGACCGCGGCCTCGAGTAAGCGCTAAACTCCCTCACGCGTGATTCGCGTCGAGGGGCTCACCAAGACGTATGGCCGCGCGGCGGGCGCGCAGCCGCCGGCGCTGGACGGCGTGTCGTTCGAGGTGGGGCGCGCCGAGATCGCGGGCCTGCTGGGGCCGAACGGCGCGGGCAAGTCGACGATGATGCGCATCCTGACCTGCTTCCTGGCGCCGACGCGCGGGCGCGCGACGCTGGCGGGCCGGTCGATCTCCGACGAGCCGCGCGAGGTCCGTCGGTCGGTCGGGTACCTGCCCGAGGCGGTCCCGCTGCCGCCCGAGATGCGCGTCGACGAGTACCTGGCGTTCCGCGCCGCGCTGAAGGGGATCCCGCGCGGCGCCCGGCGCGCCGAGCTCGACGGCGCCGTCGGCCGCGTGGCGCTGGGTGACCGCCGCCGGCAGATCATCGGCACGCTGTCGCGTGGCTACCGCCAGCGGGTCGGTCTCGCGGACGCGCTGCTGGGCTCGCCGCCGATCCTGATCCTCGACGAGCCGACGGCGGGGCTCGACCCGAACCAGATCCGCGAGACTCGGGCGCTGATTCGCGAGCTGGGCCGCGAGCGGACGATCCTGCTGTCGACGCACGTGCTGTCGGAGATCGAGGCGGTCGCCACGCGCATCTTGATCCTGCGGCGCGGGCGGCTGGTGGCGGCCGCGCCGGTGACCGAGCTGCAGGCCCGTCTGGCGGGCGCGCGGCGGATCGTGGTCGAGCCGCGCCCGGACGACGCGGGCCGGGCCACTGAGCTCTTCTCGCGCGTGGCGGGCATCGCCGGGGTCGCGGCAGACGGCGGACGCCTGATGCTGACGCTGGCCGCGGGCGCCGCGACCGACGAGGCACGGGAGGCCGTCTTTCGCGCGGCGGCCACCGGCGGCGTCACGCTGCGCGAGCTGCGGCTGGAGACGCCGTCGCTGGAGGAGATCTTCGGGCGCGCCACCGCGGACGAGGGAGCGCCGGCCGCGTGAGCCGCATCCTGGCCATCGCGCGGCGCGAGGCGGCCGCCTACTTCCGGACGCCCGCCGGCTGGGCGGTGCTGGCGCTGTTCCTCGCGCTGCAGGGGCTGGTGTTCTGGATGTTCGTCCAGTTCCTGGGCCGGCCCGACGCCCCGCCCGGCGGCGTGATGGAGTTCTTCTTTGGCGGGACCATCCTCTACTGGATCGCGGTCGGCCTGCTGGCGACGGTGGTCCCCATGCGCCTCCTGGCCGAGGAGGTGCGCGCCGGCACGATCGAGCCGCTGCTGACCGCGCCCGTCTCGCCGTTCGAGGTGGTCGCCGGCAAGTGGCTCGCGGCGGTCGCCTTCTACGTCGCCGCCTGGGCGCCGACGGCGCTGATGGTGGCGTACCTGCGCGCGATCGGGGGGAGCCTGGATCCGGGGCCGATCGCGGCCGGCTACCTGGGGACGTTGCTGCTGGGGATGGCGGCGCTGGCGGTGGGGCTGCTCGCGTCGTCGTTGACGCGGAACCAGCTGGTCGCGGCGACGCTGTCGTTCGTGCTGTTCCTGGCGGCGCTGCTGGCCGGCGCGCTCGAGTCCGAGGCGCGCGCTCCCGCGCTGGCGGCGGCCCTGCGCCGCTACAGCCTGTTTCGCACCATGGAGGACTTCGGGCACGGGATCGTCGACTCGCGCCCCGTCGTGCTGCTGCTCAGCGTGACGGTGCTGGCGCTGGCGGCGGCGACGGGGCGCGTGGCGGCCCTGCGCGGACCGACCCCGTCGGAGGCCACCCTGGCCGCGCGGGCGGCGCCGCGCGCGTCGGCGGCGCTGGCGGTGCTGATCGCGGTCATGGTGAACGTCATCGCCGGGCGCCACTTCGCGCGGGGCGACTGGACGCGCGCGAAGCTGTACGCGCTGTCGGACAAGACCGTCGCCATCCTGCGCGACCTGCCGCGACCGGTCGAGGCGACGATCTTCGCGTACCCGAAGCGGGACTCCGAACGGGCGCGCACGATCGCCGGGTTCGTGCGCGAGCTGGCCGAGCGCTGCGCCCGGCAGGCGGGCGGCCGGTTCCTGGTGGAGGTGGTCGACCCCGATCGGGCCCCCGAGCGCGCCGAGGCCGCCGCCAAGAAGTACGGCATCAGCGCCTTCGATCTGGGGCAGGGCGCGATCGTGTTCACCTCCGGCGCGCGCGCCAAGGTCGTCACCGAATCGGATCTGATCGAGCCGGAGATTGGCCCCGACGGCGAGCCCGGCCCGGCGCTGCGCGGCTGGCGCGGCGAGGCGGCGTTCGTGTCGGCCATCCTGAGCGTGACCGACGATCACCCGCCCGCCATCTGCTTCAGCAAGGGGCACGGCGAGCCGGACGTCGAGTCGACCGCTGACGGCGGCTACGCGACCTTCGCCGAGGCGCTGCGCGGAGACGGCTACGACGTGAAGCCGCTGAACCGCGTCGGCGACGCGCGAGGCGCCGGCTGCGGGGTGCTGGTTCTGGCCGAGCCCAGCAGCGCGTTCTCGCCCGCCGAGACGCGGGACCTGGACCAGTTCGTGGGCGCGGGCGGGGGCGTGCTGGCCATGCTGGGGCCGGTCTTCGCCGCGGGCGGGGCCGGGTTCGCGCACGTCGGCATCGAGGACTGGGCCGCGCGCTACGGGGTGCGGCTGGGCGACGACCTGGTCGTCGATCCGGCGCACGCCAGCGACGTCGAGGGCCCCTCGGTCTGGGCGGCGGGCGCCGACAACTATGGACGTCACCCCATCACCGAGCGGCTGGGCGGCCGCCTCACGTTCTGGCCGCGCACGCGCGAAGTCACGCGCCTCGATCCGGCCGCCCCCGGCTGGATCGTCACGCCGCTGGTGTCGACGAGCTCCGAGGGCTGGGGCGAGACCGATCTGCCGACCATCCGCGGGGACGCCGACCTGACGTTCGACGCCGGCCGCGATCGCAAGGGGCCGGTGACCGTCGCCGTCGCCGTCGAGAGCACGGCGCCGCCCGTGCGCCGCCTGGTCGTGCTGGGGACGGGCCGGCTGGTGATGAACGTGCGCCTGTCGGGCGTGACCCTGCGCGACTACGACATGGACTTCGTGCTGTCGTCGCTGGCCTGGTTGTCGGGCCGCGAGGCGCGCGTGGGCATCGGCCCCAAGGACGCCGCGCGCATCGCGCTGGCGCCCACGGCCGCGCAGGTGGCCTGGGCCTTCCGCCTGTTCGCGCTGGCGCTGCCGCTGGGCACGCTGGCGATCGGCGCCTGGGTCTGGCGGCGGCGGCGCGTCTGATGCGCGCGCTCGGCATCCTGGGCGCGATCGCCGCGCTGCTGGCGGCGTACCTGCTGTTCTTCGACCGCGACGCGCGCGACAGCCGGGCCGCGGCGGACGCCGCGCGCCTGGTGCCCGCGTTCGATCCGGCGGCCGTCCGGCGGGTCGGCGTCGCGCGTCCCGGCGAGGCGCCGTTCGCCCTGGTCCCCGCCGAAGGCGGTTGGGTGATCGAGCCCGGCCGCGCGCCCGCCGATCGCGCGGCCGTCGAGGATCTGCTGCGCGCCGTCGACCAGGCCGAGAGCACGCGGGGCAGCGACCTGAACGCGCAGGCCGCCGGATTGGCGCCTCCGCGGGTCGCGCTGACGATCGAGGCCACCCCGCGATCCGTCGAGCTGCGCCTCGGGAACCCGGACTCCAGCGGTCGGGGGGTGTTCGTGCAGGCGGGGGCGGGAGCGGCGGTGCGGGTCGGACCGCGCCGCCTGCTGGAGCTGGCGGATCGATCGGCCGCGGCGTTCCGCGACCGGCGTCTGTTCCAGCTGTCGCCCGATTCGGTGGCCGGCGTCGCGTGGCGGAACGACGCCGCTGGGCCCGAGCACCGCTGGCAGCGCGTCGCGCCGGACCGCTGGCGAAACGCGGCCGGCGCGCGGCTTGGCGCCGATCGCGTCGCCGCCCTCCTGCGCCGCCTGACGGAGCTGCGGGGCGCGGAGCCCGGCGCCGCCAGCGGCCCCCCGCTCGTGGAGGCGGGTTGGGTCGAGCTGCGCGACGAAGCCGGGCACGTCGCCCGGGTGACCGGCGCCGAGCTCCCGGCGGCGGAGCGCGACGACCTGTGGCGGGCGCTACAGGCCGCGGACGCGCCGGACCTCCGGCTCCTGTCGGTGCCGCCGCCGCGGGTGCGCCAGCTCGTGCTGGAAGACGGCCAGCGCCGGCTCCGGTTGCTGCGAGACGGCGCCGCTCAGCCCTGGCGGTTCGACGGCGCGGCGGCGCGCCTGGACGTGGACCAGGATGCCGTCGCCGAATGGCTGGCGCGGCTGGCCTCCAGCAGCGCCACGGGGCGCGGC
Organism: uncultured Myxococcales bacterium; assembly: GCA_964546845.1. Lineage (GTDB taxonomy): Bacteria > Myxococcota_A > Polyangia > Fen-1088 > Fen-1088 > JADGRB01. Next base: position 1,289 of record CAZJMY010000844.1, on the reverse strand, counting down.
AGTCAGGGACGGCGGCTGATCGTCGACGGCGATGCGGAGGGGGCCGTGACCGTCGGACGGGCGGACCCGGCCTTCCCGCTGCTCGACCCGGATCCGCTCCGCTTCCGTTCGCGGAAGGTCCTCGACTTCGCCCACTTCGACGTGCGAGAGCTGCAGCGGACGGGGCGGGGTGGCGGCTTCGACCTGCGGAGCGCCGACGGCGAGACCTGGTCCCGCGTCCCGGGGGGCGAGCCCGTCGACGGCGCGACGGCGGCGCGGATCGTCGGAAGGCTCGGCAACCTGCGCGCCGAGCGCTTCCTCGAGTCGGCGCCCAGCGAGCCTGCCACCGTCGTCCTGCGCGTCGAAATTCAGCCGCCCGGCTCGCACGCGACGCCCGAGTGGCACCGCTTGGATCTCTGGGACGGTTGCGTGGCCCGCACGGACGATGGGGCGGTGTTCCGGCTCTCGGCCGACGCGTGCAGCGAGCTGCGGCTCGATCCCACGCCGAAGCGCTAGATCGAGCCGCGCGAGGCGAGCGCTACTTCTTGCCCTTGCCGGTCTTCTCGGCGTCGATGCGGGCGCCGCCGACCTGCTCTTCGGGCTTGCCCTCGAGCTTGATGGTCTGCGCGTCCGGCGGCAGCACGGCGTTGCCCTCGGCGATGACCTTGCCGTCGGCGGCGTCCTGCAGCTTCTTGTGGATGATGAGGCCGTCGGAGGCGGCGAACCCGCCCATCGAGTTGATCGAGTACGTGCCGGTGACGATCACCTGCGTGCCCGGCTTCACCTCGAGCGGCTTCGGCTTGTTGGTCTTCCAGTCCTTGACCGGGTAGTCGGCGACCAGCAGGCCGTGGTCGATCTTCGTCGTCGGCGTGTCGCCCAGGAAGAAGTGCGGCTGGTCGCAAGGACGGCAGCCGCCCTTCATTGCGTTGGCGTCTGCGGCGGACGGCGCGCCCGCCTTGCCCGGCAGGCCGCCGGACTTCAGCTCCTTCTTCTTTTCCTTCTTCGACTTCGCGGCCAGATCGTCGTTGCACTTCCGCTGCTCGGCGGGGCACTCGTAGACCTGCAGCATGTAAGCGCGCACCTGGACGTCCTTGTCCAGGTACTGGTTCATGTGCTTGCGAAGTCCGTAAATCGACATCTCGCCGCTGGGATACTTCTCGGGCGCCGTTTGCACGTTGAAGTTCGGCGGCGGCGGCAAATCGACCTTGACCGGTGGCAGCTCCTGACCCTGGCCGTAAGCTAGCCGCACGCCGCTCTGCGCGAGCAGCGCTACTGCCAAAGTGATAGTCCGGTGATATACGGTCGGCAGT
>CAZJMY010000843.1:0-5219 GCA_964546845.1 uncultured Myxococcales bacterium | reverse complement strand
CCCGCTGCCGCGCCGCCGGTCGCCGGATTGCCGCCGGTGCCGCGACCGCCCGAAGCCTGCGTGCCGCCCGGGCCGCCGCCGCCGCCCCCGGAGCCCGGTTCAGAGCTGCCGCAGCCGCCCAGCGCAGCGAAGACGATCAGGCCCGACCCGACGAGAACGGTTTTCATGAAGGTCCCTTTTTCGAGAGCGCCTCATGAAGGGCGCCCCCGCCGACGGACCTTCAACGAAACCGCGCAGCCGCCGGGGCCGCGCCTATTGCACCCAGTCGCTGTCCGCCTTGGCGGCCAGCCAGGCCTGCACCAGCGTCCCGAAAGGCGTCAGCTGCGTGAGCGCCGTGTCCGCGAACATGCTGGGCGTCCACGCGTTGTCGGTGACCCAGGCCGTCCAGCTGGCGCCGTTCCCGTCGACGATCGCCTGGAAGTCCGTCCCCCACGTCGTGGAGGTGGTGTCGCTGACGTCCGTGCCGCTGGCCACCGTGTATCCCCACTCGCTGATGAACACGGGCGCCTTCGCCGTCGCCGCGGCGACCTGGGCCTTGAACGCCACCGACCAGTTCATCGGGTAGACGTGGGCCGTGTACATGAGGTTGGTCCCCGACGGGGGGTCGCTGGCCGCGTCCCCGGGCCGCTGGTCGTAGCTCATCGAGGGCACGATGATGAGGTTGCTGGGGGCGCGCGCGCGGATGGTGTCGATCCACCCTTGAACGACCGGCTTCAAGGCCGCCCACGCGACGCCGCTGTCGATCGGCTCGTTGAAGGGCTCGTACAGCACGTTCGCGTAGCTGGCGAACTGGGGCGCGACGTCCGTCCAGAACGTGGTCGCGTCGGCTGCCGAGGTGCCGCTGGCCGCGTTGTCGATCTGGTGGTGGTCGATGATCACGTACAGGTGCTGGCTGGTCGCGTAGTCGACCGCCGGCTTCAGCACCTTGGCGACGTAGTCCGCCGCGCTCATCGGCATCACGGGCTTGCACGTCGTCGCCGGGCCGGTCCCGACCGGGTACGGCAGCGGCGAGCAGTACGGGTAGCCGCCGTTGTAGTCGACCTGCGGGTAGACGGGGAGCCGCACGACGTGCCCTTGCACGCCCGCCGCCGCGACCTTGTCGATGCGCGCCATGATCCCGGCCGCGCCGCCGCCGTACGTGTACAGCGCCCCGATGTCGATCAGCGAGGCGCCCCGCAGGACGATGGTCTTGCCGGAGGGATCCTGCAGCTTGTTGCCGGCGACGGTCAGGGCCGGCAGCCCCCCCGACGTCCCGGGGCCGCCGCCCGAACCGCCCGGGCCTCCGCCCATCCCGCCGCCGGCGAAGCCCGGCTGAGACCCGCTGCTGCCACACCCCGTCGCGGAAGCGGCGGCGACCGCGAACAGCAAACCAAGCGAACGACCCAGGTTCTTCATCGACCCTCCGAGAAAGGGCGGCACGTTACCACCGAGGCGCGGCCGCCTGCCTGACGGCGGTTCAGGGAGAAAACGCCTGGGCCATCTGGTCGCGCAGGTCCGTCGCGAAGAACTGCCGCGGCGCGCACCCGAACGTCTGCGCGAACGCGCGGTGGCACTGCGCGTAGCTGCCGAACCCGGCGTCCATCGCCGCCGCCATCAGGCTGGGGGCGCCGCCGTCGACGCCTTCGACGAAACGCAACAGCCGCAGCCGCGTGCGATAGCCCGCCAGCGTCAGGCCCATGTCCCGGTGAAAGTGCCGGCTGACCTCGGTCGGGTCCGCGCCGATGGCCTCGGCGATCTCGGCGCGCGTGATGTCCGGCCGCACCAGCAGGCGCGCCAGGGCGCGCCGGGTCAGGACGTGGCGGTTGCCGGTCACGCCCCGCGCCTGGTGCGCCTCGCGCCACAGATCGCCCACCCGCCGTTCGATGACCGTCGGGTCCTCGCCGGCGGGATCGCGGTGGTGCGGCGAGGCCGCGCAGATCGACTGCAACCCCCCCAGCACGTCGCGCGGCAGCCGGACGCGCGCCGGCGCCGCGTGCGCGACCGCGCCGCCGCCTCCCAGCACGCGGTCCGAAAGCTCGGGCGTCACGCCGACGACGAACAGATCGAAGTCGGGCGAGGCGTCCAGCAGGACGTGGTCTTGTCCGGGCGGCCACCAGAGCAGATCGCCCGCGCCGACGTCGATCGCCAGGTCGCCCATGCCGAACCGCGCGCTGCCGGCGGTGATGAGGTTCAGCTCCGGCTCTGCGTGGAAGTGGCGCGGCCGGCGCGTCTCCGGCCTGTGCCGCCAGATGTGGCCCCGGGCGCGGGTGGGTAGCGGGAACGGTTGGTACAGAGCGTCGCTATCCATTCCAGTCGTAGACTTTAATCCAATCCACGTCCGCGCTGGTCGGCGCCGACGTGGCCGTCAACGGACCGGCCCACCCAGCGGCGCTGGACGCCCAGATCGTGAAGAGGACGTTCTGGGGCAGGTTCATCAGATCGGCGTGCGCCGTCCAGGTCCGCAGCAGCTTGCCGTCGACGTAGGTCTTCACCTCGGTCGGTGTCCACGTGATGTCGTACTGGTGAAAGTCGGTCTCGGCGTTGACGCCCAGGTTCACGACCTGGGGATCCTGCGTCGCGCTGACCGACGTCGTGCAGCTGGGGTTGGGCGTCCCCAGGAAGACCTGCTCGTTGATCTGCGACGTGTTGCTCGAGCTGCCGAGGTGCTCGATGTCGATCTCGTTCCAGTTGCAGTTGGGGTAGGGCGTGTAGAAGAGCACCAGCCCCGACACGACGCCCGAGCCCGCCGCGAACCGCATGCGCGCCGAGACCTTGCCGTACTTCAGCGTCGCGACCGAGCGCATCTCGACGCCCCAGTAGGGCTCGGTCGTGCTGGCGGGGTTCGCCGTCAGCTTGATGGTCAGCGTCCCGTTGGCGACCGAGGCGTTCTGAGGCGTGAACTGAGCCAGGTTGCCGCTGAACGTGAACGTCTGCAGCGCCCAGCGCGTCGTGTCCAGGGTGTCGAAGTCGTCCTGCCAGGCCAGCGTGAACGGCTCGGCGCCCGCGTCGCCCGCGCTGCCCCCCGCACCGGTGGTCGGGGCGGCGGGGGAGGACGAGCCGCAGCTCGGCGACCCGCCGCAAAGAAGCGCCAGCAGCGCGAGCCGGGTGGGCCAGAAACGAATGAGCGACCGAGTCAGCGGCCGCGGGGGGGACCAGAAATGCGACATGGGTCCGGCGTACGCCGCGCCCGGAGCCCCGTCTTCGCAGTTTGTGGGTTTCTCCCCCGCGCCTCAAGGCGTCAACACCAGCAGGCGCGATCCGTGCCCCGGCAGCATGGCGCCGAAGCTGGTGGACATGCGCCCGAGGTCGGTGTGGCTCACCGCGTCCCGCACCGCGACCGAGCTGGGCGCTCCGAGGTCGCTCCAGCGCGCGGTGACCTGCGCCGACCCGCTGTCGAAGTTGAAGAGCCCCACCGCGAACGTGCCGTCGGGTCGCTTTGCGTACCAGACCTGCTGGTTGCCGCCCGTCGAGACCGGCTTGGCCGGCACGCCCGCCTGGTCGACGGCGATCACCTCGCTGTTGGTCAGGATCGCCAGGTCCGCCGCGTCGAGGTTGGAGAGGCTGGCTCCCAGATACAGCGGCGCTGCGCTGATCGACCAGAACGAGAAGACGGTCTGCCGTTCGTCGGCGCTGATGCCGTCCGAGCTCCCGTTGCCGATCTCCAGGGAGTCGAGGTCGTTCCAGCCGCCCGGCCCCGCGTACGACACCCAGGGGGCGACGGCGTTGATCACGCGGATCACGTGCGCCCAGTTCGTGAGCGTCGTGCAGTAGCACTCGACGTCGTTGGCGACGCGCCAACCGTTGCTGTACGCCTTCCACGTCGTGGCCGCGCTGATGTCGAGCATGTTCGACAGCTCCAGCCAGATCTGGCGGCCGCTCTTGTCCAGCGCCAGACGCCACTGCTTGATGTCCTCGCGGTTGTCGGCGCTGCCGCCGCCGCCGCCCGGGCCGACGAAGTCCATCTTGATGAAGTCGACGCCCCACGACGCCAGCAGGTTGGCGTAGCCCTGCACGTACTCGACGGCGCCCGGCTTGGTGAAGTCGATCTTGCGCGCCGTGGCGCCCGACTTCTTGTCGGTGTTGCCGGCCGCCGACGTGACGATGTCCTTCACGTGATAGCTCGTCCCCTCGATGAGCGCGTTGGCGCTGACCACCGTGTCGTTCACGCCGGGCGTCAGATAGATGCCCAGCTTCAGCCCCTTGCCGTGCACGTAGCTGGCGACGCCCGAGATCCCGTCCGGGAACTTCCGCGTGTCGGGCTTCCAGCGGCCGTTGGCGTCGAAGCCGTTGTACCAGCCGTCGTCGATGTTCACGTAGCGGTAGCCGTACGGAGACAGCTTGCTGGCGACGGTGTCCGCCGCGGCCTGGACGATGGCGGCGGTGACGTTGCCGGTCGTGCTGCTCCAGCTGCTCCAGCCCATGAAGGGCTTGTCCGCCAGCGGGCCGGCGCCCGCGGCGTTGCCCGATCCCGTGACGCCGCCCGTGCTCGCCGGCGCGCCACCTGCGCCGCCGGTTGCCGCGCCGCCCGTTCCCGCGTGGCCCGGCGCGCCTCCGGTTGCGGGGGGCGCGCCGCCGGACCCGGTTCCTCCGCCGGCGCTCCCGCCGGCACCGGGATCGCTTCCGCCCGTCCCGAGCGTGCCGCCTGACGCGCGCTGGCCACCCGAGCCCGGGTTCGACCCGCCGCTGCTCGATGCTCCGCCGGCCGCGGTCTGTCCGCCGCTGCCGGAGCCGGGGGCGCCGCCCGCGCCGGTCGACACGTCGCTCGTGCCGCAGCCGCTGACGGCCTGCGCCAGAGCGGCGCCGAGCGTACACACGAGCAAGTGACGGGGCAGACGCGTCTTCGTCTTCGTCTTCATGGGAGCTCCACGGGCGAGGCGGCGAGACGCCGGCTGGTCCTCAACTAGGGCGCGCGGCCGCGGATCTGATGCGCGCGGGCCCGCGGGCGAACGCCGCGGGCATCGTTGCCGGCGCGCGCGCAGCAGTTTCGGAGCGGGTTCCCCTTCTCCTGGAACCGGCCTCCCTTTTTCGCCGGCGTTTTCCTTACCCCCAGGGGGATTCGCATGAACAAGGCCAGCGCGCTCGTTGCCATGGCGGGTTTGGGCGTCCTCGGGTTGGCGTGTGCGGGAGAAGGCGGCAGCAGCACCGGAACCGGCGGCGCGACGGCGACCGGCGGCAGCCAGGCTTCGGGCGGCTCGCCCGGGGCCGGCGGCGTGACCGCGACGGGCGGCGCGCCCGCGACC
>CAZJMY010000842.1:0-15006 GCA_964546845.1 uncultured Myxococcales bacterium | reverse complement strand
ACCCTCCGACTTCGACTTCACCAAGCTCGACGAACGCAACCGCTTCCTGGCCGGCCCCCTCAACGCCGCCTTCGAACGCCCCATCTCCGCCGCCCACTCCAAGTTCTCCGGCCGCGTCCCCGACGGCGTCCTGGTCGACGGTGTTTTGAAGGACACCGTCCGCATGGTCCAACGCTACGTCAAATCCATGGACCGCGCCGACTACCCCAACATGCTCTTCGAGGTGGAGAACTACGCGCGCATCATCAACAGCCTGTTTGCGCAGTACAAACCTCACGACGACAGGCACCCGGAAGAGGGGCGGCGCAACGCCTTGTTCAGCGCGTTCTACGTGTTGAAGAACCTGATGATCATGCTGTACCCGTTCGTGCCGCGGACGATGGAGCGGTTGCGCGAGTCACTGCGGTTGCCGCCGACGGTGTTTAGCGTCGACGAGCTGGGGGTGCCGATCCCGGCGGGACACGAGATTGGACCGAGGGGCGAGTATTTCCCGGTACCGGCAGGGATGGAACGCGGCGAGTCGGGGTAACGGGCGCTGACGTGTGTGCATTGCTGATATCCATCGCGGTTGTCGCGTAACAGCGCAGGGGAGGTTCTCGGCGCTCCAACCTCCCGACTGGTCGGTCCCCTCAAGTCGTTTCGAGGCGAGGCTCTCGACTGGGATTCGACTGGACTAGGCCGAGTGATCCCGGAGTCCCATTTCCGAGAAGGCTGTGCCCTCGCGAGTACATGAACTTGCCTTCGTCAAAAACGACGCACTTTACTCGTTGCGACTGAGCAAGGTACGAACGAGTGTGGTCGTAGTCAGTAGCAGTCTGTATCCGATCGTATACGAGCATCTCCCACACTCGGAAGTTCGACCGTCCTACGCCCTCAAGATCGGAGCCAACCACCACTTGTCGAAAGTCGGCAGCCTTTTCGACCCCCTTGCGCAGTTTTTGTACGGCCAGGCCGCTCCACTGGTCCGTCCTTATCCCGATTAGTAGTTCGTTGCTTAGGAAGCCCAGCCGAACGTCTAAGACGACCTGGCTAGCGTAGCTGAATGCGACATCAGGCGGACTCTGGAGGACGATGCGTTGCCCGACATCTGTAAATAGGCGCGCCGACAGTCGATCATCGTGGTCGACAAAAACCGTCACACGATTTCGATGACGTTCGTTGCCGAAGTCGAAAAGTACGTTCTCACGATCGCCGCCCATTGAATTGATGGCCAATGCACAAAAAACGGACATCCCTTTCGAACCATAGAAGCGGTCTGCCCCGAGGAGTCTTCCGCGAACATCCTCTAGGGATCGCAACACCGCCCAACCAATCGCCTTGAGGGCCAATAACGGCCAACCAGCTCGCGCCTGTTCGTCGCTACTTTCGAGTTCGCGAAGAGTAATCTCTCCAGGGGTCTTTGCATGGCCGGCGTGAACCGCTCCTCCGACGTGCGCGAAGTAGCGCACGACGTCTTTTACCGAGATGTTTGAGTCAGGGCCCGAAAGCAGCGTTGCCAGGAAAGCGCCAACTCTGAGCGTGGCGGGCCGTGTTGGTGGTCCCGCCAGGCTGGGCGCTAGAAGTTGCAACCTCTGCCCGAACAATCCTGTCGCCCTTACTGCCAGCGGATTGCCGTCCATCAACAGCAGACGCAGCAACCCTGCTGCAGTGATCAATGATTCGCGGTCACGCGAAAAGACCGCGCGCTCGAGTCTCAAGTAGGTATCGACGAATACCCCTCGGAGGTCTGAGGACGGCGCCACATCTCAATGTAACCCAAAATGTTGCTGTTGGAATTCAGATCGTTAGCTCACCCAAAGTGATGTAGAACTCCGTTGTGGAGGCGCCGGCCGACGCCGCCATCATAGTGGGTACACCGCTTCGGATTGACCGGGGATTCTCGCGTCCCCAAGCAGGAGCGGGTCACCGTCGTGGTCCGGTTCTTCGGACTCCGAAGGACCGACCACCTAAGTAAGACACCATAGGAGCTAGGATGGAACCAGGCACAGGTCTGAGCTCGCGGCCATTGAACACGCGCAACCAAGTCGGTGACGACGCTCTACGCCTAGGGAGGGGCGGAAGATCGTTGAGGAAACGGCGGCACCGGGACAAAGCGTGTCCGCGGTAAGCCGCCGCTACGCGGGCGGACGCGACAATTCGTGGGTGATTACCAGCGCGTCCCCTGCCGCGAGCACCAGCAAGGCGCGCGCGCCCGCCGTCCACTACGAGATCCCGCCTCTGCGCGCGCGCCTCAACGCCGAATCGGCGTCGTGTACGGGTCGTCCCAGCGAACCTCGAGCTGGTTCTGGGATGGCTCGAATTGGCAGCTGGTGGTTGTGCGGTGGGGGGGCTGGACGTCGTGGCAGCCGGGGGAGTAGTTCCAGCGGCGGCGGGAGGCGGGGGTCAGGGTGCCGTTGCGGAGGACGTTTGCGTCTGGCTGGTAGGTCGTGAAGTCGAGGGATTCGACCCAGCGGCTGCCGTCGGGGAGAGCCACCGAGCGAACCACGTAGTCTGCGCTGCCGTCGGGGGTGGACTTCTTGGGGGTGGTCGGAGGCACGGGGGGGATGGTGGCGTAGCCGTCGACGACGGTGGCAGACAGGATGCCTTCGGCGTCATAGGCGTAGGTCACGACGCTCAGGACCTGGGGTGGGTCGCTGCTGTTCGTGGTCACGCGCGAGACCAGGCGGTCGCCTTCCCAGGTCCAATGCTCCGCTTCGGTCTTGCCGGCGATGAAGTTGGCGGCGGTGTCGGTGGCCTGCCACAGCACGTCGCTGCACCGGTGCTGCGCGTCCTCGGTGAAGGTCTGCACCGGTGCCCCGCAACAGGTGGCGTTGCGGGCTGAAGTCAGCGCGCCGGCGGCGTCGTACGTCAGGATGTAGCGCCACTCGACGGACCCGTGCGGGCGGGTGCCGAACTCCGCCGCGTCCAGATTCGAGAGCGCGAAGTGTTGGCCGCTGTACGCTGGATTGTCGACGACGGTCACGTTGCCGGCCTGGTCGCGGACCCACTCGGTGCAGCCGTAGGGATCCGTCTCGACCCGGCAGCCTCCCAGGGGTGAGCCCTGCGTGTTGAAGACGCCATAATCGACCTCTGCAGGCAGGCTCGCGGTCGCGGCGAACTGACGTTTCATGATGCCGGTGGCCGGATCGAATTCTCTGATCTCGAGATCCGACACCACGGGGGGCGACGACGCGTCGCCGCCGCGGAAGAGGGTCACCTGGCAGATCCCGTCTGACACCGAGGGGACGGACGGCCAGGGTTCCCATTCGACGCCGCCTGGGAGATTTCCGGCACCTGATGCGCCACCCGCAACGCCGCTGCCGGCAACACCAGCGTCGCCTCCGTCCATTCCGCCGCTCGCGGCACCCGCAGCGCCCGATGGCGCGGCCGCGCCTCCCGAGCTCGACGCGCCTGCGCTTCCCCCCGACGCCGCCGGCCCCGGAATCGCCGACACGCCGGCCGATCCGCCCCGAGTCGCAGAACCGGACCCGCAGCCGCCCAGCGCCATCAACACGGGGACGATGCTCGCAAGACTTCCGGGGACTGCTGTTCGAAGCCGCATTGCATTCTCCTCGGCGAGGTGCGGCGTCGGTACGCAGCGCACGTCGATACGCTACCAGCTCGCCGGGCGCCGTTGGCTCGCCGAGGTCCGCCAGCCTCGCTCGCGCCAAAAGTGATCAGTCGGGCTGCTCGACGCGATACCTTACCGGTGGGCCGCGAGCCGGCGCGGGCGCGATCGACCATGCCGTGGGCGCTAGCACGACAAAATGGCGTGGTACCCTGCCGGCGTGCGCAGACGATTGATGGCGTCGCTTGTGCTCGCCATGCTGACCGCCGGCGCGTGCGGGTCGGACAACGGGCAGCAGAACTGCGGTCCGCGCGTCTCTTGCCCGGTACCCTCCGCGACCGCCTCGATTGAGGTGACGAATGTCTCGGCAATGGTGGCCAATGGCGTGCAGGCAATCTTGACGGGACCAACCACCGTCACGATGACCTGTCAGCCCGAGCCGAGTGGACCGGCTGTGTTGTGCTTGTGGCCCAACGGGCCAGTGGCGTCGGGAACGTACTCCCTTCAGGTCTCGGCGCCCGGATTTCAGTCGACCACGACGCCTGTCGACGTCACCGTACCGGTGCGGACGTGCGGCTGCTCGTTGGCAAGCGTGCAGCCCGACATGGTCACGCTGGCCACATCTGATGCGGCGATGGACTGACTCCGCGGATCGGCGGCGGGATGGTCGTCGATGGTCACCGCGGTTCTCCTTTGAGCACGGAGCGCTTCGCTCGGGCGTACAGCCACGCCAGCGGCGCGGACAGGATGAGCGTGCCAGCGCCGCGCAGAAAAAGGTTGGCGTCCGGTAGCAGCAGGCCAAAGAACGCGTTGAACAAGAGGATCGCCAGCGCGAAGCACCACGCGGCGAGGACGGCGACGCCGCCCGCCGGTGAGAGGCGCGGGCCACCGAAGAAGCAGATGCGGAGAACCTCCCGCGTGCCCGGCGTGGCCATGACCCTGTCCCTACCAAGGGCGGCAGCCACGGGCAATGCCCGGGAATCGTCGAACCTCGCCGCCCGTCGAAACCAGATTTCGTCGATCGCCTCTTGACCCTCACCTGACGTGAGGCCCTATGACAGAGGGCGGAGGCGATGCGAATGGCTCTGAAGGTGAGTGAAGTGGCCGCGCTGGCCGGCGTGACGGTCCGGACGCTGCACCACTACGACGAGATCGGGCTCGTGCGGCCGTCGGCGCGCAGCCAGGCGGGGTATCGGCTCTACGCCCCGTCGGACATCGAACGGCTGCAGCAGGCGCTGTTCTTCCGCGAGCTCGGCTTCGGGCTGGACGAGGTCCAGCGGATCGTGAGCGACCCGGACTTCGACGTCGGGGCGGCGCTGCGGCTGCAGCGGCGCCTGCTGGAGGAGCGAGCCATCCGCATCAAGGCCCTGATCGGCGCGGTAGACGCGGCGATCGACTCCATCGAGAAAGGCACGACCATGACACCAGAAGAGAGACTGCAGGTCTTCGGCGACTTCACCACTGAGGCGTTCGAGGAGGAGACGAAGCAGCGCTGGGGCGAGACCGCCGAATACCAGGAATCGAAGCGGCGCACGAAGTCCTATCGCAAACAGGACTGGGAGGCGATCCGGGCCGAGGCCGCCGGCATCTACGGCGACCTGGCGCGGCTGATGGCGGCGGGCGTGGCGCCGACCAGCGACCAGGCCGCACAGGCCGCCGAACGGCACCGCGCGCACATCACGCGCTGGTTCTACCCGTGCTCGCCGCAAATCCACCGCGGCCTCGGGGAGCTCTACGTCGCCGACCCCAGGTTCACCGCCAACGTCGACAAGTTCGGCGCCGGCCTGTCCGACTACTGCCGCCAGGCGTTCGCCGCCAACGCCGATCGCCACGGTTAGCGAACGTCTGCCGGCCGCACCGCAAAAGTTGACGGCCACCGACGATCCTGGAACTCTCGTTCCGTCTCGAGGACAGGGGGACCTCGCGAACCGGAGGTTCCATGTCGCCCGCGGTGTCGTTGCTTCGTCGCTCCACGATCGTCCTCGCGCTGTCTGCCGCTGTCGTTGCGGCGGTCGCCGCCGGTTGCGCCAACAAAGCGGCTTCGCCTGGGGCGAAGGAGGCGCTTCACGAAGAGGATCGCTCCGAGATCATCAAGGCGTTCAGTCAACAGCTGAGGGCCTCTTCCCGCACCGGGGTTCTGGCCGCCGATCGCGAGCCCACGGCCTCGCGACGATGGCATCCGCTGTTTTGGAACAGCTGGATCGTCATGGACACCGAGCCCGCCTCGGTCGAGCCGGCCCGCGCTCTGGAGCCCGACCGCGCCTACAAGCTGCACCTCGACCTTGCCGGCATCGACTACCGCGCGGTCCTGGCCAAACGCGAGCCCATCGCGACCGCCGTGGCCCCCGCCCAGGCGTCCGACCAGGTCATTGCGCTGCTTTCGCCCACCCGCGCCAGCGCGCTCATCGAGATCGTCGTCCTCCCCGACGAGCGATATTTTCAGCGCGATCCCGGCGATCGGTGGAGTCGGGACATGACGATCAAGCCAGCGCGCGTCCTGGCATTCGACGAAAAGGACATCACGGGCTCGCCGTTCGTCCACCCCGACACGGACCAGGCGTCCTATCGCTTCGGACATGTCAGTTTCCGTCTGGTCACGAAGGCCGTCGCCAAGCCCACGACGACCAGCATCGGAATCGCGATGTGGGCCGACCACCGCCCGGTCCAGGAACTCGAGTTGCTCGTGTGCCTCGACCCATCGGGCGACGTGGGCGCGGGACGGTGTCCGTTGCCGATCTTCAGGGGAGGTGCTGCCGGCGCGACCGTCGCCGCCGCCTTGGGAGAGGAAAATCTCGCCCCGGATGCCGCCCTGCACCTCGTGCGCTTGAGTGACACCCGGTTGGTCTCGGTGTTTCGGCGCGGGAGCGAGCCGCTGGAAAGCGCGCTCAAGTGGCGGCTGGCTGTGGCTGACGATGGCTTCGTGCGCTCGCACATCAGCCGGCTGACTCAAATCTTTCGGGCAGCAGATCCCGAGTTGCCGAACCTGGGTAGCCACTTCCTGCAGGATCTATTCGAGTACGCGACCGACGACGTTGCCCAGACCAGGCAGGAGTTCATTCGCTTCTTCACCGATCAGTTTCGTGGCTCGCCCGGGAAGGCTCACCGGCGCACCGTTGCGTTCCGAGCCGGTATGAAGGACTTCATCCCGCTGGGGCTCGCCGCGGTCAAGGTCGATGACAAACCGATCTTCCTTGGAGAGCGATTGTCCGTCGACTTCGCGATCCCCGGGGCCACACCCCACATGGCGCGCGCCTTTACCGGCACCGTCACCCTGAACGGCCGTCCTCTGGTGAGTGACGACGGCGCGGCGAGTTGCGAGCTCCCCTGGGTCAGCGTGTTGCCGCCCTTGATGGGGCAAGGCGCTGGAGCCGACGACCGAACGCTGCTGACGGCGCGTGCGCGCCTCTCGTCGCACGAGAGCTCGCTTTTGCGGCTCTGGGAACGCAAAGGCGATTGCACGTTTACCGACATGATCGCCTTTCGCGATTGGGCCAACACGCCGGACGCGGCACCGCGTCGCGCGGGCCTGTTCGTCCTCAGCCACCACGACGTGGCGAAAGACATGCTGTTCTTCTCGCCGGCTCAGAACGACCTGATGTCGTCGGACGATGTGACCCGCCCGTTCGCGCCGGGGTCCATCGCCATCCTGGATGCCTGCGGAACAGGGAACCCGGCTGCACTCGGGTTCATCGATGCGTTGAGCAAGCACGGCGTGCAGGCGATCGTGGCCACCGCCACCGAGGTGAAGCCCGAGATGGCCAGCGACTTTGCCTACTGTCTGACCCACCAGTTCGAATCCAGAAAGAAGGCCATCCCTCTCGGCGATGCCTTCGATGAGGCGCTCACCTGCCTGGCCAACACCGACAAGGAAGGCGGCGGCAAATACGGAGCGCGTGCCTACACGTATGCGCTGCTCGGGGATCGAACGGTTCCCGTCTGCCGGCCGCCGGCCCACCAACCCTCATGCAAGGAGTGACATGAAGACCCTCTGGACAGTGACAGCGTCCGCGATCGTGCTCGGCCTCATCCTGAATGTCGGCCCGGCTTCGGCAGCGTCAGACAGGACGGTCTTCGTCATCAGCGACAGTCACTTCGGCGTTGGTCATACGAAGGACGGAAAGGGATGGGACAGCTACGAGGATGCCCGCTGGCCCGACGACCTGGCCGCGTTTCTGGAGTACGCCGACAAGAACGGGGCGGGGCGGGCAGACCTCGTCATCAACGGCGACACGTTCGAGCTCTGGCAGTCACGGGACGTTCCCTGCAAGTACGGCAAAGAGAAGGAGGCCGGCTGTAGTGGTCCAGACGCGCAGCGGCGCCTGCAGCGCGTCTTGTCCGAACACGCGCGCGAGATGAAGATGCTGGGCGACTTCGGCAGGAAGCGCGGTAATCGGCTCCTGCTCGTCGTCGGCAACCACGACGTCGCCCTGATGCTCCCGGGGATGGAGCAGCTGGTTCGCGACGCCGTGCAACTTCCCCCGGACCGGTTCGTCTTGCTGCGATCGGGCTTCTGGGAGTCGGACGACCATCTCGTGTTTGCAGAGCACGGCCACGAGATTCCGACCGATCCAAACGCCTTTCCGGGATGGCCCAACGTGGTGATCACGCGGAACCATGTGGAGCATGTGCCCCGCCCTTGGGGGGAGCAGTTCGTCCAGGACTTCTACAATCAGTTCGAATCCAAGTATCCCGCGATCGACAACTTCACGTCGGACGGAGCCGGAATTGGTTATGCACTCCGGGCCGAGGGGGTCGTGGGAAGCGCCAGGGGGGTGGCTTCCTTCCTGAAGTTCCTGGCCTTTCGCGAGTCGTGGAAGCAGTTCGCGCAGGTCATGGGGACGGACGATGACAACCCTCAGTGGGACGTAGCCGCCGAGCGCAAGCGGGGGAGTCAGTTCCTCATCGACTCCTTTCCGAAGGACGACGGGCTTCGTCTGGCGGTGACTTCGGGCAATCGAAAAGAAATCGACAAGTTCGTGCGTGACCGCCACCTCCTCAGCGACGACGAGATCCGGGAGATCTGCGACGCACGCCGCCAGCGCGCCAAAGCCGGCGAGCGGGTCGTGACCTGCAGCAGCGCCGCCGGGCTCGGCGGTGACGACGACACGCTGGGCGCCGTCACCGACAGCGTTCTGCGCAAACGTGACGAGCGGATTGCCGCGCATCTGTCCGACCTGAAGAAGAGCCCGAAGGTGTTCATCTACAGTCACACGCACGCTGCGGACAGGTTCGAGCTCGCCGGCCCGAAGATCGCGGTGTTCAACACGGGCGCATGGCAGCGGCTGCTCACGAAGCAGGAATTCGAGAAACGTGTGGGTTCAGCGGATCCTATTCCAGTATTTCGGGCGCTCACTCCCGATGAGCTGGCCGCCTGCTACACCTTCGTGGTGGTTGCGCCATACACGGACGTGCCGAAGGGACAGCTCAAGAGCTGGCGCCGCGCCGATCCGTCGAAGCCGTGGGAAGCAAGCAACGACAGCTGCCATTGAGCCGATGAGCACCGCGGCGCTCTGACGGCACGTTTGTCGTGCACGGCGCCCCGTGCTCCTGGTCCCGGAGGCGATCACGCCGGGCCCGACGGCTTACGGACGCCGTCACGAGCCGCCTGGTCGATTCATGGCACGGCCCGATGTCGCGAGGCGATCCGCCTTGCTAGCCTCGCGGCGTGATGAACCATGCGGGTGCGTCCCGGGTGCTGGTCGTCGACGACGTCGGCGAGCTTCGGGGGATGCATTCGAGGGCTGGATGAGCTCGCGCGGCGACAGAGAGGCCGAGCACCTCGCGGCGTGGGCCCGGCACTACGAAGACGTCGCCCGGCGGCGCCTCGCCCGCAAGTCTTCGTCCGGCGACCTTGCGCGACTCGGCGACAGGCGAGCGCGTCGGGCTCGGGTGGCCGTCGCGCTCTGCGCGGCGGCGATCGTCGCGGTGCTCGCGGCGCTGTCGCTGCTCGTCCCGGGGCAGCTGCGGTCGTCGCTGGGGTGGCGTCCATCCGGGCGAGAACCGACCCGGCAGTCGAGGCACTGGGGGGCGGACCTTATTCCTGCGACCACGAAATACGGACTATGCTGAGTCACCGATGGCATGCGTCGGGAGGAGACCCGGATGAGACTCAGCGCTTTCGCGGTGGCGTTCTTGCTTGTGGCCAGCTGCAATCACGAGAAGGTGTCGCCCGCGACGCCGCCGCCGGCGGCGCCCAGCACGTCGGCCGGCAGCGGAGCCAAGCCGGCGCCCAACCTTTCAGGCAATCAGAAGATGAGCAACACGCTCGCGCTGTCGGGCGAGATCGTCGAACTGTGCGGCATCAAGCCGACCAGCAGCGCGGCCGCGCCCAAGTTCGATTACGACAAAGACCAGCTGACCGACGACGATCACAACATCCTGCAGCAGCTGGCGACCTGCATGTTGCGAGGGCCGCTTCAGGGTAGGGACGTCGAGCTGATCGGGCGGGCCGATCCCCGCGGGACCGAGGAGTACAACATTGCGCTTGGCTCTCGGCGCGCGCGCAGCGTCAGCGAGTACCTGCAGGCGCTCGGCGTCGGCAAGAACCGCCTCCCGCAGACCAGCCGGGGGGCCTTGGACGCGACCGGCACCGACGAAGGTGGCTGGGCCAAGGACCGCCGCGTCGACATCGTCCTCAAGCGGAGCTGACCTTTCCGGCCGGCCCGGCCGGCGTGGCCACGGAGCGGGACTCGCGATTGGTCCGGGGCGAACAGCGGCGGTGAATCTTCGACACTCTCGCGCGCGGGGCAGGCGTGATTGCGTGGGGTTCGGGAGCGGCACGCGACGTGAATGAGCCGGGCGCGTGGGACGAGCAACCATTCTGGCGGCCTTCGCTGTCGTTGCCGCGTGGGGCCAGCAGAGCTGGGCGGGCGAACCGGGCGGGTTGATCCGCGAGGGGCAAGCCGCGCCGAAGGTGTATGTGGCTGCGGGACTCGACGCCGGGGCGGACTCGGCGGTCGACTGGCTCTACGCCGGAGCGTTCATCGATGCGGGCTACCGGGTCAGCGATCGCTGGTGGGTGCACGGAAACGCGGGCGCGCTCGGCCGGGCCGGTTACGGCACGACGAATCATCTGACGGTGAAGCTGCCCACCGAGGTTGGCTACGACGTCCGCTTCGGTCCCGAGTTGCGCGGTTGTCGATCGGGGCGTCTGTGCTTCTACGGCGGTCTCGACGTCGGCTACCGCACCGCCCCCGCGCACGGCAACGACATCTCCGGCGTGATGATGGTGCCGCGCGCCGGTCTCGACCTCGGTTCGCCTCAGGTGCGCTTCCGGCCCGGGGCCGAACTGCTGGTCTCGACGACGCCACACCTCGAAGGTGAGGTGCCGCTGCCGAACATTGGCATCGGCGTGACCGCAGCCGTCGCCGTCCTCTGGCCCTGAAATCCGCGCCCGACCAGGCCGAGCACGTCAGGGGCATTGATGTCACGCCCACGAGTCGAGCGTGCCCGAGTAGCCCTCGCTCGGACGTCAGGTCACGCCGTCCGGGACGAGTGGCGTAGCCATCGGTTGCAGCCCCGACCCCGTCGCGCGCGCAGGCGTCGTGCATCCGAAAGGTTTGCAAGGTCGACACAAACGACGGGGCGGGGTCGCGGTACACGACTGTCCTACAAAGGAGCCCATCTATGATGATGCGACGCTGGCTGCCGGTGGCACTGTCCTTGGGAATGCTCGGGGCGTGCGGACAGAGCGACTCGGAGCCTTCGAACGATGCCCCGGCGTTTGCAGCACCCGCAGGGTTGGCCGATCGCGCCGGCGACCACGAGGACCGTCGGGGGCGACACATCCGGCACGTCCTTCTGATCAGCGTCGATGGCATGCACCAGAGCGACCTCGACCAGTACGTCGCCAACCACCCGCACTCGACGTTTGCGAAGCTGACTCAGTCGGGCAGCGAGTACACGAACGCGGCCGCTTCCAATCCGTCGGACTCGGATCCGGGTGGCACCGCGCTGATGACCGGCGGCAACCCCAGATCGACGGGCGTCTTCTATGACGTCGAGTACAGCCACAAGGTCGACGAGGCGGGCGCTGCCTGCACCCCGGGCCACCCACCGACCGGCGGCGACGTCGTCTATGACTCGCCGGATGACGCGCTGGCGAGCGTCCCCGACTTCATCGACCCCACGAGCGGCGCCTTCCCGTCGTTCGATGAGGACGGCTCGATCTTCGCCAACGGCCTCGACACGAACCCGGCCGCGATCATGGACCTGAAGTTCGACCCGCAGACCTCGCTGAACCCGGGCACGTTCCCCGTCGACCCGAAGACCTGCAAGCCGATCACGCCGTGGGACTACCTGGGCGTCAACACGATCTTCCAGGTCATCCACCACGCCGGCCTGCGCACCGCTTGGTCTGACAAGCACGAGGTCTACGCGTCGTTCAATGGTCCGGGCTCGAAAGGCCGCAGCATCGACGACCTCTTCTCGCCTGAGATCGACTCGCAGGCCGTCATGCCGAACGGCGTCCCTTACCCGCAGGACGACGACTGGGCGCACATCAACGCGGCCACCAAGCAGTACGACGGCTACAAGGTCCAGGCCATCCTGAACGAGATCGGCGGCCTCGACCACTCGGGCAAGACCCACGTCGGCACCCCGGCCATCTTCGGCATGAACTTCCAGACGGTCTCGGTCGCGCAGAAGATCCGCTCGACGCCGACGACGTTGATCGGTCCGGACGCGGACGGGAATTACACCACCAGCGCCCCTGAGGCAGGCGGCTATCAGTGGGTCAACGGTGAGCTGGTTCCCGGCCCCGTGCTCGCGAGCGCGCTGGACTTCGTCGACGCTCAACTTGGTCGCATGGTCTCTGCGATCCACGGGCACGGCCTCGCGGGCGCGACGGCGATCATCGTGACGGCAAAGCACGGCCAGTCGCCGCAGGATCCGAACAAGCTCGTCACCGTCAAGGACGGCCCGATCGTCAGCGCGATCAACGCCGCGTGGGCGCAGGCGCACCCGAGCAACACGAGCCTGATCGTCGCCGGTACCAACGACGACCTCTGGCAATCGTATCTTTCCGACAACTCGCAGGCTGCTTGCGACTTCGTCAAGAGCTACCTGTGGAACCACACCGCCGACGGCTTCGACGTCAACCAGAACCCCGTCACCGTCCAACACTCGGGTCTTGCCCAGATCTGGGCCGGCGCGGCCGCCGCCCACTTCTTCGGCGTCTCGGTCGACAACGGCAAGTACCCGGACGTCTTCGGCAAGGTCCAGGAGGGCATCGTCTACGCGAAGCCGACCAAGCTGGCCGAGCACGGTGGCATGAACGCAGGCGACCGGCACGTCCTGATGGTCGTCAGCGGACCGGGCATCCCGGTGCGGGTCGAGTGCACGTCCGTCGAGACCACCCAGGTTGCTCCGACGGTCCTCGCGCTCTTGGGGCTCGACCCGAATGAGCTGAAAGCCGTGCAGATCGAGGGCACGCGGGTCCTCCCGGGCCTTGGGGGCCCGCACGGCTACTGAGAGCCCGGCTCAAGAGCCCGACTTCCGCGGTCGCCGCCAAAACCTGTACGCGGCGGCGCCCGCGAGAAGGGTTCCCACGCCCGCCGCGCTCTCGACGGGGCGTTCGCGGATCGACAGAACGATCATGAACCCGGTGAGGGCGAGAAACAGCACGCCCGTGACGGGCCAGCCGATCGCCCGGTGCGGGCGGTCGGCGTCGGGCTCGCGGCGGCGCAGGACGAAGGCGCCCAGCACGGTGGCGCTGGTGTTCAGGGTCAGCGTGAAACCGACGTAGAGCAGGATGGGATCGAAGGCGGCGGTGGCGGCGGCGGCGATGGCCAGCGCACCTTGCAGCAGCACGGCCCAGCTGGGCGCGCCGCGGGGGTTCGTGCGGCCGAAGAGCGCGAAGAAGCGACCGTCCTGCGCCATCGCGAAGGTGACGCGCGGGCCGGAGAGCAGCATCGCGCTGACGAAGCCGGCCAGGGCGACGGCGACCAGCGCGGAAAGCAGCGTGGCGCCGCGCGGACCGAACAGGGCGAGCGCGGAGACGTGCGCCACCTCGACCTGGCCGGCGAGCGCGGTCACCGGGGCGGACCAGAGAAGCACCGCGTTGAGCGCGAGGTAGAGCGCCGTCACCAGCCCGGTTCCGAGGGCGAGCGCGCGCGGCAGCGAACGCCCGGGGTCGCGCAGCTCACCGGTGAGGTAGCCGGCGCCGTTCCAGCCGGAGTACGCGTACGACACGTAGACCAGGCCCACCGCCACGCTGCCGGTGGTCGCCGCCGGCACGGACGCCCCGGCGCCGGTCACCGCCACGTGGCTCCAGTCGCCGCGCCCGGAAGCGAACGCGGCGGCGACGAAGGCGACCAGCAGCGCCACCACCAGGCCCGCGAGGAGGGTCTGCAGCCCGGCGCCCAGCCGCACGTGCAGCATGTGCACCACCGTCAGCGCGGCGAGCAGCACCAGCGCGGCCATCTTCGGTGAGGCCGAAGGGACCACCGCGTGCAGGTAGCCGCCGAAGGCCAGCGCGCCGGCAGCCGTGGGCGCGGCAAACCCGACGAAGAGCGCGATCCAGCCCGAGAGAAACCCGGCCGCGGGACCGAAGGCGCGCGAGACGTAGACGTACTCGCCGCCGGCGCGCGGCATCATCGCGCCGAGCTCGGCGTAGACGGCCGCCCCACACAGCGCCAGCAACCCGGCGATCGCCCAGACGGCCAGCACCAGCGGCGGTGAACGGAGGGACGAGAGGAGCACGCCGGTCGTGGTGAAGATGCCGGTGCCGACCATGCTGGCGACGATCAACGCCGCGGCATGAACGGTCCCCAGCTGGCGTGTGGTGGCCACGGCCGTCGCTATCGCTTCAAATGGGCGCGAGCTCCGCGGTCACGAAGGCGCCGCCCTCGAAGGCGACTCTGAAGACCGCGCCGTTTTCCAGGGGAGGGGGCACCACGCCCGTCACGGCATGAACGAACGACCGAATGACGCCGCCGTGCGAGACCACCAGGATCGCCTCGGGGGCGGGCCGACCGTGGGCCGCCGCAGCGATCTCCCGCAAGGCAGCGGTGATCCGTTCGGTCACCTGCGCCTGCGGCTCGGCGTTGGGCGGCACGATGCGACGGTCGGCGAGGTACTGCTCCCAGACGCCCGGGAACCGTTCCGCGCACTCCTCGCGGGTGAGCCCCTCGAACGCGCCGTAGCCGCGCTCGCGCAATCGGGGGTCGACGGCGGGCGCCGGCAGGCCGAGATGCGCCGCGACGATCTGCGCGGTCTCCAGCGCGCGCGAGAGGTGACTCGCGTGCACCTGGGCGATGCGGCTGTCGCGCAGTCGCTGCGCGAGCAGCCGCGCCTGCGCGCGCCCGACGTCGGACAATGGGATGTCCGTGGCGCCCTGCCATCGGCCGATCCGGTTCCATTCGGTCTCGCCGTGACGGACCAGATACAGGGTGCGCGGGGAAGCCAAGGGATCGCCGCGCAGCCTAGCGGAAAACAGGACGGCGCGCTGTCGTTCGCAG
>CAZJMY010000841.1:0-3786 GCA_964546845.1 uncultured Myxococcales bacterium | reverse complement strand
CCCCGCCTCGCGGGCGGCGGGTCCCGGAGGCGGCGGCGCGGCGCCGGCGATCTCCCGCAGGCGGGCGCGGCGGGAGGCGTCCCCCACGCGCGCCGCCCCGACGGCCGCCCAGTCGGCGATGACGGCGTCCTCGTCGCCGGCCGCCCGCTGCAGCGCCGCTGCCGTCGCCGTCTGGGCCGGCAGCTCGACCAGCAGGCGGACCGCCTCGCGACGCTCGGCCACGGGCGCGGACGACGTCAGCAGGGCCGCCAGCTCCGGCGCCGCGGCCGCATCGCCCAGGCGGCCCCGCTCGATGGCGCGCGCCCCTGTCCCGGACGGCAGCTCCGCGCCCGTCTCCGGCTCGAACGTCAGGTGCGCGTCCAGCCACCCGTCCAGCAGCCCGCGCAGAAAGGCGACGCGCCCGGGGCGCTCGTCGGCCAGATTGCGCTTCTCGCGCGGGTCGCGGGCGAGATCGTAGTAGGCGCAAGACCCCTGTCTCATGTCGCAGATCAGCTTCTCGCCCCCCAGCGAGACCATGCGGCGGTCCTCCAGCTCGGCGAAGGCGGGCGGCAGGCGCGCGGCGGGCGCCGGTGGGGACGCCAGCCAGGGGCCCAGGTCGGTGCCGCGCATGCGCGCCGGAACCGGTATGTCGAGCAGGTTCAGCACCGTCGGCGTGACGTCGATGAGCTGCACCTGACCGTCGACGACGTGGGGCTGCAGACCCGGGATCGACACGATCAACGGGATGTGGAGCTGCTCCTCGTACAGCGACGAGCCGTGGTAGCGCCCGCCGTGCTCCTCGAACTCCTCGCCGTGGTCGGCGGCCACGATCACGATCGTGCCGGGGCGCCGCGCGCGCACCTCCCGCACCAGCCGCCCGACGGCGTTGTCGGTGTAGGCGATCTCGCTGTCGTAACGATCGCCGTCGCCGTTGCCCAGCAGGAAGCCGGCGTGGGCCACGTAGGGCTCGTGCGGCTCGAAGAAGTGGACCCACACGAACGAGCGCTTCGGCTTGACCTCGTCGTAGTAGGCGAGCAGCTGATCGACCCGGCGCTGGGCGTCGATGTATTCGAACTTCACGTACTCGAAATCGAAGTTGCTGTCGGCGAAGGCCTTCAGCTTGTCGGAGTCGATGAAGAAGACGGCCGGAGGGTAGAAGGCGGCCGTCTTCCACCCGAACCGGCGCAGGACCGCCGCGGCCGTGTCGTGCCGCTCGCCGGGAGCGAGGCGCGCCATCGTGGGGAAGTACTTGGACGTCAGCATCGACGAGACCGAGAACGACGTGTGCGGCGCCTGGGAATACGCCCGCGAGAAGCGGACACCCTCGCGCGCCAGCGCGTCGAGGTTGGGCGTCGTGGGGCGGCTGTACCCGTAGGCACCCACGTGGTCGGCGCGGAGCGCGTCGATCGTGATCAGCAGGACGTCGGCCTCGCGGCGGCGCGGTCCGTCCGGCAGCGGCGGCAGCGCGGCCGGCGCGCGCTCGGCCGGCGCCGCCGACCCCGGGGATTTCGCGCGCGCCAGCGACGGGGCGGCCCGCAGGACCACGGACGCCAGCGCCGTCCTCTCGGAGGCGGCGTAGCGCAGCACCTGGCTGCTCCTCAGCCCGGCCAGCGACGCCAGCGCCGCGGCGATCGCGGCCGCCATGGCGGCGCCCGCCAGCCACGGGCGCGGGCGGCGCCAGACCAGGCGCGCGGCGGCGACGGCCGCCAGCAGCGTCACGGCGGCCAGCGTCTGGTGGAACCAGACGTAGAGGCGCGGCAGGACCGTGCGGTTCACCAGTTCGGCCCCCAGCGCGACGAGCACGCACGCCACGATCGCCCCCCGCGGGCGCGCCTGGTCGCGCAGCGCGCGTCCATATCGGGCGGCCACGAAGAACGTCGCGGCGACGCCCGCCGCCGCCAGCAACCCCGAGATCGCGCGGTGCCCCGGCACGGACGCCGCCAGGTGGCCGGTGAACATCGCGAACGCGTCGGCGACCAGCACCGGCGCCGCGGCGAGCGCGGCCAGGCCGGCGCCCGTCCGGGTCGGCTCCCGGGTGCGCCGGGCGAGCGCGCTGGCCAGCGCCGCCAGGATCCCCAGCAGGGCTCCCGCGCACGCGAGAAGGCCGGCTTCGATCCCCACCAGGCGCAGCGCCTTGCCCGCCGACAGCCCGCCGATGCCACCCGCGATCGACCAGACGGCATCTGCCAGCCCGGCCAGCGCGCCGCCGCCCACGCCGGCGGCGATCCAGGCGGCGGCCCCACTTTCGGCCGCGTGCCGCTCGACGGACGGTCCGGCAGCCACGCTCACCCCGCCTCGCCCGCGATCGCGGCCACGCCGGATTCCCGCAAGGCGCGCGCGAGAGGCGCGTGGTCGGGGTGCGCGAGAAGGGGATCCCGCTGCAGGATCGCCTCCGCCTCGGACCGGGCGGCGCGAAACAGCTCGGCGACGGCGGACAGGTCGTCGGCGCCCGCCGCGACGCCCCCGATCGCGGGACCCGCCTGCTCGGTGCCCAGCAGATCCCCGAACCCGCGCTGCGCGAGATCCGCCTCCGCCAGACGGAACCCGTCGTCCAGCGCGGCCAGCTGCTCGAGGCGGGCCATTCCCGGGCTGCCCGCGGCCAGCCCGTCGGACGCCAGCAAGAAGCAGAGGCCGGGCCGCGCCCCCCGCCCCACCCGCCCGCGCAGCTGATGAAGCTGGGCCAGCCCCAGCTTGTCGGCGTCCTCGATCAACATGACAGTCGCGTCCGGCACGTCGATGCCCAGCTCGACGACCGTGGTGGCGACCAGGACCGGCGTCTCGCCGGCGGCGAACGACCGCAGCGCGCGCTCCTTGGCCGCCGGGGCCAGCGCGCCGTGCAGCAGGCCGACCCGCACCGGCGCCAGCGCCCGCGCGAGGCGCGCGTGGGCCGCCAGCGCCGTGACCGCGCCCGCCCGGCGCGCCTCCTCGCGGACGGGACAGACGACGAAGGCCTGCTGGCCGCAGCCGATCGCGTCGCGCAGGCGATCCCAGGCCGCGGCGCGCGAGGCGGGCGTCGCGCAGACCACCGCCGGGGCCGTCTGCCGTCCGGGCGGCCGCTCGGCCAGGAAGCTCGCGTCCAGGTCGCCGTGCAGCACCAGCGCCAGCGAGCGCGGAATCGGGGTCGCCGACATGGCCAGCAGGTGCGCGTGTCCGGACAGTCGCGCGCGCTGCGCGACGCCGAACCGGTGCTGCTCGTCGACGATGGCCAGCCCCAGCCGCTGCGGCGCGAGCCCCGCCGTCAGCAGCGCGTGCGTTCCGACCAGCAGGTCGATCTTCCCGGCGTCCCAGGCCGCGACGACTGCAGCCCGGGCGCGCGCCGGCATGCCGCCGGTCAGCGCCTCCGTCCGCAACCCGCCCCGCGCGCCCCAGTCCGCCAGGGCCCGCGCCTGCTGCTCGGCCAGCACCTCCGTCGGCACCATCATCAGCGTCCCGGCGCCCGCCGCCGCCGCCAGCGCCGCGGCGAGGAACGCCACCGCGGTCTTGCCGCTGCCCGTGTCGCCGATCAGCAAGCGCCGCATCGGCCGGCCGGCCGTCAGATCGGCCGCGATCTCGCCGGCGGCGCGCACCTGCGCTGCCGTCAGCGCGAACGGCAGCGCCGCGACCGCCCGCGACCGCGCCTCGCCGAGCTGCGCGGCCGTCAGCGTCCAGGCCGGGCGCGGCTCGGCGGCGCGCCGCGCCAGCAGAGCCAGCTGCCCGACGAAGGCGCGCTCGAACAGCACGCGCCGCCGGGCGGGCGCCGTGGCGGCGAGATCGCCTTCGTCCGGCGCGTGCAGGGCCCGCAGCGCCTCGGCGAGCGGCGGCAGCCCC
>CAZJMY010000840.1:0-3613 GCA_964546845.1 uncultured Myxococcales bacterium | reverse complement strand
CTCCCACCGCCACCAGGGCGGCGACCGCGCCCGCCCGCGCGCCGGCCGAGTGACCGCCGCCGCGCCACCGCCACCAGGCGACCAGCAGCGCCCCCGCCGTCGCGGCGATCGCGGCCCCGGTGACGGCGCCGTCGACGGCGGCCAGCAGCGTCAGCCGCCGGCGAATCCGACCGAGCCGCCGGGCCAGGGGGCCGTCCGGTGGCGGGGCGTCGTCGATCCGCTCGTGGTCCACCCTTTGCGACCGGCCCGCGAACACCGCGAAATTCTAGCAGAGTGGCGCGCGGCCAGAACCCCTCACCCGTGGCCGACGGGCGGGAGCACCACGTCGGCGGTGGCGCCCGCCGGAACCGTCACCGTCACCTCCGGCAGCGGCGCCCCCGGGGCCAGCGGCCGTTCTGCGTCGGTGGCGGTCTCGCTGGCGATGCGGACCCGCGCGTCCGCGTCGGTCGGATTGCGCACCGCCAGCACCAGCCGCCCCGGCATCCGCTCTTTGACCCGCACGTCGACGGCGTCGAACGTGAAGACGAAAGCCTTGTCGACCTGCGCGTACACGCCGGGCACGCGCGTCGCCGTCAGCAGCGCGATCGCGTCGAGGACCCCGTCGGCGGGGACGACCTGCGCGCGCCGCGCAGCGGCCGGCGAGGGAGCGAGCGGGTCGGCGCACGCCGGCTTGCTCAGCTGGGCGGTCCGCACGGCGACGTGGCGGACGATGTCCCGCAGCAGCTCGAGCAACGCCCGATCGCCGGTCGCCCGCGCCAGCCGCAGCAGCGCGTCGCCACCCAGCATGACCAGCCCCGGTCCGGGCGCGCGATTCTGGGCGTCGGCGATGACCGCCCCGGCCAGCCGCGGCCCGTCGGCGGCGCACGGATCTCCGTCGGCGGACAGGACCCACGTGGACAGCAGGTGGGCCGCCGTGCGCGCGCGCTCGACCCAGGTCCGGTCGCCGGTCGCCTCGTACAGGCTCATGAACGACTCCACCAGGGCGGCGGCCGACTCGCTGTCCGGGCACTGAAGCGCATCGCCGGGACCGCCACAGGTCAACCCGTCGGACACGAACCGATCGAAGAACGCGCGGCCGGCGTCGACGGCCACGTCGCGGTAGCGCGGCTCCTTGAAGCGATCGGCGGCGCGAACCAGCGCGGCCGGAACCAGACCGGCCGCGGCCGACCCGCCGACGATCAGCTCGCCCGTCTCGACGTCCACCACCTGCCCGAACTGCCGGTGGCGCTCCCAAAGGCCGCTCAGCGCATCGGCGGCGCGCCGGGCCGCCTTCGTCCAGCGCGGCTCGACGGCCGCGGGGTCGGCGCCGTCCTTCGACGACGCCGTCCGCTCGCGCCAGGCGATCTGCTCCAGCAGGTAGAACAGCGTGTCGGCCGTGCGCCGCACCAGGTGCCACCGCCGGTGCCCGCGCTCGGCGCGGGCGGCCGGCGTCGCGCCGCCGGCGGCCCAGCTGCTGAATCCGTCGTCGTACCAGCGCTTGCCGTCGGAGACCCCGTGGAAGAACCCGGACGGTCCCTGTCCGCCGGCCAGCGCGAAGCCGATCGTGCGCAGCGCGCGCTCGCGCGTGGTCGGGCTGCCGCCGACCAGCAACGGCCAGGTCAGCCCCAGGCCCCCGCACCACCCGTTCTGCCAGGTCGTGTAAGGGCTGCTGCCGTCGCCGATGGCCAGCAGCCCCGTCTCTTCCCGCCACCGGGCGTTCACGCGCGCCTCGTGCACCGCGAACGCCGCCGACAGCGCGATGGGCGCAGGCTCGCCGCGCGCGCCGCCGAGGCTCTTGCGGACGGCGAACAGCCGCGCCAGCAGGGCCGGAACCGCCTCGCACGGAAACGCCAGCAGCCGCGCGCGGAACGTGATCGTCTGTCCGGGGCGCGGGGGAGCAGGGACCTGCGTCGGCCGCTTCGGCGGGCCGCCGTCGCGCCCCGGGCTGTGGAAGAACGGCGTCGACGCCTGGATGGTGGCGCCGCGCCGGTCGTCGCTCTCGGCGACGGTCAGCCCCATCGGACCCACCGGCGAGGTCGGGTCGATCAGCAGGATCAGCCCCAGCCGCAGCCCGGGCGCGAAGAGCGCCAGCCCGGGCGTCGCCAGCTCGGCAGCCGCCACGTCCAGGCGCGAGGGCCCGTCGTGCACGTTGAGGCGCGGGATGTCCGTCACGATCGGCGGCACGTGCGGCCCGATGTCCGCCGGCTCGGTCAGCACGGGAGGGTAGCTGGTGAAGCGCGATTCGAACCGGTTCCCCGCGTAACAGCAGCCCGGCAGCAGCAGGTAGTTCTCGACGGACCAGTCGGCGCACGTCAGCGCGATCGACACACTGCCGGCCGGCGCCCCGGCGCGCGCCCGGAACGTGGCGAACAGGTCCACGGCGTCCGCCTCGCCGGGGACGGGCGCCGCGCGCACCTCGAGGGTCCCCGACGGCAATTGTCGCCGGCCGGTCGCCGCAGCGCCCAGCTCGACCACCGCGCCGTCGGAGAGCCCCGCGCCCCAGGGGGCGACGCGCGCGCCGGCCGTGATTCCCGCCGCGCGCAAGCGATCCAGCGCCGCCGGTCGCGCCGCGCGCGCCCCCCGCGCGACCGCGCTGGCCCCCACCGCTCCCGTGGCCGCGCCGATCCCCCGCAAAAATGCGCGACGGCTCGACAGGGACAGGAACCCTGGGAGGGTTCCTTGGACCTCCCGCGACGACTCCGCTGGGCGAAGCCCAGCTCCGTCAACGCGCTTCATGCCGTGTCAGCGTACAGCGGTTGGGAGAAAGCGCGCAGGCGATCTGATAACCTCGCCCGGTTCGTGCGATTCGTGTCCCTCGCTCGCGCGGCGCTGCGGTTCGCGTCGCTGGCCGTGATCGGTTCGGCGATCGCCTCGGCGTCCGCTTGCCGTTCGCTCGGCGGCAGCCCTGGCGGCGGCGCGGTCGCGTCCGACGGCACCCTGGCCCCCGGCGCGATGGGCGGCCCGCGCAGCCGGGTCGCCACCCGCCTGCCCAACGGCGTCGCGCTGGTCATCGAGGAGAACCACGCCGCGCCCGTGGTGGCGATCCAGGTCTGGGTCGCCGGCGGCGCGGCCGCGGATCCGCCGGCGGTGGCGGGGGCCGCGCATCTCTTCGAGCACGTGCTGCTCGCAGGCACGCGCCGCCGGCCGGCCGGAGCCGCCGCGCGTGACATCGAGGCCGTCGGGGGGACGCTGGGCGCCTGGACGGGGCTCGACGAGACTGTCTTCCACGCGACGGTCGCGGCGCCTTTCGTCGAGCTGGGCGTCGACGTGCTGGGCGACGTTCTGACCGCGCCGACGTTCGCGCCGGCCGCCGTCGAGGAAGCCAAGCGCGCCTCCCTGGCCGAGCTGGCTCGCGAGGCGGCCGATCCCGCCCAGCAGGCGGCGGATCGGGTCCGTTCGGCGCTGTTTGGCGACGGCGCGTACGCCCGTCCCGTGCTGGGGACGCCCGCCGCGGTCTCGGCCATCACGCGCGAAGCGCTGGCGTCGCGCTTCGCGGAGTGTTACGTGGGCTCGGCGATGACGGTGGTGGTCGTGGGCGACGTCCAGGCGGCGGCCGCGCGCGCGGCGGTGGCGCGCGCATTCGCGGGCGTTCCGGCGGGCAAGCGCGCGCCCTCGCCCGCCGCGGGCGGGCAGG
>CAZJMY010000839.1:0-2044 GCA_964546845.1 uncultured Myxococcales bacterium | reverse complement strand
GGGCGGCGCCGCAGGTGGCAGCGCGGGCGGCGCCGGCGGCGCCGCCGCCTGCAACACGCTGGTGAACGGCGCGCCCGTCGTGAACAAGGATCACGACCCCGGCGCCCCACCGGCCATGACCGGCGGCACCATCGTGAGCGGCACCTACTACCTCACGAAGATGGTCCAGTACAACGGCGAGAACGGGGACACCGCCCATCGGGAGACCTGGGTGCTGTCGAACGGCGCGCTCCAGGGCGTCGCGCTGGACGGCTCGCGCTTCTCGGGCACCTACGCGACCAGCGGCACCAACCTGATCCTCAGCGTCACCTGCCCGGCGACGCAGACGGTGACGATGCCGTACACGGCGACCGCGACGCAGATCGTGACCGTCAATCAGGGCGACGCGAACGAGGTCCACACGATGACGTTGCAGACCGGCGGCGGCGCGGGCGGCGCGGGCGGCGCGGGCGGCAGCGGCGGGACATGCACCAGCGTCACGGCGACGGGCGCGGCCGTCTTCGAGACGATGGGGACCGGCAGCGCCGGGACCCCGGCGGGCGGCTCGATCCCCAACGGGACGTACGTGCTGACCGGCTGGACCGTCTACTCGCCGGCCACGGCCGACACCAGCCAGTCGCGCAAGCTGACGCTGCGGATCACGGGATCGGCGATCGAGCTGTCCGGCATCGACGCGAACGGCGCGGCGCTGAACCTGGCGGGCTCGTGGTCGGCCTCCGCCAACATGGTCACCACGACGTGGAGCTGCGGGACGACGGGCTCGGTGGCGCAGGGCTACACCTACTCGAACAACCAGCTGCTGATCTTCGACCCGCGCTCCGGGGGCATCGACCTCGAGGCCTGGACCCTCCAGTGATCAGTTGAGTGCCGCCGGCGGTTGGGCGGCGGCACTCGCCCGCGCCGCGTGAGATTCTGGCGGCGCGGCGGTCGGCCGTGACCGGCGGGTCAGCCCGGCGGGACGTAGGTCGCGTCCCCGAGGTTCGTGCACTGGACCATGACGGCGTCGGGCTGAAAGGCAGGCATGTAGTAGTAGTCGATGCGGGTGCCCCCCGGGTTCAGCACGCGCTTGCAGCCGCCGCTGGAGCTGACCGACGGACAGGGGCCCGTCGAATACGTCCCGTGCAGGACGTTGCACTCCGCGGACCCGTTGGCGGTGTAGTCCGGTTCGTATTCGGCGCAGGTCTGGGAGCCGCTCATGTCGACGTAGCAGTGGGTGACGACCTTCGGCCCCGCGCCGCGGGCGCCTCCCGCCGCAACGGAGCCGGCCCCGCCGCCGGCGCCACCCGGGGCGGCCGACCCAGCTGCGCCGGTCGTGACGGGCGACCCGGCCGCGCCGCCCGCGCCGCCGCCTCCGGCGCCGCCGGTCCCCGAGGAGGTGGAACTGCTCCCGCACGCGGCCGCCGAGGCGACCACCAGCAACAACACCAGTTTCCCGATTCGCGCCATGTCTGCTTTTGCTCTCTCCTCGAGGACGAGCCACGACGCTATCACTCGATTGTTAGCGTCACGTTTCCAGGATGTCCGCAGTTTGTAGCGCGCGGAGCAACGCCGGTCAGGGCATTTCCGACAGGAAGAAGCGGACGGGGACCACGACCAGGCTGGAGACCGGAACACCGCCGGCGCGACCCGGCTCGAAGGTCCAGCGACGGACCGCGTCCAGCGCCGCCTGATCGAGCAGCGGGTGTCCGGAGCTGCGGTTCAGCGAGACGGCCGCCGGCCACCCGTTCGGCTGCACGGTGACGTTCAGGTAGACGATCCCCTCCTCCCGCCGGCGGCGGCTGGGGACCGGGTATTCGGGCACGGGATTCGTTCGATAGCGGGGGATCGCGGCCGCGATCGCGCCCGCTGACGATCCGGCGGCCGCCGGCCGTGGGGCGGCGTCGCAGGCCGGCGGCGCGACGAGCGACGGCCGTGAAACCGACGTCTCGGGCGCGCCCGGCTCGGCGCCCGCGGGATGCATCGCCGTGGCGAGCTCGCCCCGCGGCACGGGCCGATGCCGGTGGCTCGCCGCCGGCGGTCTCGCCGCGTCGCGCGGCGCCGAGGG
>CAZJMY010000838.1:0-1813 GCA_964546845.1 uncultured Myxococcales bacterium | reverse complement strand
AGGTGAAGTGCAGGTAGTCGGCCGACGCCAGCCCGAAGTGGCCGATGTTCACGACGTCGTAGGTCGCCTGCTTCAGCGACCGCAGCAGCTGAAAGGACAGCGCCTTCTCGGCCGGGTGCCCCTTGAGGCGGTCCAGCACCCTCTTGAGCCCCTTGGGCGTGCGGGCCTCGTCGACGTCGATCGCGATGCCGTAGTGCTCGGCCAGGACCGCGAACTCCTCCAGCCGGGTGCGATCCGGCGCGTCGTGAATGCGCCACAGGGCGTCCTCGCCGCGCTCTTGAAAGCTGCTGGCGACGGCCTCGTTCGCGGCGAGCATGAACTCCTCGATCATCGAGTAGGCCTGCCGCTCGCCCGGGTCGCGCCGCGACTTGCGGATGGCCCGCACGAGGCGCGGATCGTCGTGATCCAGCTCGACGAACGGCTCGGGCAGGTCGAAGTCCAGCGCCCCGCGGGCCAGACGAGCCGCCCGCAGCTGGCGGGCCAGCGAGTCCATGGCGCGCAACGCCGGCAGGAACGGCTCGTACTTCTTGCGCTTGCCCCGCGTGTCGCCGCCCAGCGCCGCCGCCACGCCCGGGTAGTCGAGCCGCGCTTGCGAGTGGATGACGGCCGCGCAGTAGTCACGCGGACCGATGTTTCCCTGGCGGTCGATGTCGATGCGCACCACCATCGCCAGCCGGTCCTCGTTCGGGACCAGCGAGCACATGCGCGCCGAAAGCGGCTCCGGCAGCATGGGGATCGCGCGGTTCGGCAGGTAGATGCTGCAGCCGCGCCGCCGGGCCTCGACGTCGATGGGCGAGCCCTCGCGCACGTAGTGCGACACGTCGGCCACCGCCACCCAGAGCCGGGAGCCCCCCTGGGGCAGCTTCTCGATCGCGACCGCGTCGTCGAAGTCGCGCGCGGTCTCGGGGTCGATGGTGGTGAACGGGATGTGGCGCAGGTCGGTGCGGTCGTCGCGGTCGCGGTCGGACAGCGACTCCCCGATGCCGGCGGCGATGCGCTCGACGTCATCGGGAAAACCCTCGTCGACGTCGGCGATGGCCAGGACCTTCTCGACCTCGGTCCGCGGGTCGTCGGGATCGCCCAGCACCTTCAGGACCGCGGCCTCCATCGGGCCGTCGGGGACGTCGGGATAGCGGGTGATCTCGGCGACCACGGCGACGCCGTCCTTGGCGGCCGCGATCGACGCCGACAGACCGACCAGCCCCGAGATGCGGGGGTCGTCGGGCTGCAACATCTGGTGGCGCCCGCGGCGCACCAGCTGGCCGGTGATCTTGGCGCGCCCGCGCTCGATGACGCGCAGAACGCGCCCCTCGACGCCGCGCGCGCCCATCCAGGCTTCGATCTCGACGGTGTCGGCGTCCATGGCCGCGCCCCGGTTGGGCGGCGAGATGTGGACGTCCTCGGATTTGTCGTCGGGGACGACGAAGCCGTACCCGACGGGGTGGATCTTGATTCGGCCGGTCAACGTTCGGACCGGCAGGCCGACGCTGGTCGGCCCGGTGTGTGGATTCGGAAGAGTCATGGTTCCTTTAGGGTGACCGCGTGGGCGGAGCTGGGCTTTGCCCAGCGGAGTCCCGTCGCGGGAGGGGGCGGGAACCCTCTCAGGGTTTCCGCGCTAGATCTCGCAGAGGGGACCGCGCTCGGCGCGCGGAGCGCGTAGAGCTTGTGGTCGTCGGACCCCACGAAGATGGTGCCATCCGCCGCCAGCACCGGCGAGCTGTCGACGTCGCCGCCCAGCTCGACGGACCAGCGGAGGTGGCCGTCTGGCTCGAGACAGTAGACGCGATCATCCTGCGAGCCGAACAGGACCGCG
>CAZJMY010000837.1:0-6199 GCA_964546845.1 uncultured Myxococcales bacterium | reverse complement strand
GCTCGGCCGCCGGCGCAGCCGGAGCCGGGGGCGCGGGCGGCGGCGGCGGCGCGGCCGGCGCGGACCCGGGATCGAGAGGCGGTACGGGAGCCGGCTTACCAGCCCCCTCGTCCCGCTTCTGGCAGGCCAGCGGGGCCGTGAGGAGAGCACAAAATCCGAGGAGGGGCAGGACGGAAACGGGGGCGCGCCGTGACATGAGGGGACCCTAGCATGTCTCCGCGGAGTCCCGCGCGGCGCCGCGGTATCATCTGCCCGGATGCCCGCCCCCATCACCGCCGAGCTGGTCGCGCGCGAGCCGATCGCGGCCGGAATCGCCCAGCTGTCCTTCGCGTTGCGCGAGCCGCCGCGCCTGGAATTCAAGGCCGGCCAGTTCGTGTCCATCGCCGTGCCGTCGGCCGGCACGGACGAGCAGGCGCTGCCGCGCCGGTCGTACTCCATCGCCTCGCAGAGCGACGCCGGAAACCTGTTGCGGTTCATCATCCGGGTGATCCCCGAGGGGAAGGCCTCGGAGTTTCTGATGGGCCTCCCGCTGGGCGCGCGGGTCGACATGACCGGACCGCACGGCTTCTTCGTGCTCGACGAGCGGCATCCCGGAGATGTCGTTTTCGGCGCGACCGGGACCGGGTTCGCCGCGGTGATGCCCATGCTGGGCGAGCTGGCCCGCCGTCGCGAAGCCGGCGTCGAATCGCCGCGCAGCCTCGTACTGTGGGGCGCCCGCCAGGAGTCAGACCTCTTCGCCCGCGAGGAGATCGAAACCCTCGTAGCCCGTGCCGGCGCCGAGCTGAGGGTCTTTCTGACCGCCCCCGGGCCCGGGTGGACGGGCGACCGCGGGCGGATCACCGCGGCGATGCTAGACCGGCTTCCCCAGCTGACGACGCCCACGTTCTACCTGGTGGGCAACGGGGCCATGATCAGCGAGCTGAAGCGCGAGCTGATCGCCCGCGGCGTCAACCGGCGCGCTCAAATCCGAACCGAGGCATTTTTCGACTGACCAGGGGATACAATGCGCCGGATGGCTGCGGCTCGACGCGGAGTTGCCCTGGCTGGGTCCGCGCGTGACCGCCGGGCGGCGGTGCCTGCGGCCGCGGCATTGCTGCTGTGCACCGCGGCCGGATGCGGCATGGGCAGCGAGCCCGCGCCCACCTTGGGCAAGGTGACGCCGGCCGCCGGCTATGCGGACGTGCTTCTGGGATTGTCGATCGCCGGCAGCAATTTCCGCCCCATCTACCAGTTCGACGCGCGGACCGGCACGTCGTCCATCGATCCGGGCGGGTTCCGCGCCACCCTCACCCCGAACACCACCGGCGGCCCGCCCATCGAGCTGCAGAACGTGACCTGGCAGAGCCTGCAGCTGCTGGCCGCCCAGCTGCCGGCCGGGACGCCCCCCGATTGGTACGACCTGACCGTTCGCGATCCACGCGGGCGCAGCGCGACCAGCCCGCGCGCGTTCCAGTCGCTGGGGGACGACACGACGGCGCCGGTGGTGCGCATCCGCAGTCCGCTGTCGGGCAGCAGCTTCGCCGTCGGCGCGTCCGTGCCCATCGTCGTGGTCGCCGACGACGGGATGGGCGTGATCGCGGCGCTGGACGTGACGATGTCGTCCGGCAGCGGCGCGCAGCAGATCTACCACTGCTCCGTCACGGGCGAGTCGAACGTCAGCTGCGCCTTCACGCTGCCCGCGCCCGGCACCGCCAACAACCCGGACATGCTCAGCATCCACGTGACGGCCACCGACGCCGCGGGCCTGGTGGGCGACGCCCGCGCCCAGTTCGGCCTCGTGCGCGCGCCGACCTTCAACTCGCTGAGCCCGAACCGAGGCACCACGCTGGGCGGCACGCTGGTCCACATCGAAGCCGGCGCGCTGACCAGCGGCCTGCCCGAGGTGAGGTTCGACGGCGTCGTGGCGCCGCTGGACAGCATCTCGACGACGGCGGTGGACGTCTTGACGCCGCCGCACCCGCTGGCCGTGGCGGTGCCCGTCACGCTGACGATCGCCGGCGTCACCGTCCGCAAGGAGGCTGGATTCACGTACGTCGCGCCGCCGCTGGTCCGCAAGATCCTGCCCGCCTCCGGCCCCGCGGCCGGAGGGTTCCGCGTGACCGTCATCGGCGACAACTTCGCGCTGGGCACGACCCAGATCTTCCTCGGAACGGCGCCGCTGCGCTGCATGCAGTACAGCAACGCCAACCGCATCGACGGCTTCGCCCCGCCGGGGATGGGCACCCAGGCGGTCATCGCGGACGACGCGGTCGCCGGGAACGTCCCGACGGCGACGGTCCCCTTCCAGTACCTGCAAGACGGCGGTGTCGGTCCCGTCGACGCCGGCCCCCCACCCCGCGGCGACGGCGGCGGCACGTCGAGCTTCGACGGCGGGCACAACTTCGACGCCTCGGTCTACGACGCCGGCTGCCCGAGGATTCCGTGAAGCTGCTCTCGAAGCTGACCTTGCTGGCGATCGGCGTCTCCGTGCTGCCGCTGGCGATCGCCGGCTATTCGTCGCTGCACATCGGCCAGGGCGCGCTGCGCGGCGCGCTGGAAGAGAACGAGCTCACGCTGGCCAAGCAGGTCGCCGGGTACGCCGAGAGCCACATCGACAACCTCGTCTCGATCCTGCGCGTCGACGCGCGCATCTTCGATCTGACCCGCAGCACGGGAGACGAAGCGCCCTCGGCGCAGGGGCTGCTGAAGTTCCTGCAGCTCGTCTATCACCAGAGCGACGACTTCTGCGCGGTGGCGATGTTCGACGAGCACGGGACGCTGATGGGCCAGCCCGCCTACCTGGAAAAGCCCGAGCGCTACGACACATTCAAGGGGCATGAGCCGATGCGCCCGACAGACGTCGAGGGGGTCGGCCTGATGGCGCCGCTGGGCGCCGCGCTGTCGACCGGCCAGGGCATGGGGCCGATCTTCCTGGGTGGGCCCATGCGCCTGCCGCACGTGGTGCTGGCGGTGGCGTTCGACCCCAAGCTGGGCGGCGGCCGGCGCATCCTGGCGGCCGAGGTCTCGCTGAAGCGGCTCGCCAACTACGTCGCGCGCCTGGCGGCCGGCGACACGGACGTCGCGCTGACGGACGGGCGGGCCCGCCTCATCGCGGCCGCGTCGCGCGGCGGCGTCGGGACGCTGGCCACCATCAAGCTTCCGGGCACGCGGGAGGGTGAGCCGCCGACCGGGCCCCTGGTGGCCGAATACGTCCGCGACGGGCGGCGGCTGATCGGCGCCTATGCCCCCGTGCCGCGCCTGGGGCTGGGCGCGCTGGTCGACAAGACCGTGGACGCCGCCTTCCTGCCGGTGAACCGGATCACGTGGGCGACGCTGCTGTGGATCGGCATCGCGGCGCTCATCGGGTCGTTCGCCGCGCGGCTGCTGGCGCGGCGGCTCAGCGATCGGGTGGCGGTGCTGGCGGCGGGCGCCCGCCAGATCGCCGGCGGCAACCTGGACGCGCGCATCGCGCCGTCGTCCGGCGACGAGCTGGGGGCGCTGGCCGAGACGTTCAACCAGATGGCGGCCGGTCTCGAGGAGGCCCGCCGGAAGATCACCCAGCAGACCGACGAGATCGTGGCCTGGAACCAGACGCTGGAAAAGCGCGTCAGCGAGAAGACGGCCGAGCTGCGCCAGGCGCAGGACCTGCTCTTTCGATCGCGGTCGCTGTCGGCTCTGGGCGAGCTGGGCGCCGGCGTCGCGCACGAGATCAACAACCCGCTGACCGGCGCGCTGGGGATCGTGCAGCTGCTGCTGGCCGACCTGCCCGCCAGCCACCCCACGCGCCCGCTGCTGCAGGATCTGGAGACGGAGGCCCTGCGCATCCGCAAGATCGTGCAGAACATGTTGCGCCTCGCGCAGCGGCAGAGTGGCCACGACCGGGCGGCCGTCGATCTGGCCCGCACCCTGGACGACGCGCTGGAGCTGTGCGGGCCCAGCGATCTGGCAGCCGGCGGCATCCAGATCGTGAAACACTATGCGCCCATCCCGGCGGTGCGCGGAAACGCAACCCAGCTTCAGGAGTCGTTCATCCAGGTTCTTCAAAATGCCCGCAGCGCCATGAAGCGCGGTGGGACCCTGACGCTGGAGACGCGCCGCCTCGAGGACGCGCTGGTGCGGGTCAGCATCTCGGACACCGGGACCGGCATCGCCGCCGAACACTTGCCCCGCATCTTCGACCCCTTCTTCACGACGAAGGGCGATCGGTCCGGCACCGGCCTGGGGCTGTCGTTCGTGCACCGCACCGTCGAGGACCACGGCGGCACGATCAAGGTCGAGAGCAGCGTCGGGGGCGGGACGACGTTCCTGCTCACCTTCCCGGCGGACGAGGGGCGGGCGCACCGGCCATGAGCACCACCCCTCCCCGCCGCTCCGGCTGGATCGCCCTGGTCGTGCTGGGGGCGGCGCTCATCGCGGCGGCGGCCGTCGTGTCCCGCCGGCACCTGGCGTCGCGCCAGCAGCGCGCGGCCGCCCCGGCGAACGGCGCGGCCACGGCGGGGGCCGACGCCGGCACGTTCCAGGTGACGTCGGCGGCCGGGGTGGTCGAGGCGGGGCGCAACGGCGCGTGGCGCCCCATCAAGAACGGCGACACCCTCACCCGCGCCGACGCGGTCCGGACGGCGGCCGGCGCGGGCGCGACGCTGCGCCTGTCCGCGGGGACGGAGGTCGAGCTGCGCGAGAAGGTGGAGATCGGCCTCGATCGCCTGCCCAGCGGCGCGACCGTCGATCTGCGGCACGGCAAGGTGTTCGCGCGCGTGAGCGGCAGCGACGGGCTGGAGATCAACGCTCACGACACGCGCACCGCGAACGAAGGGCCCGCGCACTTCGTGGTCATGTCGGACGACAGCGGCCGCGTGTCGGTGGCGGCGCTGTCGGGACAGGCCCGCTTCACGGCCGGCGGCAAGTCGCTGTCCGTGCCGGCCGGCAGCGAGTCGTCCAGCGTGGCCGGCGGCCCCCCCAGCGATCCGGAGCGGATCCCGGAGGAGGTGCTGCTGGACGTCGTGTGGCCGGCCGAGGAGCAGCGGCACGCGACGGACCGAGCCGCCGTCGAGGGGCACGCGCACGCGTCGACCAAGGTGACGATCAACGGCACCGCCGCGACCGTCGGGCCCGACGGCCGCTTCAACGCCGTGGTCCCGCTGCGCGTCGGCAAGAACACGCTGGACGTTTCGGCCGAGGACGTCATCGGGCGCACGCGCCACGCGACGGGGACCGTGGTGCGCCGTGGCCCCCCGCCCTCTCTCACGCCGGAGCCGGCCAACCTCTGGGACAAACCACAGTGACAGGCACACCGTGACGGACAGAGTGACAGACGGCGGCGATCGCAACGACGACCCGGGCCCCGGCGCCGAGGAGCTGCGCCGCCTGCGCGAGCTGCTGGCCGCGGCGGGCCGGCTGGCGGAGTTCGGGCGCTTCGCCGCCCAGCAGATCCACGAGCTGCGGCAGCCGCTGTTCGCCATCAAGGGGCTGGCCCAGCTGCTGCTGGAGAAGGACCACGTCGAGCTGGAAGAGGTCCTGGACTTCGCCCGGCACATCGTCGAGCAGTCCGAACGCCTGGGCGGTCTGGTGTCCAACCTCCGCCAGCTCTCGGTCCCCACGCAGCCGGTCACGCGCGCGCGCGCCGAGATCGGCGCCGTGCTGGTGCGCGTGACGTCGCTGCTGGATTTCCGCCTCCGCAAGACGGGGGCGACCCTGCGCACGCGCATCGCGCCCGACATTCCGCCGGTCGCGGCCACGCCCGCCTCCATCGAGCAGATCCTCATCAACCTGCTGGCCAACGCGCTGGACGCCGTGAAGGGGTCCACCCACCCCCTGGTCCAGCTGCGCGCCCTGGTGCTGGCCGAGAACCCGCGGTTCGCGGTGATCGAGGTCGCCGACAACGGCCCCGGCGTCGCCAAGGCGGTGCGCCCACGGCTGTTCGAATCGTTCTTCACGACGAAGGGCGACGAGCAGGGGACGGGGCTGGGACTGGCCGTCAGCCGCGAGCTGGCCCGCGGCGCGGGCGGCGAGCTGACGCTGCTGGAGGAGGCCACCGGCTGGCCCGAACCCGCCGTCACCGTCTTCCGGCTCACGTTGCCGGTCTCGCAGGAGCTGTGATGCGCCGGGCGGCGGCGGCGCGGCGGACCTGGCGCTGGGCGCTGCTGCTCGCGCCGTTCTGGGGGCGCGCCGCGAACGCCGCGGCCGCCTTTCCGCCGGCCACCCTGCCCGCCCCCGAGCCGGC
>CAZJMY010000836.1:0-5530 GCA_964546845.1 uncultured Myxococcales bacterium | reverse complement strand
GCTGCGCCGCGGCCGGCTCGTCCCGCGTCACGGGCTGCGACTGCCGCCCGCTGCTGCGCAAGGCGCCGGCGCACAGGACCGCCACGGCCGCGCACGCGGTGGCGGCCGTTGCCGTCCAGGTGCGCCGCCGCTGCGCGGGGCGGCGGCTGGGGCTCGGCGGCCGGGCGCCGGCCGACTGCAGCGCCTCCAGGAGCTCGCCCGCCGTCTTGAATCGAACGTCGGGGGCGGGCGCCACGGCGCGCAGGATCACGCGTTCCAGCCCCTCGCCGATTCCGCGGTCGGGGGCCGCGGCGCGCGGGGGCGGGACGGGTTCGCCCGCGGCGATGGCGGCGGCCACCTCCGCGGAGGGCTCGCGCCCCGTGCACGTCACGTACAGCAGCATGCCGGCCGCGTAGAGATCCGCGCGCGTGTCCGTGCGGGCGGCGGACCGTTCGGGCGGCAGATACAGCCGTTCGCGCGCCGCGCCGGGCCGATCGGCCGGCGGTCCGAAACGCGGCAGCCCCAGCTTCAGCGCATCGAGCGCCGGCGACTGCCCGACCCACAGGTTGTCCGGCACCAGCGCCCGATGAACGACGCCATGGCCGTGCAGGTGCTGGAGCGCCTCGCAGAGCTGCAGCCCCAGCGACAGCGCGCGGCGCACCGTCAGCTCGGGCTTCCCCAGCTCGTCCCGTAGCGTCTTCCCGGGCGGCAGCTCCGTGACCACGAACGGCCGCCCCTCGTGCGCGCCGAAGGCCGCGATGGAAACACACCGGTCGTGGTGCAGCCGGCTCAGCGTGCGCGCCTCACGTTCGAAGCGCGCCAGCTCCCCACGCTGCTGGACGTGGCGCGCGTCCCACAGCTCCAGCCGGGCCGCCCCCCCAGCCGCGACGGTTTCGACCCGATAGACGGCGCCGTGCTCGGTCGCGCCCAGGACCTCGAGCAACCGCCAGCGCCCCCCGACCACCTGATTCAGAAAGGCGTCGGGCTCACGATGCATTGCAGCCTCTCAATCGGCTGACGCGAGGGGCAGCTTGAACGGTAATGTGGGCAAATGGATACCTTGTCGGAGGTGTTGCGGGCCGTCCGGTTGACGGGCGCCGTCTACTTCTCCATCGACGGATCCATCCCGTGGGTCGTCGAGACGCCGCCGGGTCGCGTGATCGCGCCGCACGTGGGGTCGGGAGTCGAGCACGTCATCAACTACCACGTCGTGACGGCCGGCGTCTGCGGGGTCGGCCTGGCCGGCCCGCCCGGGGTGCGCGCGCAGGTGGGCGACGTCATCGTGTTCCCGCAGGGCGATCCCCACGTCCTGTCGAGCGAACCGGGGATGCGCGCGCATCCCGACGTCGCGCTTTACCGGGCCGCCAACCAGCAAGCGGTTCCTCTGTGCGTGTCGCTGAGCGGCGGCGGGCCCGAGGGCGTCCGCATCGTCTGTGGATTTCTGGGGTGCGACGCGCGCCCCTTCAACCCGTTGCTGGGCGCGCTGCCGCGGATGATTCACGTGCCCGCGGCTCACGAAGCATCTCGCGCCGGCGCCTCCGCGGCGCGCGCGCTGGTCGATCTCGCGCTCGCCGAGTCGACCGCCCCGCGGCCGGGCAGCGACGGGGTGCTCTCCCGGTTGAGCGAGGTCCTCTTCCTCGAGGCGATCCGCTTCTTCACGGAGAGCCTGGCGCCCGACGAGGTGGGCTGGTTCGCGGCGCTGCGCGACCCGACCGTGGGGCTGGCCCTCGGCCGACTGCACGAGCGTCCCGCACACCCCTGGACGCTGCAGACCCTGGCGCGTGAGGCCGGGACATCCCGCTCCGTGCTGGCGGAGCGATTTACGCGCCTGGTCGGCATGGCCCCGCTGCAGTACCTGGCGCGCTGGCGGATTCAGCTGGCCGCCAACCTGCTGCGCACGACCAGCCTGGGCCTCGCCGAGATCGCCGAGCGCGTCGGCTACGGTTCGGAGCCGGCCCTGAGCCGCGCGTTCAAGCGCACGCTGGGCGTGTCGCCCGCCGCGTACCGCAGCGGT
The DNA here is from genome assembly GCA_964546845.1 of uncultured Myxococcales bacterium. GTDB lineage: Bacteria > Myxococcota_A > Polyangia > Fen-1088 > Fen-1088 > JADGRB01. The sequence goes on along the minus strand of CAZJMY010000836.1, from coordinate 3,537 downwards.
CGCGCGAGCGATCCGGACGCCGGGACAAGAGAGCCGGACGGCCGGTCATTCTGATCGCGTGTGGCGCCGTCTACCTTTCGATCGGGGCCAAGGACGGCCCCCGAGGACATCGAAAGGACCAACGACATGCGAAACGAAATGCTGATCGGAATGACGATGTTGGCGGCCAGCGGGACGGCGGCGGAGGCCAAACCGGTGCGCGCGACGCCGGACGCGGAGCCGTCGCGGTCTCGCCTCTTCCTCGACGAGCACGACCTGGGGCCGGGGAAGGTCACGGCGGCTGCGGTCGCCGAGGCGCACAAGAAGGACCTCGCCACGCAGGCGAAGCATGGCGTCCACTACCACGCGTACTGGCTCGACGAGAAGCAGGGGAAGATCTACTGCCTCGTCGAGGCGCCGTCGGCGGAAGCGGCCGCGGCCGTGCACCGCGAGGCGCACGGCCTGGTCGCCAACGACGTGCGGGAGGTCGCCGGTGACAGCGCCGACTGGACGCCGGCGCCGGGACAGAAGCTGTTCCTGGACCGACACCACTTCGGGCCCGGGAAGGTGACGGCCGCCGACGTCGCGGCGGCGCATCGCAAGGACCTGGCGGTGCAGGCCAGGCACCACGCCCGCTTCCTGAACTACTGGTTCGACCCGGCGTCGGGGACGGTCAGCTGCCTGGTCGAAGCGCCCACGGCAGCCGACGCCGTCGCCGCCCACAAGGAGGCGCACGGCCTGGTGCCCGACGCGATCGACGAGGTGACCGAGGGGCGCTGAATGCGGGGATCGGCTCGCCGCCCGCCACGCGGCGGTGAGCCGATCGCTGATTTGCGATCGGGTGAGGGCGCCTCACTTGTCGTTGACACGCGGCAACGCACGTTCGCCCGGCATGACGTGGACCGCGCGCACGAATCGTGAGTTGGCCTGGCGCTTCGCCGCCGTCGCGATGCGGGCCGGCTGCGCGCCGGCGGCGGCCGCGCCCAACCGAGGGAAGGACGCCGTGCGCCCATTTCGGGTCGCGTTTTCGGACGACGCCCTGGCGGACATGAAACGGCGGATCGTCGCCATGCGGTGGCCGTCGAAAGAGCTGGTCGCGGATCAGTCCCAGGGCGTGCAGCTGGCGACGATGCAGCAGCTCGCGCGCGCCTGGGCGACCGACTACGACTGGCGCAAGACCGAGGCCCAGATCAACGGGTTTCCAAACTTCCTCACGGAGATTGACGGCGTCGACATCCACTTCATTCACGTGCGTTCGAAAGAACCGAACGCGCTGCCGATCATCATCACGCACGGGTGGCCCGGCTCGATCGTCGAGCAGCTGAAGATCATCGATCCGCTCACGAAGCCGACGGAATACGGGGGCACCGCGGCCGACGCGTTCGACGTCGTCATCCCGTCGCTGCCGGGGCACGGTTTTTCGGGGACGCCGACCCAGACGGGGTGGGACCCGGTCCGCATCGCGCAGGCCTGGGTCGCGTTGATGAAGCGCCTCGGGTACCGGCGCTACGTGGCCCAGGGCGGCGACTGGGGGAACGCCGTCACGGAGCAGATGGCGCTGCTGAAGCCGGCCGGCCTCATCGGCATTCACACCAACATGCCGGCGGCGGTGCCGCCGGACATCGAGGCGGCGCTGCACAAGGGGGGCCCGCCGCCGGACCGTCTGTCGCCGGACGAGCGACACGCGTGGGAACAGCTGGCTTTCTTCTACGCGCACGGCCTCGGCTACGCGCAGGAGATGCAGAACCGGCCGCAGACGCTTTACGCGCTGGGCGATTCACCGGTCGGGATGGCGGCCTGGATGCTCGATCACGACGCGCGCAGCTACGCGCTGATTGCGCGGGTCTTCGCCGGCGGGCATGAGGGGCTCACCCGTGACGACGTGCTCGGGAACCTCACGCTCTACTGGCTCACGAACACCGCGGTCTCTTCGGCGCGCCTCTACTGGGAGAGCAAGCTTTCGTTCTTCGCGCCGAAGGGGGTGACCATCCCGACGGCGGTCAGCGCTTTTCCCGACGAGCTCTATCAGGCGCCGCGCAGCTGGACGGAGCAGGCGTACCCGAAGCTCATCTACTACGACAAGCTGCCCAAGGGCGGCCACTTCGCCGCCTGGGAGCAGCCGCAGCTTCTGGTCGGCGAGCTGCGAGCCGCGTTCAAACATCTTCGATAGTGTGCGCCGCGCGGACGGCGCGCCGGGGACAATCGGTAGTTGGCGTGGGACGCGGACTGGGCCACTATGGACCGATGGCATTCCCGCGTCCTTCGTTCTTCCTGCGCCTTGCTTCGTTCGCCGTCGTCGCCTTCGGATCGGCCGCCGCGTACGCGACCGCGTACAGCGTGAGCCCCACGGGCAGCGACACCGCCAGCGGCCTGTCGGCGGCGCCCTGGCGCACGCTCCAGCGCGCGCTGGACACGGTCAAGCCGGGCGACACCGTCACGGTGGAAGACGGAACGTACGCGGGCCTGGCCTGCGACACGGTGTCGGGCACGGCCGCGGCGCCGATCGTCTTCAAGTCGCGCAACAAGTGGGGCGCCAAGATCACTTCGGCGAACGGCGACTCCCCCCAGGACTTCGTCCAGTTCTCGTCCTGCAGCTACATCACGTTCGATGGGTTCGAGGTCTCGGGCGCGCCGCGGTCGGGCATCGCGATCCTGGGCAACGAGGACGACGGCAGCGACGCGCGCGGCGTCGTCATCCAGAACTGCAACTCCCACAACAACGGCGGCACGGCGGTCGCCGGCCGGCACGACGGCGTCTTCTCGGGCTTCGCGCTGGATCTCACGATCCAGGACAACGTCATCGACACCTGCGGCGAGCACGGCATCTACGTGTCGAACGCGGCGGACAACCCGTCCATCCTGCGCAACACGATCTCGAACACCGGCGCGAACTGCATCCAGATCAACGCCGACCTCAGCACGGGCGGCGACGGCCTGATCTCGAACTGGCGCATCGAGGGGAACGTGGTCCAGAACTGCCGGGGCGCCGCGGGCATCAACCTGGACGGCGCCATCCATGGCGTCGCCCGCAACAACGTCATCTACAACGCCGACGGCGGTGGCTTCACGCTGTTCGAGGGGGACGGCGCCGAGGCCTCCCACGACAACCTGATCGTCAACAACACCGTCTACAACCCGGGCGGCTCGCGGGCGGCCATCCAGGTCGCCGCCGGCGCCAACAACAACGTCATCTTCAACAACATCTTCATCTCGGACGACGTCGGGATGGAGATCCAGACCGTCACCGGTCTCATGCACGACTACAACCTGGTCTCCGGATACGACGGCGGCTCGGCGTCGGCGCATGAATCGACGCTGAACGCGGCGGCCGCGGCCGCCCTGTTCGCCGACGCGAGCCAGGGGAACCTGCAGCTGGCCTCAGGCAGCGCGGCGATCGACAAGGGGGTCGCCAGCTACGGGGGCGCGGCCGCGCCGGCGACGGACGTGCTGGGCGGAGGTCGCCCGGCGGGCGCCGCGTACGACATCGGCGCCTACGAGTACGGCGCCACGCCCCCGGTGACGGGCGCGGGCGGCATGGGCGGCGGAGCCGGCGGCGGC
>CAZJMY010000835.1:0-12456 GCA_964546845.1 uncultured Myxococcales bacterium | reverse complement strand
CTTAACTTGACCCGTTGTCCGGACGATCCGCAGCGCTGCTTGTCGGGATGGCCGCCCTCACGATCCTCGGAGGTGGTCGTTGCACCCACCGGAACGAACGCGAAGACCGCGAGGCCGTCACGCGCCCATCGCTCACGATCTTCTACACGAGCGACTTGCGTGGCCAGTATGACGGCTCCGGCATAGGCCCGGCCGCTCGAGGCGGCCTTGCCCGGCGGGCGACCCTCGTCGATCGGGCGCGCGTCGAGGGGCAATCCATCGTCCAGGTCGATGCCGGCAATCTGCTTCCCGTCCTCGGAGACGATACGAAGACTGCGTCAAGAGACGCGGTCCTCCAGCGCGCGCACATGATCCTCGCCGCGTATCGGCGCATGGGCGTGGACGTCGTCGTGCCGGGCCCGCGGGAGCTCGCGCTTGGGGCCGAGGGGCTGAGGGGGTTGGCCGCGGAAGAAAAGACACCGATGGTCGCGAGCAACATCCTCGCTGCGGGCGGCCAACACCCGTTCCCGAGCGAGCGTTTGCTGGACGCGGCCGGTCACCAGATCGGCGTCTTCGGCATCCTGGACCTCTCTGGCGAGGTAGCCATGAGCGTCGGGCGTTGGGGCTTCACTCTCGAGGACCCGGTGGAGGCGGCACGCAGGACCGCGTCGTCCTTGCGCGCAAGAGGCGCAGCGCTGGTGATCGCGGTCGTCCGCACCGACCGTGGAGAAGAACGTGCCAAGGACATCATGGACTCCGCCGGCCTCTGGCGGGCGTCGAAAGGCGTCGACGTGGTCGTGGTCAGTCCCGACGCGACCGCCCCGACTTCGTCGGTAACGGCGGCTGACAGGAAGGCTTCGGTTCCCGCGCTGGTTCCGTCGCGGGCGGGCGGGACCACGATTGGGAGGCTCGATGTCCGCTGGCCACGAGCCGGTGGGGCACCGCAAATCGACGACCGTACGACGATCGTAACCGGCTCCGTGCCGGACCAGTGGGGTGTCGCCCTGATCGAACGCCTCGTGACGACACATGTGGTCGATGACGGACACTTGGCCAACGCCCCAGCCCGAAATGGCGAGCCGCCGCGAGAGCCCCACACGTTCGAAAGATGGGACTTCGGTAGCACAGCTTCTTGCGCAGCTTGCCACCTACGCGAAGACGCTCAATGGAAGACCACCGATCACGCGCACGCGCTCGAGACGCTCCGGTCGCGCGGACGCGATAGGGACCCGGCGTGTCTCGGTTGCCACCTAACCGGGTTCTTGGCTCCCGGCGGAACGCGCAACCTGAAGACCGCCACTACGTTCTTCGCCGACGTGGGATGCGAGAGCTGCCACGGCGCCAGCGCCGAGCATGTGCGCGCACGCGACAGGCACATGGGGACCTCTCGCACGGTCGACCCGACGATATGTCTCGGTTGCCACACCGCGGATCAGAATCGTGGGCCCTTCAACGTTGCGGAAGCGATGAAGGAGGTGCTTGGGCCGGGGCACGGCCTGCCCGGCACCCTCTGACTGAGCGCCGGACGCCCGGTGGTCACTTCATGGATAGAGCCCGTCCGCAATCCCGTTGACGTATTTCTCGATGTTGGTGTAGCCCGTGTGGTCGAAGTCTCCGGTCGCATCGCTGGCGTTCTTGGGGTCCAACCCGTACTTGACCTCCCACGCGTCCGGCATGCCGTCCAGATCGGTGTCGGTGGCGGCGGTTCCACCCGCGATGGCACCATAGCCGCTGTTGCCGAGGCCGCTCGCGGTCTGCGTGGTCCAGAGGGATCCAGCCTTCCCTAGCGACGCGACGTCGCCGATCACCAGCGCATCGACCTGATCGCGGTGCAGCGACGCTCCCGCCCCGGCAATCACCGCGGCGAAGCTGGCCGCCGCGCTCGTGGTTGGCAGGCTCGCCGTGTCGATGGACGACGCAGCGGCGGCGTGGGTCGTGCCGCCGGGATAACCCCCGTCCGTGCCGTTGAGGGTGCCGTCCTTGTTGGTGTCCGCGAGATTTCCGTTGACGTAAACCGTTTGGCCGGCGTTCATCTGGAAGAAGTAGTCGCCCGGGCTGGTCGTCGAGGGACCCGCGATGAAATAGTTGTGCACGATGTCGTGCCAGAATACGCCGCTCGTGTCGCCCGCCGCATAAGCGTATTGGTAGTTGTAGACGACGTTGTTGACGTACTGCGTGTTGGTTTTGGCCAGCGGGCACCGCCCGTGAGCGTTGGCGAAGAGGTTGCCGTACCACGTAAAGAATCCTCCGGTCATCTCGGTGTGCGCCGCGAATTGCTGGCCCGTCGGATCCGCGTCGATCGAGTACTGCACGGTGATGTTTGTCGCCCCGACCGCGTCGACGTTGTTGTACTGGGCGAACTCGATCGAGATGTGATCGAAGATGAGATTGCTGGCGTTGAGGAGGTTGATCCCGCTCTTCTTCGCGTCCGGGTCGAGGAGACCCTGACGGAACCGGACGTAACGAACGATCACGTTCGACGAGGCGTTGAACGACACCTCGCGGCCCATGAAGCCGATGCCCTCACCGGGGGCGGTTTGCCCCGCGATGGTCAGGTCGCTCTTGACCGAGACGGCCGTCTGCAACGTGACGTATCCGCCGACGTCGAAAACGACGATCCGGCCCCCCTGGCTGACGGCATCGCGAAAGGATCCGGCGCCGGCGTCGTTCAAGTTGGTGACGTGGTAGACGGCCTTGCCCCGCCCGCCGGTCGCTTTCCTGCCGAAACCGAGCGCGCCCGGGAACGCGACGAGCGGACCAGCGGTCCCGGGGGCGCCTGCCGTACCGCCCCTGCCCGAGGTGCCGCCGCGCCCACCGGGGCCCGTTCCGATTGTGCCGCCCCCTCCCGGCGCGCCCCCCGAAGACCCTGAGACGCCACCCCGAGCGCCGGAAGCGCCGCCTGGCGCGTTCGGGCCTCCGGCGGAACCACCGGCCGCCGACAGGCCGCCGGTGCCGGCGGCGCCGCGTGATCCGCCCGAGGCGGCGACGATACCGCCGGTTCCTCCCGCTCCCGAACGACCCGCGTCGGCCCCGCCCGTCGAGGATCCTCCGGCCCCGCTCACCATTGCCGCGCCTTCGCCGCCCCCAGAGCAAGCGCCACCGAAGGCGCTCGTCAGGGTGCTGACGCAGATCAAAAGATGCCGGCCTGTCTTGAGCAAAGCGAGCTCTCACGCCCAGTGAGCGAGCAAGCGAGTCTATCCTTTCGTACGACCGAGCGCCTTACCGCGTCTGCACGGAACGATTCGCGCGAACCGGGTCAGCATCGCTTCGGATGAAGACGCGTTTACTCTGACGGTCGAAGGTGAGCCTCACTGACGGGCGTCTGCTCGTCGGCTCACCGCGACAAACGAGAGTATCAAGTTGCCACAGACGCGAAGGAATCGCGCCGTCATGACTCTGCTCGCGTTCACGTTGACTCCAACCGGAGCAACGACGGGGTGTGGCGCCACGAGCGCCATCCGCTCGGACGCCGCCGCGACAAGCTCTGGTTCTGGAGGAGCATCTGCGCCCATCACCGGCGGTCAATCCGGGGCGAACGCCAGCTCGGGCGGGTCGGGGGGATCGTCGAGCACAGCAACCGGGGCTGGCGGCCGGTTGTCCGGCGGATCTGGTGGCGTCACGCCAGACGCAGGTGCGGCGGGGGCGAGCTCCACGGGTGGAGAAGTCGGCGCTGGCGGTCATGCTGGCACTGGCGGGGCCGCTGTCGGCGGCAGCGCAGGATCAACGAACTTGCCTGGCGTGCGGATCGTGGGGCGAACCGCGGCCGGAGCGGCCGGTGGTACGCGACTCGAGTGGTCAGGCTCGAGTGTGGCGGCCCGATTCATGGGAACCCAGGTCTCGGTTCAGCTCGACGATGGGACCAACGGGAACAGCTTCGAGGTCGTGATCGACGGAGGTGCGCCCAAGCAGATGTTCACGGCGTCCAATCAGACGACCTACTTGCTCGCCACCGGGCTCACGAGCGGGGTCCACGAGGTGTTGCTGTGGAGGGACAGTGAGGCGAGCTTTGGGCCCACGACGTTCATCGGGTTCTCGGGCTTCGGTTCGGGAGGCGCCCTTCTGCCCCCCGCGCCGGCCCCCGGTCGGCGGATAGAGCTCGTCGGTGATTCGTTCTCTTGCGGCGCGGGCATCCTCAGCGCAACCAGCTGCGGGTCGCCAATCAAGATCGAGAATCACTACCTGTCCTACGGAGCGATTGCCGCACGCGAAGTGTCGGCGGATCTGGTGACCATCGCGTGGTCGGGGATTGGCGTGTATCGGAACTACGGGACGACGACGCCCACCCCGAACACCGTCATGCCTGCTCGCTACGACTATGCGATCCCGACCGATGCCACGCCCTGGGACTTCTCCCGCTATCAGCCGGACGTCGTCATCATGAATCTCACGAACAACGATTTTTCGACCGGAAACCCCGGCCAGCCCTACATCGATGCCTACCTCAAGTTGACGACGCACATTCGCTCGAAGTATCCCGACGCCGCCTTCATCCACATCGTCGAATGGAAGACCGGAAGTACCACTGATCAGTCCGCCGCGACCGCCCTCAATCAGATCATCGGCACTCTGAAAGCGGCCGGCGACATGAAGCATGACGTGTTCGACCTGCGTCCATACGCCAACACGAAGCAGTGCGGCGGCCATCCGGACATGACGGCGTCTCAGGCGATGGGCGACGCCCTCGCCGGCGATCTTCGCATGGTCATGGGCTGGTAGCGCTCGCGCAACCGCGCAGGCCTTGTTAGGCCGACGAGACAGGTCGCGAGGGTATCTTTTCGGCTCCAACGCCGAAGCCTTGGGGGTCGAGACCATCGGATCGCGCGGGACAGATCGACGTCGCGATTCCCGGTATCCGCGACCCTTAATAACGCGAGGATCAACATGACAACCATCACACGTCGTCCCTCACTCTGCTGGTTCGCCTCGATCGGATTGCTTTGCTGCGTGACCCCGATGGCGTGTTCCAGCGGCGGCTCAGAGATGTCGTCGACGGGCACGGGAGGCACCCAATCTCCCTCGGGGGACACAGGGGGCACGAGGGCGACGGGCGGCTCGACCGCGACCGGCGGGTACTCGGCGACGGGCGGTACCTCCGAGACCGGCGGCACGACCGGCACGGGCGCCGGCGGTACCTCTGCCCTCGGCGGAAGCAGCGCGACAGGCGGCGATCAGGCCGGCGGCGCGGCCGGCGCCGGCGGGGGCTCGAGCTCGGGAGGGGTAAGCGGATCAATCGGCGGTGGTGGGGCCGGGATGGTGGGTCCAGGGAGCGGCGGTATCCCCGCGGGATTCCCCGCTCCCACCGCCAGCAACTTCTCGATGTGCAAAACGGTGCCAATGGCGGGTTCGACATGCCCCGGGGGAGGCGACGGACCGGTTTGCATCGAGTGCCTGTTCGGAGGTCCTACCGCCATCAGCGCTTTCCAGCCCACCGCGCAAGCGACATCAGAGGCAGGCAACTACCTGGTGACGGTGACGCTGGGCGGAGCGGCGGCGGGCGACACCTTCGTCAGCGCGGAATCGAACCGCGGAATGCTCAGCACCGTCACGACCGCGGCTGGACAGTCGGTCGAGTATGCGTTCGTGGTCGACGTTCGGGCCCGCGAATCCGAGCCGACCGAACCCAACGTGAATGCGGGCTATCCTGGACTGGACCTCTATTTCTCGGGCAAGAACCCGCAAGTGTCGGCGATCGGGTACGCGGTGGCCACCGCCGCCATGAGGCCGATGAACGTCTTCATCGCCAGTGACTCGACGGTGTGCGACCAGCCCGGCGCGGCGTTCGCGGGTTGGGGTCAGATGCTCCCCGAGTTCTTCGGACCGTCGGTCGAGGTCTCGAACTACGCCGACAGCGGGGACAGCTCGTCAAGCTTCTACGGCTCCTCCGGACTGTGGGGCGCCATCAAGGCAAACTGGAAGGAGGGAGACTGGGTGCTCATCCAATTTGGCCACAACGACAAGGGCGTCCCCGATGCCACCGTTCAAGCGAACCTGGAGAAATATGTGACCGACGCGCAGGCGGCGGGCGTCAACGCGATCCTGATCTCGCCGCCTGCCCGGGTGGGCACCTGGAACGGCTCGATGCTCGCCGATCAGTCCAGCCTTCACGCCGCGGCCGCGATGGCGGCGGCGACCGCCAAGAAGGTGCCGTACATCGACCTCACGGCGCTGTCGACTGCCTGGTACAACTCGCTCGGCTCGAAGGCGGCTGCGCTGAAGTTCCACGCTGGGGGCACCGACGCAACCCACACCAACCTCGCGGGAGGCACGATGCTGGCGAGCATCGTGGCAAACGCGATCAAGACGCAGAACCTCGGGCTGGCCCCCTATCTGCGGTAGCAGGCGGAGTCACTTGCAGGTCGCCTCGCAGCGGGCCCAGATGTCGCTGGTCGTGTAAAGGGATGACACGCAGCACGCCCAGGCGCATGCGCTGGGCGTGCACTGCCCGGCCGCGGGTTCCGGCACGTCTTCGTCGGTGGAGCAGGTCCACTTGTTCGACGCGAGCGTGGATTCGCAGTTCAACAGAGCCAGGAATTGAGTCTCACAGGTGTTGGTCGACCCGGGGGTTGGCATGATCGCGGCCTGCATCAGGCAGTCGTCGTGGCAATTCGCGTCGGCGCAGGCGAGGGTCGTCTGCTTGGCACAGGCCTTGGTACACGCCTGATCGAGCCCCGTTGCTGCGGAGCCCCCTGCGCCGCCCCGCGATCCACCGGCGGCGCCTCCCATTCCACCCGCGAAGCCGCCGCGCCCGCCGTTGCCGGCGCCGCCCCGCGATCCACCGGGCGCACCTGCCATCCCATCCGCGAAGCCGCCACGCCCGCCCTCCCCCCCCGTCGCGCCGTGTGACTCACCGGCGGCACCTCCGCTTCCCGCCGTGGCTCCGCCGGTCGACATGTTGCCACCCGATCCACTGCCGCTCGTCCCACCGGTCGACATGTGCGCTCCCCCGCTGCCCGTACCGGATCCGCCCGTCCCCGACGAGCTCGCGCCGGAGCCACAGCCGACGCCGAGGGTGATGAAAGCGAGCAGGACCAGGGCAACCACGGGTGGAGAGCCGGCAGGGACCCGAACCAAACGCTCCTTCGCTGAATTCGTCATCCCGCAAATGTTATCGGTTTCAATGGCGCCGCCCTCTTCGCGCGCAGACGCGGTAAGGAAGTCGGGGGTCAGGCACCGCCTGCGCAGATGACCGGGCCGCACACCAGCTGTCCGGTGGCTTCGGTGAACGAACACCCGGCGCTCGCGCACTCGGACCCGATCGAGCACGGAGAACCGTCGGGCAACGGCGGTACGCACACGCGCGTCCGAAGCGTGGTCGGTGCGGGCTGACAACTGCCCGCGGCGCAGTCGGAGCTCTTGCCGCACTGAACGCCGACTGCCAGCGTGGGGCCGCATGTCCCGTCGTGGCAGCCCAGCAACGGATCGCACTCGACGTCCGCGGAGCACAGTGCCCCCGCGAGCTTCACGGAAACGCATTCGTTCGTGAGGGGATCGCAATACCGTCCCGCCGCGCAGATCACGTTACTGCACGGAGGGACGACGCAGTTTCCAAAGTTGCAGTCGGCGCTTCGACAGTCGGCGTCGCTGCTGCACGCGTCGCCGACCTTGCCGACACCCTGGAACACCATGGCGCAGGAGGGGGTCGACGGCGCTGGACGGCCCTGGGGGAAAAAGTCGGCACAGGCCAGCGCCATCGCCTCGTTCAGGCAGCGGCGCGCCGCGAGCGCGTCATAGACCGAAACACCAGCGCGCAAGACGCGGCTGACCCTCACCTCCTCGTCGCCGGTGACCGCTGCGCGACACGCGACTTCGTCCGTGTAACCGAGTCCGGCGATTTCCGAGGACTTGCAGCAACTGAAGATCCTCGCGCACACGAAGGCCGCGTCGGTGGCCGCCCAATCCGAAATCGGCACCCCGATCGGATCCGGGGAGCCTCCGCCACAGCTCGCGACGAACACCAGCAATGACACGATGTTAACCCGCATCCCGGCGGCCACATTGTCGTCCCGGGCTGCGCTCGCCTCCCTTACAGCGTTTGCGCTCGATTGGCGCGGGGCATCCCCCCTAACGCCGTGTGCGCACGTCGGTCCGCTGCAGATAAACCGTGTACATTGGCTTGGCGTCGACGCAGGAGTCTTTTGCTTTGAATGAGCGGCCAATGCTCCGGACACTATCCCTGCTGTTCTGCGGTCTCATCGCTTGTAGCTGCGGGTCAGGGTCGAGCGGCCAACCGCCGGCGAGCGGTTCCGGAGGATCGGGGGGCTTCAGCGGAGGAGGGGCGGGTGTCAGCGGCGCCACTGGGGGTCACACGTCGGACGGTTCGGGAGGACGGTCGGTGCCCGATGGGTCCGGCGGCAACCCCGGATCTTCCGGCGGAATGGGGCCCGGAAGCGGAGGCAACGCCGCCTCGGGAGGAACATCAGGCGTGACGGGCGGCCGTGGAGGAAGCGGCGGTTCGACCGGCGGGTCGGGGGGAGTTGCTTCGGTTGCGACCGGGGGAACGGCCGGCACGACCACGAGCGGCGGGTCCTTGTCGGTGGTGGCGTCCTGGCCAAACGGCGTGATCTTGACCGGAGTCCGCGACGTGGCAACGCCGGCGCTGACGCAGACCGTTCAACTCCACAACGGCGGGACGACACCGACGATGATCACGGCCCTGACCCTGACCGGAGCCAATCGGACCGCCTTCCAAATCAACGGAATGCCCCAACTTCCGATGGCGCTTGCTGCGGGTGCGGATCTGCCCGTGACCGTTCAGGCGCTGACCGCCAGCAGCGCGCTACCGGCCGCTCCGCCCCAGAACAGCGGCGCCACCCTCCTGACCGCCACCTTGAGTGCGTCAGCGGGTTCCACATCCGCCGAGGGCAACCTTTGGGGACTCATCTTGACTTCCGCGACTCACGAACCCACGCTGGGCCAGATTTTGACGACGCTCGGCTACGGCAAGATCAATGTCGGAGCGGCCCAAAACAACGCCAACCCCATCTCTCCCAGCGACGCCAGCAAGCTTCCGAAGGGCATCGAGGCGGGCTCCGACGAGGTCGCCGGTCAGCTCTTCACGAAGGCCGGAACGGGCAACGTCACGTTGACTGCCGTCGCGCGGTTCTCGCCCAAGGGACCGATGCCCTTTGGCTGGTATCCCAAGGGCAGCCCCACCACCCACAACAGCGCCGGAACGATGGCGTCGGCGGCCAACGCCCAAACGTCCGATGGGGCGAGGATGGTCCTGTCTCCCATCACCGGCCCGCAGTCCTTCGACCCTGGCACCGCGACCTTCGGCATCTGGGTCTATACCGACCAGCTCAGTCAGAAGTACGACACCGGCGGAACTGCGACGAACGGCGATTACGCCTACTCCGAGGACGCACCCAACTCCCCGGCGAACACGCATCGCACCAAGGTCTATCCTCTCAAGGACGCGACCGGCGCACCGGTCGCGGATAGCTTCCTGCTGGCCGTAGAGGAAGCCGGCAACGGCGACTACCAGGACTATGTGTTTGTCCTGGGGAACGCCAAGGTCGCCCCCTGAGGGTCGGCCGGACCCGGCCCGCGCGCAGGGTAGGATCCTCGTCCGATGATCCGGCGGGGAATGCTATCGCTTCCTAGGCTCGTGATCGCGGCCGTCTGCGCAGCTGGTGTTGTCTCGTGCGGAAACGACACCGACTCGACCGCCTCGGCTGACAGCCCAGAGGTTCCGGGGGGCACCTACCAGCGGACCTACATCGGCAGTGGGAGCGAGACCATGGACGAAAGCGACCCGGCGACGGTCAGCTCGTTTCGCTTGGACAAATATCTGGTGACGGTCCAACGGTTCCGAACCTTCGTGGCCGCCGTCGTCGCTGGATGGACGCCGCCGCCCGGATCGGGCAAGCACGCGTACCTGAACGGCGGCCGCGGCCTCGTGGACAGCGGCGGCGCCGGGTTCGAGCCGGGTTGGAACGGCGCGGACAGCCTCGACCTGCCGACCACGTTGGCTGGGTGGCAAGCCAGCCTCGCTTGCGAGCCCTCGTTTCAGACGTGGACCGACGAACCGGGCCCGGGCGACGCCCGCCCCATCAACTGCGTCGACTGGGCGCAAGCCTACGCCTTCTGCATCTGGGACGGCGGCTTTCTCCCCAGCGAGGCGGAGTGGGAATACGCGGCCGCCGGCGGCAACCAGCAACGCCCGTACCCCTGGGGGTCCGCGGATCCAACCAGCGGCCTCTACGCCATTTCGGGCTGCAACTACCCGCCGGGGTCCACGTCCTGCGCGGGCGTCGCCAACATAGCGCCCGTCGGGTCGGCGACGGCCGGCGCGGGCCGCTGGGGGCACCTGGACCTCGCGGGCGACGTGGCCGAGTGGACGCTGGACTGGTACGTCCCCTACGCCGACCCTTGCGTCGACTGCGTCGCCCTCACGGACTTTTCGTACAGGATCCTGCGGGGCGGCTCGTTCGGCACCAACACCGACGACATCTTCTCGTTCGCCCGCGACGGCGACGTTCCCGGCACGCGCAACGCGTTCGACGGCGTGCGCTGCGCGCGCGCGCCTTGAATCGCTCGAAGCGGGCGACCGGCACATCGCCGCCACGTCGCTACTCGAATCCGGGGACGGAGACGGGCGACGGCCGCGGGTTCGTTCTGGTGCTGTCGCCGATCTCGTTGACGTCGTTTCTGCCCCAACAGAACGCCAGGCCAGACGCGGATCGGACGCAGTTGTGGTTCGAGCCTACGGCCAGCGAGTTGATTCTCGAAGCGGCTGTCGAGTTGACCCCGTCGAGCCCCGTGACGTCGACCGGCACGAGCGAGCTGGTGGTCGTTGCGTTACCGAGCTGCCCGTCCATGTTGTCACCCCAGCAGGAGATCGCGCCCGAGGCGTGCAACGCGCAAGCGTGATTCTGGCCGCCACCGATCTGGATGGCATCGGTGATGCCGACGACCGCCACCGGGCGCGCGCTATCTGATGTCGAGTTGTTGCCGAGCTGTCCCCCGCCGTTTTGCCCCCAGCACGAAACGGTGCCCGTCTGATGGCGCGCGCAAGCAAACCAGCGGCCGGCGGCGATCTCGGCTACATCTTTGGCCAGGTCCATGACCGGCGCGGGCATGCTTCGCGACGTCTTGGTCCCATCCCCCAGCACCCCGAAAGTGTTGTCGCCCCAACACCAGACCGTCTGATCGTTCTTGCGCGCGCACGTGTAGAGCTCGCCACCGCGCACCTCGGCCACGTCCACCAGGCCGGGAACGACCATCGGGGACGTGAAACAGGGCGTGGCGGAGCTCCCCTTGCTCACCGTGCACGACGGGGAGCCGCTGACAGGCTGGCCCACCTGCCCATACGTGTTTCCGCCCCAGCACGACACGCTGCCATCCCTTCCGTGCACGACGCACGTATGGAGCCCGCCTCCCGCGATCTGGACGCAATCGTCGATGCCAGGAACCTGTACCGGCAAAGGGGAGCTCACGGAAACCGCCCCGATCCCCAGCTCGCCTTCGACGTTGCGCCCCCAGCACCAGGCCTTCCCGCTCCGGTCGCACACGCAACTCGTCAATTGCCCCAACCCGACCGCCGAGGGTCCGCTGACGTCCATCACGGGAACCCGAAGCTTTGCGTTCACCGTCGTGCCGTCCCCGATCTCACCGTCTGTGTTTCGGCCCCAGCAATACAGAGTCGACGCCTCGTTGGCGCAGGAATGCCAGCCGTTCGCCCAGATCGATCGTCCGCCAATGGGGGCTGTCGGAGACGGCTGGGGCGGCGGCGGAAGCGCACCTGTCCAGCCCGGCAGCTCAGTTGCGTCGACGACTGCCGATCCGCACACGCCCCCGTTGCAGGTCTGCGCCGGCCCGCCGGGACAGCTGGTCCCGACGCACAGATCGAGAAGCAGCACACGCAACATCCTCTGCGCGCCGGGGACGAACGACGTGGCGACGTTCTGCTCGACGACGACGTTTCCGGCGCGCAACGCTTGAACGGAGATCTCCAGACCGCCGGGTGAGCCCGAAGGTTCGATGCCCAGGGTCAAAGGAAACGTCTGCCCGCCGTCCGCGGTCAGGTAGGTATCGAACGTGGGGGCCGTCGCGGGGTGGTGAGCGGCGGCCCACCCGTCCACGGGGGCCGCGGCGACCGCGCCGACGGTGATCCTCACGTCGTCGATGTCGACCTTCGTCAGATTCGTGTCGACGACCAGCACGATCTGCGTCGGCGGCGTGCGGCACGCGGAGACGAGAGCCGTCAGGGCTACCGCCAGAAGAAGTGGTCGAGCGCCTCTTGCGTCCATGTTCTCGACTCACGGCACGTGGATGAGACCAGGCCCGACATTCCCCGAAAAGTCCTGGTTGCGGCTCCGGATGATTAGGACGGTGGCCACCGTTGCGACGGCCGCCGTGACGACCGCCGCCGTCCAGAACCAGGGCGACCGCCACCAGGACCGGCGCGGCTCCTCCTTCGTGGACGGGGCGCCGGAGGCGGTCAGGTCTACGCCGGGCGCAGACGACGTCGCGACC
>CAZJMY010000834.1:0-2140 GCA_964546845.1 uncultured Myxococcales bacterium | reverse complement strand
CCCGGTCGTGGCGGCTCGCCGGGACGCGGCCGCTGCGCGCGCCGGGGTGGCGCGGGCCGAGGTGGCCGTCCTGTCGCAGCAGGAGACGGCGGTCGTGCAGCAGGCGTACGTGGCCCAGCAGGTCGCGCAGGTGGCGCTGGTGGCCTTGCGCCGCGCCGTGGACGCCGCGCAAGCGAACGACGCCCAGGCGGAGGCGCGGTTCAAGGCGGGCCTCGGCACGTCGCTGGAGCTGGCCGACGCAGAGGCCGTGCGGACCGACGCCGAGATCCAGCTGGCCGTCGGCGAATACGACGTTCAGCGCGCGCGGGCGGCGCTGGCCCGGCTGCTGGCCGAGGGGTCGTGACCGTGACCAAGGAGAGAGGACCGAGATGAACGCCGACAAGGAACCCCACGCGCCCGCGTCCCGCCGCCTGCCGCTGGCCATCGCCCTGGGCACGGTCTGTGTCGTCGGGCTGGGCGTGCTGCTGGTGGCGGGCGCCGGCTCGCGCGTCAACGACGTCGCGCTGGCCGGCGCGCCCAAGCCGGTCACGGTCGTCGAGGCGCGCGCCGCCACCTATCGGCCTGCGCGCCGCTACGTGGGGACGATCCAGCCCTGGATCCAGGCGAAGGTCGGCCCCCAGCTGATCTCCGCCTACGTCGACACCGTCCTGGTTCGCCCGGGCGACGCCGTGAAGCGGGGGCAGGTGCTGGCGACGCTGGACTGCCGGAACGCCTCGGCCGGGTCGAAGGCGGTCGCCATGCAGGCCCGCGCGCTTCAGGCGCAGCAGGAGGCCATCGCCCACCAGGCGGCGCGCGTCGCCCAGCTGAAGGAGGGGGGATTCGCCTCGCCGAACGAGATCGAGAACCGCGCCGCCGAGAGCGCCAGCAAGGCCGCCGAGGTGATGGAGACGCAGGCCAAGATGCAGCGGGCGACGCTGGAGGTGAACGACTGCGTCCTGCGCGCCCCCTTCGCGGGGGAGATCGCGACCCGCCTGGTCGACCCGGGCGCGTTCGTTCGGCCGGGCGACGCCGTGGCGTCGATCGTCGACCGCAACACGGTGCGGGTGGTGGGCGAGGTGCCCGAGGCGGACTTCGACGTCGTGGGGCCCGCCACGCCGGTGCAGATCGTGGCGCTGGCCACCGGCCGGGCCCTGCGCGGGACGATCGCGCGTCGGTCGCCGGCCGCCGATCTGTCGACGCGCACCGTTCACATCGAGGCCGACGTTCCGGACCCCGACCGCGCGCTGCCGGTCGGCACCACGGCCGAGCTCACGATCGACGTCGGCGCGCCCCGGCCCGCCGCGCAGATCCCGCTGATCGCCGCCTCGCTGCGCGGCAAGGCGGCCACGGTCTACACGACGGACGCCGGCGTCGCGCACAAGGCCGTCTTCGCCGTCATGGGCGAGCGCGACGGCAGCCTGTTCGTCGAGCCCAGGCTGGCGCCGGGCACCCGGGTGGTCACCGAAGGGCGCACGCTGCTGAAGGACGGCGACAAGGTCGAGGCCAAGCTGACCGAGACGGCGGCGGCGGCGGCACGCGACGGCGGCGTTCAGCTGGCGCGGGGCAAGCCGTGACGTCGCTGTCGCTGCGCAACCCGATCGCCATCCTGATGATCTGCGTCGGGCTGGTGGTCTTCGCGTTCGTCGTGACGCCGCGGATGTCCGTCGACACGTTCCCGGAGCTCACGCCGCCGGTGCTGGTCGTCGGGACGCTGGCTCCCGGCCTGGGCCCGAAGGACGTCGAGAAGACCATCACCTGGCGCATCGAGAAGTACGTCAGCGCGACCCCGGGCGTCGACTTCGTCCAGAGCAACTCGCGCAACAACCTGTCGGTGGTGTTCGTGTGGCTCAAGTGGGGGACCGACCTCAACTCGGCGCAGACGCTGGTCCAGCAGCAGGTCGCCTTCGCGATGTCGGCCGTCCCCAAGTCGCTGGGCGTGCTGCCGCCGTTCGTGCTGCAGTACGACCCGTCCAACGCGCCCGTCATCCAGGTGGCGGTCTCGGGCGGCGGGCTGACGGGGCCGCAGCTCTACGACTACGCGCAGAACTACATCGAGCCGGTGCTGGAGGGCATCCCGGGCGTGGCCAGCGCCTCGATCAACGGCGGCCGGCAGCGGCAGATCAACGTGGTCGTCGATCCGGCGCGGGCGCAGGCGCGCGGC
>CAZJMY010000833.1:0-13948 GCA_964546845.1 uncultured Myxococcales bacterium | reverse complement strand
CGGAACGGCCGGCGGGGCCGGCTCCGGTAATGTGGCCGGGCACGGCGGCGCCGGGGCTGCCGGCTCCGGCGGCACGGCGGGCGTCGGCGGCGCGGCCGGTGGATGCACGCACAACAGCGATTGCGCCGGCGGCGGCATCTGTACCAACTCGGTTTGCGTGAGCTGCAACGGCAACGACGCCGCGTGCGCGACCGCCTATGGCAACGGGTACATCTGCGTGTCCAACGCCTGCACGATGGGCAACTGCCACACGGCGGCGAACTGCAACGACACGACCAAGGTTTGCGCCAACAACACCTGTGGCTCCTGCGCGTCGAACAGCGACTGCACCGCCGCCTACGGCACGAACCACGTCTGCCACAATGGCGCCTGTATCGCCGGCAACTGCCTCGCCAAGGGCGACTGCTCGAGCACCGGTCTCGTGTGCGGCGCGCAGACGGCGTTCACCTGCGGCACGTGCACCGGCGACACGCAGTGCGTGAGCGAGTACGGCGCGAACCACATTTGCAACGGCGGTCTCTGCGTCGCTGGCACCTGCCACGACAGCAACGGCTGCGGCGCAGGCCAGGTCTGCGATCTCACGACCCACACCTGCGGCGGCTGCGGCAGCGGCACGGCCGGCGACACGGCCTGCCACAACGACGGGAAGTACGGCAACACGTACATCTGCCAGAACAACGCCTGCATCGTAGGCAACTGCCACACGGCGGCCAGCTGCAACGACACCACGAAGGTCTGCAACAACTTCACCTGCGGCGGCTGCGGCAGCAACACCGACTGCACGAACGCCTACGGCAACAATCACGTCTGCTCGGGCGGCTCCTGCGTCTCGGGGAATTGCAACAACTCGTCGGAGTGCGGCGGCAACCAGCTGTGCATCAACCACGCGTGCACGGCGTGCACCAACGACGCGGCGGGCGACAACCTGTGCAAGGGCGACAGCACCTACGGCCCGATGCACATCTGCCTGGCCGGCCAGTGCGTCGCGGGCGACTGCCATGACACGTCGGCCGATTGCACCGGCGGACAGATCTGCGGCGCGACCGTCGCTCACGTCTGCGGTGCCTGCTCCGGGGCAAGCGCCGACAACACCTGCAAGACGGCCTACGGCAACGGCTACATCTGCGTCGCCGGCGGATGCACCCAGGGCGACTGCCACGACTCGAACGACTGCACCTCCGGGAAGATCTGCGGCGTCGCCACCCCGAACACCTGCGGCAGCTGCAGCTCCGACAGTCAGTGCACCGCGGTCTCGCGATACGCCAACAACATCTGCTACCAGGGGCTTTGCGTCGCCGGCAACTGCCACGGGACCAGCACCGACTGCACAGGTGCGAACGACGGCCAGATCTGCGGCGTCACCACGCCGAACACCTGCGGCAAGTGCACCAGCGACAACCAGTGCCAGTCGGACAACGTCTACCTGAACGACATCTGCAACGTTGCCAGCGGCAAGTGCGTGACTGCGTCCTGCGGGAACAACAACGCCGCCTGCGCAGCCAACGGCTCCGACTTCTGCTGCTCGGGCAGCTGCGTCCCCGGGAACTGCTGCGTCGACAACGACTGCGGGGCAGCTGGAACCGCTTGCGTGGGCCACACCTGCACGGCGTGCAATGCGATCAGCGGGAACAAGTGGTACGTCGACCCGGTCAACGGGAACGACCTGACCGCGACGGGCAGTGGCATGTCGGGCACCACGGTGGCCCCGGGCTGCGCGTTCAAGACCATCACCCAGGCCATTGCCCACATGCCCACGACGCCGTTCGCGGGCAGCCAGATCGTCATCGTGGGCAGCGCCGGCACCACCACCGGCCTGGCTTCGGGCGACACCCTGCCGCTCATCCTGCCGACGAACACCACCCTCACCACGTCGGGCGGCCCGATCACGATCACCGTGCCGGCGGCGGGCGGGTTCAAGCTGAACAACAACAACTCGGGGATCTCGGGCGGCACGGGCGCGGCGCTGGTGCTGGACGGGAACAACCACACGGGCGGCATTGGCGTCCTCGTTTCGCCGGGGACCGGAACGTTCACCGCGAACCTCTCGAACCTCACCATCCAGAACACCTCCAACGACGGCATCCGGGTCACAGCCGGGACGCTGACCGTGGGGGCCGGGGTGGTCGTGACCGGGTCGAACGCGGACGGCATCCGCATCACGGCAGGCGCCGCCAACATCAACAACCCGTCGGGGACGCAGACGCTGTTCGCCAACAACGCGCAGCACGGCATCGAGGTCAGCGGCACGGGGTCGGTGAGCATCACCGGCACCCCGGGCACGCCGGTCCCCAGCAACAGCGGAACGGTGGTCGCCACCGGGAACACGACCGCCGGGATCCGTATCAACCAGACCCCGGGCGCGGCCGGCCTGGTCACCAACACCATCAGCGGTCTGGTGTCCTGGCAGAACAGCAACTACGGTATGCGGCTGTTCGGTGGGTCCAAGGTCAAGGTGCGCAACAGCCAGTTCCTCGGCAACACCCAGTACGGCGTGATCGTCGGCTCGGGCGCCAACAGCGCCGCGGGCAACGATCTCTCCGCTCTGGACCTGGGCTCGGCGGGTGACCCCGGGAAGAACTACTTCCAGGTCCCGTTGGGCGCGGCTGGCCTGAACGCCAGCGGCGGCCTGTGCGTCGCCCTCGGCGCCTGCACCGGCACGTGCATCGGGCCGCTCACCGAGAACCTGCCCGCCCAGGGCAACTTCATGGTGTCGGCGTCCGGCAACCTCCAGGTCGACTGCTCGTCCAGCACCTCCGCCATCACAAAGGGGACCTGCGGCGGGCTGCGCAGCGACGGCATCAACGCGGCGACGAACATCACGACCACGGTCGACATCGCCGGCTGCATGTAGCCGCCCCGATCGGCCGGCCCGACGCAACCACGCGCGGGCCGGTCCGATACAAGCAGCGTGACTCCTCACGCTGACCTGAACGCCCTGGCCCTGGCCGGGGCGTTCGTTTTTTGGGCGGGATGCGGCCTGGCCACCCCGCCCGCCTCCGCCGCGCCACGGGCCCCGGTCCGCGTGCTGATCGAGCCGGACGCGGGTCCACAGGCGGTGCTGAGCTTGATCTCCAGCGCCCGTCAGAGCGTGTGGGCCGAGATGTACCTCCTCACGGACGGCGGCGCGATCGCCGCGCTGGCGGGGCGGGCCGCCGCCGGCTGCGACGTCCGGGTGCTGCTGGAGCCGGCGCCCTATCAAGCCGAGACGGCGAACCAGAGCGCGTTCGGGCGGCTGGCGGCGGCGGGCGCCGACGTCCGCTGGTCGACGCCCCGGTTCACGTACACGCACGCCAAGATGCTGCTCGTCGACCACGCGGCGCTGGCGGTGCTCACGCTGAACCTCACGGCCTCCGGTCTGGGCGGCAACCGCGAGTACGGGGCGGTGGACACCGACGCCGCGGACGTGGCGGCGGCCGAGGCGCTGTTCGCCGCCGACCAGCTCGGCGCGTCCGCCGGCCCTCCAGGCGGGCGGCTCGTGACCTCGCCCGAGTCGTCTCGCCCGGCGCTCCTGGCCCTGTTCGCCGGCGCGCGCGACACGCTGGCGATCGAGACGGAAGAGCTCGCCGACGAGGGCGCCGTGGAAGCCCTGCTGGCCGCGCGGGCACGCGGGGTGGCCGTCACGCTGGCCTGGCCCGGACCCGCTGCTCGGGCGCCGGCCACCATCCGGACGCTGGCCGACGCCGGCGTGGCGGTGCGGGCGGTCGACGCACCGCCGATCCACGGCAAGGTGGTGGTGGCGGACGGGCGGCACGTGTACCTCGGCTCCGCCAACCTGACCGCCACCTCGCTGGACGCCAACCGCGAGGTCGGGCTGGCGCTCGACGACGCGGCGCTGGGCGCCCGGCTGGCGACGACCGTGGCGGCCGACGCGGCCGGCGGAATCCCGCCCTGAAGGCGGGCGCGCGGTATGATTCCGCGATGCCCCCGGCCGACCCCAGCGACCGCGAAGCCTACCTGGAAGAGCAAATCGCCCGGCAGAAACGGGGCGAGCCCGTCGACGTCGAGTGGGTGCGCGCCGAGCTCGAACGCGTGCGGCTCCAACAGGCCGAGACGATGGCCCGCACCCAGCGGCGGTTGCGGTGGCTGGTCCTGGTGGCCGCGGTGATCTTGGCGATCCTCTGGTTCAAGAACGGAGGGCTGGCGGGCGCCGGGTCCCTGCCCGTGCTGGGCCTCATCCTGACGGGGTTCCTGGCCTCGTTCATCCTCGGCCGCCGGCGGCCCTGACCCGGGGTCAGACGGGCGTGCGCGCTCAGCGCAGGGCGCGGAGCGCCCGGTCCAGCGCCTCCCGTCGATCGCCCACCTCGGCGTCGCGGGCCTGTCGGATCAACGCGGCGGCCTCCTCGCCGCTGAGGCGCCCCAGCCCCGCTTCGGCCGCGTTGCGGACCGCGCCCGTCTCCTGCCGGACGGCCTCGATCAGGACCAGCGTCGCAGCCGGGGTCCCGATGCGCCCGATGGTCTCCAGCGCCGTGACCCGCACGCGTTCGTCGGTCGACTCGCGGAAGATGCGCACCAGCGGATCCAGCCCGTCGGCGAACCTCAGCTGGCGGAGCGCCGCCAGCGCCTCCGCGACGACCTCCGGCGCGCTGTCGGCGAGGCCCCGCCGGACCAGCCCGAAGCTGCGGCGCACGCAGACCTCGCCCACGCCCCGCATCACGCCCGCCCGGACCTCGGCGGAGGGATTTTCGAACAGCCGCTCGAGCGGGCTGAGCGCGTCGTAGTACTTGACGTTGCCCAGGGCCACCGCCAGGCCGGCCAGCGCGGCCGGGTTGTCCCACGAAAAGCTGGGTGCGTTGCACAGCAGCAGCGCCCGCAGCGCCTGGTGGGCGTACTGCGACGGCGGCCGCTCGACGACCAGGCGCACGAGAACGGCGGTCGGATCGCCGCCCAGCTCCCACTCGACGAGATCCTGCCGCCAGATGTCCTGGTAGGTGTCGGGCCGGCGCAGATACTCCGGGAAGGTCACGACGGGCGGGCGCGGTTCGGCCGGCATCGTGGCGTAGCGCTGGGCCAGCGCCCGGTAGCGAGAGCGCCGCTTGTCCGCCAGCGGCAGCTCGGCGAGCTCGGCGTAGAACCGGCCGCACGATTCCATGTCCCCCAGCGACGTGGCGGCGTCGATCGCGGCGTGCAGCGCGTTGGCGGTCAGATCGACGGGACCACCCGCCGCGACGTTCTCGTGCGCCGCCTTTTTCCAGGCCTCGATCGCCCGCGTCAGGTAGTGGCGATCGTAGGGCAGACCGGCGCGCAGGCTGTAGTCGGCGGCCTGGCGGGCCGCCATCGCCGCCGCGTGCCACTCGCCCTTCTCGACCGCGTAGCTCAGGAAGTCGTCGTGGTACTGGATGACCTGGTAGCGATCCTCCAGAGCGGCGACGACGCGGATCGCGTTCAGATAGCCTTCCGAGACGTTCTCGAACGACCCGGTGTCCTTCCCCAGCCGCAGCAGCACGCTGTAGCAGTCGAAGGCGCGCTCCATCTCGCCGCGGGTCTCGAACTCGTCGGCGACCTCCTCCAGCAGACGCTGCGCCGTCGAGAACTGCCGGGCGGCGGCCGCGCGGTCGCCGATCCGCAACAGCGCCTCGGCCAGATTGAAGTGGGCCAGGACGGTCTCGTAGGGGCGCCCCGCCAGCCGTGGATCGCGCAACACCCGCTCCCACTCGAGGCGCGCCGCCGCGCTGGCGCCGGCGGCCTCCAGCTCGATCGCCGCCAGCGCCGGGTGGCCGTGCTCCGACAGCAGGCGCGCCGCATCGCCGTGATGGCCGAGCCGCGACGCCGCCAGGGCCCATTCCAGCGGCCGCTCGGCCGGCAGGAAGTACCGCTGGGCCTCGGCGTAGCGGCGCAAGGCGAGCAGCCCATAGCCCGCCTCGCGCGTGCGGCCCAGCGCCAGATAGGCCGTGACGGCCCCCTCCAGCCAGGCCTCGTAGTGGGCCCGATCGGCCTTCACGCCCGACAGCAGCTGCCAGTAGTGCCCCAGCGCCTCCGTCGGGCGCCCGCCCCGCAACGCCCGATCGGCCCTCTCACGCGCGTGGATCTCGGCCTGGTTCGGCATCAGGCGCCCGCCGCCTCGTCGATGATCTCCAGGGCGCGGCGCCGCTTGTCGGCGGGGCGGGCCAGCGACGCCGCCGTCACCACCTGCACGCGATCCAGCCGCGGCAGGTACTCGAGATCCAGCGGCTGCGACGGCAGCACGAACACCCCGGTCAGGTTCGCGAGCCGCGCCAGCGCTTCGACGGTGGGCAGCGGGATGTGACACGCGCCGTGCGTGATGAACGTGATGACGACCTGCCGTCCCTCTTCGCGCGCCAGCCGCTCGACCTCCACGGTCAGGTCCGAGAAGACGCGCGCGTAGTTCCGGCCGCGCTCGGAGCGAAAGGCCAGGAAGCGCGGCAGATCCCGGCGGGCCGCGCGCCCCAGATCGAAGCGCGGGTGCAACCGACTGTCGAAGAAGCGGAGCCAGACGTCGCCGCCCTGCAACGAGAGCTTCTTGGCCAGCGCCAGCGCCAGGCCGCGGGCGAAGATCTCGCGCGCGCCGCGCATGGACGCGCTGGCGTCGATCAGCAGGACGTGCAGCCGCCGGGTCGCCTCGTTCTGCCGCTCGTGCCCGTAGAAGAGCAGGTCGTCCGAGAGTGCCTTCTGCACGAAGACGTCGTCGTCATGGGCCAGCTCGCTGGGTAGCAGCGCGTCGACGTTGCCGCGCCGTTCGACCGACACGTAGCCGTCGATCGAGAACCGCTGGGCCGACGGGCGGCGTTTGGTCTCCAGCAGCGACGGCAGCAGCTGCAGCGAGAAGTCCACCACGTCGGTCGCGCCGGTGGCGTTGCCGAGCAGCTGGTAGAGGTCCCCCAGGTCCGCGGCGCCGCCCTCCGCCGAGAACAGCCCCAGCAGCCGAAGCGCGCCGGCCTCGATCTGGTCGAGGCGCGCCAGCACGCCGCGCTCGTGGTCGACGAGACGCTGGATGAACGCCAGCGCCCACCCCGGATCGTGCGCGCGGGCCAGCGACTCGCGGTCGCTGTCGTACAGCGTCGACGCCGCCGGGAGCTCGGCCGGCGCCAGACCCCGCGGCGCCCAGCGCAGGAACACGTCGCCCAGCACGCGCACCAGGATGACGGCCAGCATCTCGTCGCGCAGCGGGGCGGCGCCCAGCTCGGCGACCGCCTCCGAGGCGGCGACGCGGGTCAACAAGGTCTGGTAGCGCCCGACCGGCGCCGGAATTCGCCCCAGCTCACGCCGCACCTGCCGCCCGCCGCCCAGCCGCTCGGCCGTGAGGACCAGGCCGAAGTCGTGGACGACGACCAGCGGAAGCGGACAGCCGAGGCGCGCCGTCAGGTTCCACCAGCCGGCGGCGGTGATGGCGTCGGCCGGCAGAGCGGGGGTGACCTGGCTGTAGACCAGCGTCGCGAGCTGCCGCCGCAGCTCCCGATCGGCGGCGTCCGTCGTCGCGTCTGCCACCCCCCGAGGCTACCACCACGCCCCAGCGGGAGTCGTCGAGTCGTCGGCTCAGACCACCTCGAGCCGGTCGAGCGCGTCGAAGCGGGCGTGATGCGCGCGCTCGTCGCGGGCGCCCAGCACGCCCAGCACCGTGCCGTACACGACGTGGAGCAACAGCGTGAACAGCGCCGACCAGGGCTCCCCCCGGCCGAGGCCGAACTCCATCCACCCGAACAGGGCGGGCACGTACATGATCTGCATCAGCATCCAGAGCGAGACGCCGAAGGCCAGCCCGCGGCCCGCCGTCATCGGCCGCGCCAGGAACGAGAACAGCGCCGCCGCCGCCGCCCCGTAAGCGAAGTGGGCCAGCGTCGTCGCCACGGCCAGCGGCAGAGGCGCCCAGGAGGGGAATAGCCTCAGCGCGAACTCGACCGGGAACGGCCTGAAGGCGACCGGTCCGTACCGGAAGATGCCCACGGCCATCAGCAACGTCATGGCCGCCGTGGCCGCCAACCCGATGAGCGCCGCGCGCCCCGCCCGACGAAGCTCCGCGCTGTATTGCCTGGTCTCCATGGCGATTTCGCTCCCCTTCCCCCCCGCGGTCGAGCTCGTGCGACACCCGCCCGAACTCACGCGTACTGTGAAACTGGAAGCGAAAGCGCGCCGGTCAACCGCGCCGGCGCAAGAGCAGCAGATGCTCGCGCCGCGGCTGAGCCGCGAAGATCTGCGCCAGCCGCCGGTCGTGGATGGGCCGAGCTTGCGAGGCGCGGGCGATCGGCTCGAGCCCGACCGGCGCGCCCGCCTCGGCGATGGCGTCCGGCGCGTGCTCCGGGCGGCCGTCGACCACCCCGTCGCCCACGACCAGCATGGCATAGCCGCCCGGGCGCAGCACCCGGGCCATCTCGGCCACGAACCGTCGCTGCGCGCCGCCCCAGTCCTCGGCGGGTGCGTCGCCGATGGCCGACGTCCGGGCGCCCATCTGGGCGCGCCGAAAGTTGCGCAGCGGCAGCTCGAGCCAGGCGAACCGGACGGCGTGCTGGGCGGCGTAGTCGTAGGTGCCCGCGTAGGGGGGCGACGACACGACCAGCGCCGCGCTGCGCGCGTCGATCGGCAGGTCGCGCGCGTCCCCGTCCACCACGCGCGGTGTCGGCGTCCCCGGCGGCTGGCGCCGCTCGACCGCCGCCAGCCCGCCCGCCAGCTCGACGGCCCGATCGGAGAGCATCCGCGACGGAACGCCGCGCGCGATCCGCTTGGTCTCGCCGTCCCGCGGGGCCTCGGGGCCGCTGCGCATGAACTTCACGAGGATGGACGACAGGCACAGGCGCAGCGCGCGACCGACGGCGTCGGCCGGCGTCGCGAACACCAGCTCACGTAGCCCCAGCAGCTCGTAGAGGACGTGCGCGTGAAAGCGCTCGATCTCGCCGCGCGCCCAGGGCGGCACCTCGGGGCGCTTGCGGCGCCGCGCCCGCTCGCCGGCCTCCTCGGCGATGGGGGCCGCCTCTTCGACCAGCCGCTGCCGGCCCGCCGCGCCCAGCAGCGTCGTCCGCACGCGCGCGATCGCCGTGGCCAGCGGGCTGGCGTCGACGCCGATGGCCGCCCGGCCGGCCGCCTGCGCCTCGACCAGCACGGTTCCGCTGCCGCAGAACGGGTCGACGACGGTCTCGCCGGGCGCGCTCCATTCGGCCACCGCGCCGCGCGCGATCGACGGGTGCATGCGCCCCGCGTAGCTGTGGAAGCCGTGGGTCAGCGACCGGGCCGCGGCCGCGTCGACCGCGAACAGCTTGCGCAGCACGGCCGCCGCGCGCGCGTCGCCGCCCGTGTCGACGGCGCCGCCCAGCGTGGAGACCGCGCGCCTGGCCCGGGGCGGGCGCGGCGGCGGCTGGACGCGGGCGGGACCGCGTTCGTCGGCCCGTTTCAACTCGTCCACTTCGACGATTCGAAGACGCCTTCCAGAAGGCGGTCGACCTCGGCGGCCATGGACTGGGCGGTGTCGGTCCCGATGGTCTGGAGCGCGGCCCGGATGTCCTGCAGGTTGCGCAGCTGCGAGAACAGCTGCACGTCGGACAGCGGCGTCCCCCCGAGAAGCAGGCTGCGGATCGCCCCCAGCTCGACCAGGATTCCGTCCAGGTCACGCGCGCGCGGGCCCGCGGCGCGCGCCTCCGGGTGCTCCTGGCGGTGCCGTTCCAGCACGGGCGCCACGATCTCGTCGCAGATCGGAATCTGGTCGACGCTGTTCCACACGTGCCGCAGCACGAAGAGGTCGCCGTCGTCGACGGCCGCCCGCCCGTCCAGCACCGCGCTGGCGGCGCACAGCTTCAGCAGCTTGACGATGCGCCGATCGGACAGCGTGACCCCCTCGGACCGGATCTGAAAGCAGAGCGACTTGTAGCGGGCCAGGAACTCCTCCGGGAACTGCAGCAAGGTGGCGAGGCGCGCCTGCAGCGTGCGGATCTCCGCCAGCGTCACCAGGGGCCGGACGGCGGGCTCGCCCTGCCCCACCAGGGCCTCCACCTCGGCGCGGATGCCGCGCTCGATGAGCCCGTGAAAATGGAAGCTGTCCAGGTTGTCCGAGGAGGCGCGCACCAGGAACCGGTCGAAGACGGCGCCCAGCGCGTCGTCGTTCGGGACCTCGTTGGTGGCCCCGAACAGAGACGAGAGCGGAACCTTGATGCTGGCCGACCCCGTGAAGAACCGCCGCTCGTTCAGGATGCTGAGCAGCGCGTTCAAGATGGCCGAGTTGGACTTGAAGATCTCGTCCAGGAACACGATGTCCGCGTCCGGCAGCATCGCGTCCACGCGGCGCAGGTAGACCCCCTCACGGAAGGCCTTGATGTCGATGGGTCCGAAGATCTCGTTCGGCTCCGAGAACCGGGTCAGGAGATACTCGAAGTAGCGGGCGTCGATGAGGCGCGCCAGGTGCCGGACCAGCGCCGACTTGGCGGTCCCGGGCGGCCCGACGATCAGCATGTGCTCGCCGGCGACCAGCGTCACCAGCAGCAGCCGCACCAGCTCGGCCTTGTCGAGATACCGGGCATCCAGCGCGCGCCCGACCTCGCGCAGCTTGTGGCCGATGCGCAGCGCCTCGGCGTCGAGCGCCGGCGCCAGGACCGTCGGAAGGGGCTCACCCGCAGACATGTGCCCTCATGATACCGCGGCGGGGCGCGTGACGGGCGCCACCGCGAAATCGGCGATCGACAGGGCCGCCACCATCCGGGGAGACCCGGCCGCCGCTGCTTGCGCCGCATAGCCGTCCAGCCGCGCGCGGAAGGCACGCCCGAGATCGCTGTCGGGCGGGACGTCCTCCGGCCAGACCAGCCCGGGGCGCGTCCGCTCGGCGGCGGTCAGGATCACCGCCAGCTCCAGCCCCGCGCCGGCCGGCCGCTGCTCGAAGGGGCGCCGCCCCTCGGCCCTGAAGAGCACGTCCAGCCACACCAGATGCGCCAGGAACCGCAGCGCGAAGGCCGCCCCGTCGCCCGACGGAGACAGGCCGACCGGCGGATCGTGGAGGCTGACGTAGCGATAAAGAGCGGCGGCCAGCGCGTCGCCCGCGCGCTCGACGCCGAGATCCAGCGCGGCCCCGGCGACCACCCGGGCCAGCACGGGAAAGCGAATGACGGACAGCATCCGCCCCCACCCCGGCGGCGGATCGAGGCGCAGCGGATCCAGCGCCTCGCCCAGCGGGCTGGCGGCGTTCAGCTCGACGAACGCGACCCGGCCCGGGCCCGGAATGCCGATCTCACGCAGCCAGACCCGCGCCGCCTGTTCGACGCGGACCCGTCGCAGTCCGGGCAGCGCCGTGATCCGCGGCGGCGGGGTCCGCCCCACGAACGTTTGCCGCCCCAGCCAGAAGCGCACGGTCCGATCGACGCGAATGATCTCGCTCATGCGCCCCAGGATGGAATGTCGCGCGAGGGCCTCGGCGGCCGTCCGCGGGAGCCCCACCGCCGCCAGGCCGCGGGCCGCGGCGGCGATGCGCTCTTGACGGCGGCTCAGACCGGGACCGACCAGGTCGGGATGGCCCAGCGCCAGCAGATCGTGCAGCGCCGCCGCGAGGCGCACGGCGGTCTCGTCCAGCGGCGGCACGGCCGGGGCGGGCATGAAGCGCCCGATCACCTCCGCCCGCGCCAGGGCGAGCGCGCGCACCGGGTCCGCCCCGCCGGCCGGCGCGGCCGCCATCCGCCGGGCGCTGTCGAGGACGCGCCGCACCGCCGTTGCCCCCAGCGGCCGGCCCACGTGCAGCGCGCCGCCGCGGACCAGCGGCAGCAAGAAGTCGGGGACGAACCGGCCCGGCGTCACGGGCGGCCCAGCCCCCACAGCGGCATGGGCCCCAGCGGCTCGTTCTCGATGACGACCGGCTCCTCGACCGGTTGCTCCTGGCGCCCCAGGGCCTCCAGGTTCGCGACGGCGGGCTCGAGCTCGGCCAGCAGGCGCCGTTCGAACGGCACGATCGCCTCGGCCAGCACGCGCAGCGGCGCGGAGCCGAGGCTGGGAAACAGCACCATGGCGCCCCCGACCGCGCCCAGACGCTCGGCGAGAATGGCCGGCGACACGGCGGGGACCAGGCGCGTGCCCATCGGGATCAGCACCTCGGGAGCGCCCAGCTGCAGCAAGGTGCCGAACGGCATCCCCTCCAGCGTCTCCGCGGCGCGCACCAGGATGCCGCGTTTGAGCAGCGCGACCCGATGCGCGCGCAGCGCCGACGGAGGCAGCGCGTACACCAGCCGCTGCAACCAGGCGGCCTGGGTCCAGGGGATCAGCGCCGCGACCGCCCGGCCCGGGCCGCCGCCCGCTTCCAGCCGCAGCGCGACCGACAGATCGGCGCGCGCGCCGGGCGCGGCACCTCGCAGCTCGGCGCGCTCGGGCGTCGGCGGCAGGATCCGCACCAGGTCCTCGAGGGCCGCCAGCGCCGGCAGCGGGGCCACCTCGATCACGCCGCGTGGCGAGAAGAGGTGCAGCCGATCGGCCGGGAAGCTGGCCCGGCACGACTCGAGGTGGATCGGGTGGCGGTAGCCGGCGGCGACGGCGACGTGATTCGTCACCGGCACGTAGAGCTCGACCCCCGGCGTGCGGCGCAGCAGTCCGTGCAGCCGCGCCGGCAGGCGCTCGATCCGGAACAGCCAGAACGCCCCGCCGGGTGAAAACGCGCTGGCGCCCGCGGTCTCGCAGAGCGCCGCCGCGGCCCGCAGCGGCTCGGGCGCCGGGCCGGCGTCGCCCGGCAGCGGCCCGAGGCCTCCACCGCGCCCGCCGGAGCTCGCCGACCGGGCCGGCAGGGTCTCGCTGCCCCGCCCCCCTTCGCCGCGATTGCCCAGGCGATGCAGGTATTCGGCGATGACCGGGCCCAGGCCGCGCCGGGCGGTGAGATAGACGGGCCCGTCGGGCAGCGCGCCGGCCCGCCCCGGCGGGCGCACCAGGGCCCGCCGCACCAGCCGCTTCTGCAGCGGCCGCTCGCTCTCGCCGCGGGACGCGACCGTCTGCTCGACGCCGTAGAGGATCAGATCCCCCTCGGCGTCGACCAGCCCGTCGACGTCGTAGCCCAGCGGCGCCTGCGCATCCCGGAACTGGACGAAGTGCTTGCCCGCCCCCGTGAACAGCTGGCCGCGCGCCATCCGGGCCGCACGCGCCGCCGCTTCGCCCAGCTCCTGGGAGGCGGCGGGCATCGAGACCAGGGCCTCCCGCGTGCCCGCGCCGCTGCGGGCATAGACGATGCGAAACCCCGGCTGCAGGTCGTCCAGGCTCTCCTCGGCCGACAAGAGCCGCAGGAACGAAACCAGCCGATCGACCGCCCCGAAGCGGGCGACCAGCTGCCGGCCCATCGCCGCGCCGCGCGCGTCGGCGGTCATGCCGGGCAGGTTGAAGCGCGGCTGCCCGACCGCGACTCGGTGGAGCATGGGGAGAGCCATCATATGCCACGCCGCGCCTCCCGGGCGCTGTTAGGATCAGGTTCGTGACCCCCCGCGATCCGCGCGCGGCCGACCCGACGCTGAGCGTGGCCGCCGGCCGCGACCTGGTCGCGCTGGTGGGCCGGCTGGTCCGCGACCGGTCGTGGGACACGCTGACGGCGCTGTTCGCGTCCCTGGCCGGGGAAGAGGGGCTCCCCTCGGCGGCGCTGGGCGATCTGGACGCCGCTGCCCGCCTGGTGACCGACGCACTGGGCGGGCTGCCGCCGCCCAGGAACCCGCGCGGCGCGCAGGCCGACGAGCTGCGCGCGCTGTGTCTGGCGGTCGCCGACGCGCTGCTCGACCGCTGCGCCCGCCCGCCGCTGACCGAGGTCGAGCGGCGCGCGCTGGAGCGCGGTGCCGGGCTGCTGGAGAGAGCCGGCGATCACCGGCGTGCGGCGCTGGCCTACGAAGATCTGGGAGCCGACGAGAAGGCCGCGCTGGCCTGGGGCGCGCTGGGCGATCTGGACCGGATGGAGGCGGCCCACGCGCGCGAGGAGCGCCGCCTGGCCACGGCGCGGGCGGCCGGCGAGACGCTGCGCCGGTTCGAGGCCTTGCTGACCGGCGGCGAGCGCCTGCGGGCCGTGATC
>CAZJMY010000832.1:0-1119 GCA_964546845.1 uncultured Myxococcales bacterium | reverse complement strand
AAACCGTCCCGTCCTCCATCGCCAGCAGGGCCGGCGGCAGATCCTGGTCGTTCCTGTCTTGTGCGGTGGTCACGGGGTTGCCTCTCCGGGGTAGACGATAGCACCGCCGACGATCGTCATCACCGCCCGTCCGCGCAGCGCGCGGCCGGCGAAGGGGGTGTTGCGCGAGCGCGATCGAAGCTGAGCCGGCTCGACCGTCCAGGCGAGCTCGGGGTCGATGACGGTCACGTCGGCGGGCGCGCCGTCCGCCAGCGTTCCGCCAGGCAGGCCGAACAGCGCCGCCGGGGCCGCCGACAGGCGGGTCACGAAGGCAGACGCGGACATCTGCCCCGCGCGGACCAGCTCCAGCACCAGCGGCACGGCGGTCTCGAGCCCGATCATGCCGAAGGCGGCCTGCTCGAACTCGACCTCTTTTTCGACCGGCGAGTGAGGCGCGTGGTCGGTGGCCACCGCGTCGATGGTGCCGTCGGCCAGCGCGGCGCGCAGCGCCTCGACGTCGGCCGCCCCGCGCAGCGGCGGGTTGCACTTCGCGTTCGTGTCGTAATGGGCGCAGGCCTCGTCGGTCAGCGTCAGGTGGTGCGGGGTCACCTCGCAGCTCACCGGCAGCCCGCGCTTCTTGGCCTCCGCGATGAGGCGGACCGAATCGGCGCTGCTGACGTGCGCGACGTGGTAGCGCGCGCCGGTCAGCGCGCACAGCTCCAGGTCGCGCGCCACCATCGCCGACTCCGCCGAGGTGGGCTGGGCGCGGATCCCGGCGCGCGTCGCGACCGGCCCCTCGTTCATCGCGCCGCCCGCCGACAGCGACAGGTCCTCGCAGTGCTGGATGATGGGCAGCCCGAACGTGCGCGCGTACTCCATCGCCCGCCGCATCAGCTCGGCGTTCATGACCGGCCGGCCGTCGTCCGAGACGGCCACGCAGCCGGCCTCCTTCAGCTCGGCCATCTCGGCCAGCGACTCGCCGGCCAGCCCCTTCGTGACGGCGCCGATCGGGTAGACGCGCACGACCCCCACCTTGCGGGCGCGATCGACGATCAGCTCGGTCACGGCGCGGTTGTCGTTGGGCGGCGTCGTGTTCGGCATCGCGCAGACGGCCGTGAAGCCGCCCGAGGCCGCCGCCCG
>CAZJMY010000831.1:0-12718 GCA_964546845.1 uncultured Myxococcales bacterium | reverse complement strand
CGCGCTCGCGCCACCGCTGCCGGCGCTCGCGCCCCCGTTACCGCCGGTCGTCAGTCCTCCCGTGCCGCGCGATCCCGCGTTGCCCAGCGAGGCGCCGCCGCCGCCCCCTGTC
Source organism: uncultured Myxococcales bacterium (assembly GCA_964546845.1). Taxonomy (GTDB): domain Bacteria; phylum Myxococcota_A; class Polyangia; order Fen-1088; family Fen-1088; genus JADGRB01. The sequence continues at coordinate 12,606 of CAZJMY010000831.1, read as the reverse complement.
CCACCATCGTCCGAGCTACCTCCACAACCTGCACCCGCCAGTACCAGCATGAGCACCGCAGAACATCCGCGCGTCACACGCCATCCGCCCCCGCCCTGTCCTCGTGTCTGCATAGGTTTTCCTCGTTGATGATGGTTGCTGATGGTTCTCAGGGATTGCCGGCCGTCGAGCAGCCTTCGTCGACGAAGCCGTCGCAGTTGTCGTCGAGCATGTTGCCGCAGACCTCGGCGGCGCCCGGATGCGCGTTGGGGTTCGTGTCGTCGCACTCGTCGCACCACTTGAAGCCGTCGCCGTCGGCGTCCGTGGCCGCCGACGCCACGCCGTGCTCGCAATCGACGAACGTCTGCAGGTAAGCCGCCCGATCCGCGACCTCTTTCTTGGCCACGGCGGGCGACCCGTTGATGACGTTCGGGGTCGTCCACTGGTGGGGATCGCTGAGCGCGGAGGACTGGATGTCGTTCCACCAGCTGTCGATCCACCCCTGGATCTGCTTGACGTCCCACTTGGCCAGCAGCCCCGCGATGGCGTCGGCGTACATCATCCGGTTCGTGGGGTCGTTCAGGACCGGCAGCCACTTGTCGCCCGGCGTCGGCGCCGGCTGCGCGCGCTTGTACCACCAGTAGATGGGGTGCCCCGTCGACCCGACCAGGTCGAACTGGACCAGCCAGTCGAACGTCGAATCCGTGTCCTGCGGGAGGAACACGAGGCCAGCCGGCCCCTGGTCGTAAAGATAGAAGTTGTGGAAGCCGCCGTAGTACCCGTCACCGTCGTAGAGCAACGCCTCCGCCGCCCACGACGTCAGCGAGTTGGGGATGTCGACGATCTGCGAGATGGCCGGCAGGTCCTTGGCGGCCTTGAACGCAGCCAGGCGATCCCAGTTCGGATTGCTCTCGTTGGTCTCGGGGATCTCGCCGCCCTTCCACAGGTCGCCGTCGGGGTTGCTGGGGTAGAACTGCTCGACCAGACCGCCGTTGACGTTCTGTTCCAGGACGTAGAGGCCGTAGTACTTGCCGTTGATGTCGAGCCGGGCGTTCGTCGAGCAGCCCGCCATCAACCCGACCTGCCGCATCCAGTGGTGGGCGAGGCGATCGTGCATGTACGTCAGGTCCTCGCGCGGCATGTCGAAGACCAGCTTGCTGACGCCGTGGAACTTCGCGCCCGGCGTGTACTGATTGAACGAGACGCTGAACTGCATCTTCGGGTTCTGGTCGAACATCACCGTGAGCAACCACGAGGACTGGCCGTGCAGCTTGATGGCGGCGTCCGTCACCGTCTCATCGCCGTAGTGCAGGACGATCGGGTGGTAAACGGCGAAGTCCTGGCCGCTGGCCAGCGCGTTGATGTTGTGGAACTCGGCGTCCATCGCCTGCCATTCCGCGTCGCTGATCTCGACGGAGAACGTCTGCGGCGCGCCCTCGACGAACACGTCGGGGCATCCGTCGGCGACGGTCCCCGGCCCTCCGCCCCCCGTTCCCCCGGTCCCCAGCGCGGACCCCGTTCCCCCGCCGCCGATCGCCGCCCCGGCGCCGGTCATGTCGCTGCCCGACCCGCCGCAACCCACCATCCCGCCCCAGACGACGGCCGCAGCTGCCACGGCCGCCGTTCGCCACAGTTTAGTCACGTTTGTCATGCGTCGGTCCGCCTGGCGTGGACCTAGCAAGCGAGGTGCCGCAACCCCGACCGCACGGAAATGGGCAAGCGCCTGAAGTTTGCGACCCTCCGAGCAGGGTGGAAGCGGGCGATCCGGAAACAGAGCGTCCCCTGACGGTAACCAATGCGCGACCAAACCAGCGGACCAATGCCCGAACAAACCGTGGCCGCAGAGTTGCTACCTCTGTCGGAGCCATGAGGGTGGGTAAGGTCGGCAGGGGTTACGGCGCGTTCACGCTCGTCGTGTTGCTGGCAGCCGCCGGCGGATGCGGGTCGAGCGGCGGCGAGAAGACCGGGACAGGCGGCAGCAACGGCACCGGCGGCACGGGGAGCGTGGGGTCCGTCGGCGGCTCCACGGTGGTCGGCATGCCCGTCGATCCAACCGTCGACGTCCAGCTGAGCATCAACGAAATCATGGCCGACAACGTGCTGACGGTGGCCGATGATCATGGAACGCCGGCGCCGTGGATCGAGCTCTTCAACCCGACCAACGCCGACATCTCGCTGGCGGGGTACGGCATCACCGACGACTTCGCGAACCCGACCAAGTCGGTGCTGCCGGCGGGCGTCGGCATCGCGGCGGGTGGGTACCTGGTCCTGTGGGCGGACGGCAACGCGTCGGCGGGTCCGACGCACCTGTCGATCCTGCTGTCGCCCAAGGGCGGTTCGGTGGGGCTGGCGCGGCCGGACGGGACCTTCATCAACCGCGTCACGTACGGCGCGCAGGCGACCGACATGTCCGCCTCGCGCGAGCCGGACGGCTCCGGCACCTGGGTGCCGGCCGAGTGGATCGCCTCGCCGATGGCCGCGAACCCGGCGAACCCCGCCGGCGCCGGCCAGCCGCGCGCGGCGCAGGCCGACACCGATCCGGCCGAGGCGATCGCCGCCGCCGGCGACGTCAGCGATCGCGTGCTGGGCTACGACCTGATGCCGCAGTTCGAGCTGCAGATCTCCCCCGACAACATCGCCTCCCTGCGCGCCAGCCCCAAGGACTGGGTGCAGGCGACCCTGGTCTACCAGGGTCGCAGCTACGGTCCGGTCGGCGTCAACCTGAAGGGCACGTCGTCGTTCATGCCGATCGACCAGAAGCCCGGGTTCCGCGTGAACATCAACAAGTACGCGAAGGGCGCCAAGTTCTTCGGTCTGAAGGAGTTCCTGCTGAACAACATGGCGACCGACCCGTCCATGATTCACGAGCGCCTCGCCTACTGGATGGCCCGCCAGGTCGGCGGCGTCCCGGCGTCACGCTGCAATCACTCGTGGGTCACCCTGAACGGACAGCCGCTGGGCCTCTACGCGACGGTCGAGGAGCCACGCGGCCAGCTCATGGCGTATTCGTTCCCGGACCCCTCGGGCGGCGTCTACACGATCAACTACGCCGACTTTGCGCCAAGCTACGTGGCCAACTTCCAGTACGACGACGGCGTCATGGACACTTCCCTCATCACCCAGACGTCGAACGCGCTGGCGATGCAGCCGGCGGACGTGGCGATGGCCGCGGCCGCCCAGACCGTCAACCTGCCCGAGTTCACGCGCTTCTGGGCGGTGTGCGTCCTCATCGGCCACTGGGGCGGGTGGCCGTACGCCGCCACGAACCAGACCGCCGGCGCCAACGCCGAGCTCTACAGCGACCCGACCACCCACCAGCTCTACTTCATCCCGACCGGGATCAACGACGCGCTGTCCACGGCCGACTGGGACTACGTCAACCAGGTGAAGTCGATCCTGGCCCGGACCTGCGCGGCCAACGCGAGCTGCTTCCAGCAGTTCTCGACCCAGCTCCAAGAGGCGGACGCCAAGGCGACGCAGGTCGGCTGGGCCGCCGAGCAGATGCGCGTCGTGGCGCAGATCGCCCCCTACGTCTCGATGGACGCGAAGAAGCCGTACACCGACGCGGACGTGGCGATGTACCAGATGCAGACCTACTACTTCATCACGGGGCGGGACACCTACATCAAGAAGTACCTCGCCCCGCTGGCGGCGCCGTAGCCAGGTCAGCCGCCGACAGACCGACCGCCTTCAGCCATTCCGGGGTCGGGGCAATCAACCTCCGGGCGTTCAGATCGAACAGGCCGAACACGAACTGGGCCTGGCAACAGCTGCGCCCCTGGTCGTCGACCATCTGCTGGGTCATGCGCGCGACCTTGCCCTCGTAGGCGTCCAGCCAGCTCTTGATGACGAGCGCCTGCCGGTTGCGCAGCTCGCGCTGGAACTTCAGGGCGACCTCCAGGATGACGGGACCGACGCGCCGGCGCATGACCTCGTCCAGGCCGTAGCCGTTCCGGGTGACCAGGTCCCAGCGGGCCTCCTCGAACAGGTCCAGGTAACGCGCGTTGTTGACGTGACCGAACGTGTCCAGGTGCTGCTCGCGAATCAGAACCGGGTACTCGTGCACGGATCCCAGCATGAGGCCTCCGCACGGGAGCTTAACGCGGCGCCCGGCGCTTGCAGAGCGTAGGCCGACGCCCACATTCAAGCTCATGGGATCAGAAGCGGGAACGCTGGGAGGGAGCCCGCCGCGGCCGGCGGCGGAACCGGTGGGGCGAAGCACGCCGCGCGCGCGCCGCAAGCATCACTGGGGTTGGTGGATCGCGCTGGGGGTGGTCATCACGATCATCGTCGTGATCCGTCTGATCCTCGATCCGGTCGCCGCGCACTACACGCGCCAGGGGCTGAACTCGTCCGAAACGATGCGCGGCGACTTCGACCACGTGCACGTGACCGTGCTGCCGCCCGGCTACGAGATCCACCAGCTGAAGATCGACGAGCGCGTCGACAAAGGGTGGAAGCACCCGCTGTTCTACGCCGAACGCGTCAAGGCGGCGCTGGACATGAGCGCGCTGCTGCACGGCCGCATCGCCGCCCACGCCCGCATCGACGAGCCGAAGATCATCTTCACGGTGCGCGAGAAGGCGGAGAAGAAGCCCTCGTCGGGCCCGCCGGATCTGGCGCCCATGCTGCGCAAGGTGCTGCCGGCCCGGGTCGATCGCATCGACGTCCACGACGGTGAGTTCCTGTTCCGCGACCTGATCCTGGACAACCAGCCCGAGATCTGGGTCCACAAGATCGAGGTGGCCGTCGAGAACCTGGCCACCCGCCGCAAGCTGTCGGGGGGTGAGCCCGTCACGGTCAGCGCCTCGGCCAAGCTGGGGCGCAGCGGCGACGTCAGCCTGTTCGTGTCAGCCAACCCGTTCGCCCGCCCGCTGGCCTTCGCCGGCCAGGTCGAGGAGCGCGGCTGGCGCGTCGCCGAGCTGTACGACCTGGTCCAGCCGGCGACCAAGCTGCAAACCCCGAAGGGGACGTTCGACGTCTTCGTCGAGTTCAAGAGCCGGGACGGACGCATCAGCGGCGGCGTCAAACCCGTGCTGAAGAACGTCGAGGTCAAGCCGACCGAGAGCGGCCTCGGCAACCGCCTCAAGGCCTGGCTGGCCGACAAGACGCTGAACCTGTTCTCGGACCGCGTGCCGGGGCGCAACGCGGTGGCCACCGTGATCCCGATCGAGGGCAAGCTGGACGCGCCGGACATTCAGCTGTGGCCCACGATCCTGGGCGTCATCCGCAACTCCTTCGTCGAGGGGATGTCGTCGAGCTTCCACGACGTGCCGCCCGAAAAGGCCGACGACAAGCAGGGCATCCTGGACCAGGCCAAGCACGCCGTGTCCAAGGACGCGGGCCCCCCCAAGGCGCAGCCCGTCGGAGGCAAAGGCAAATGACGATCACGCGGGCCATCCTGCTGGGGGCGCTGGCGGGCTGCCTCGGCTGCGGTCACGCCAAGACCACCGACGCGACTTCGCCCTCGACGCCCGAAAAGGCCGAGGAGCGGACGCCGCCCGCCGATCATCCCGAGCGGGTGGCGGCGCCGCGGGCCGAAGGAAGCGCGCACCGCGACAACCCGGCCCAGACGTCCGGCATCCCCGTCGCCTCCAGCCCCGAGGGCCTGCTGGCGCCAGGGGCCGAGGCGCAGATCCGCGACAAGCTGGCGGACGGCGGCTACCTGGACAAGGACGACAAAGCCGGCTCGCTCGAGAGCGGCCTACGCAAGTTCCAGAAGGCGCGCGACCTGCCCCAGACCGGCATCCCGAACCACGAGACGATCCAGGCGCTGGGCCTGGACCCCGCGCGCATCTTCAAGCATGCCGACGTCGGCAAGTAGGCCCAGGGGGTCATGAACGGCCGGCGGCCCAGCCCAAGCGGTGCCGGCGCGGCTATAATTTCCGCATGAGCAAATTCAGCGGGACGGTCCGGCGCAGCGATCTCGAGGGCGGCCACTGGCAGCTGGAGGCCGACGACGGCAACACGTACGTGCTGGAAGGCGCGACCCGTCCCATCGAACAGGACGGCGCCAAGGTCGAGGTCGACGGCGCCGTCGACGAGGACGCGATGGGGATCGCGATGACCGGCCCCATCCTGCGCGTCAAGACCGCGCGCCGCGTTTGAGCCGCCGCGCGCCCCAGCCGGCGGTCGAAGACCTGCTGGCCGCGACGCGCCGGTTCGAGACCTGGCTGGGCGGGGTCATGCCGCTGGTCTCCGCCGACCTGCGCGCCAAGCACCGCCGCATGCGCGAGCGGCCGTTTCTGTTCTTGCGCGGCACGTTTTACCGGTGGTGCCAGCTGTGGCGCGCCGCCGCCGGCAAGGTGGCGCGCGCCACACCGGTCAGGGCGATCGGCGACCTGCACCTCGAGAACTACGGCACCTGGCGCGACGCCGACGGGCGGCTCGTGTGGGGCATCAACGACTTCGACGAGGCGACGCGCCTGCCCTGGACGCAGGACCTGGTGCGGCTGGCCACCAGCGCGCACCTGGCGATCCTGTCGGAGCAGGGCCTGCTCGTGCGCCGTCGCTCGGCGTGCCAGGCGATCCTGGCCGGCTACCGCGAGGCGGTCGACACCGGCGGCCGCCCGTTCGTCCTCGAGGAGGAGCACGGCTGGCTGCGCCGCCTGGCGACCGGCGAGCTGCGCCACCCCCCGACGTTCTGGGCCAAGATGAACGCGCTTCCCACCGCGCGCGACGTCGACCCGACGGCAGCCGCCGCGATCCGGGCCGCCATGCCGGCCCGCGGCCTGAGCATCCGGTTCGCGCGCCGCGTGGCGGGGCTCGGCAGCCTGGGACGGCCCCGCTTCGTCGGCATCGCCGAATGGAACGGCGGCGCCGTCGCGCGCGAAGCAAAGGCCGTCGCGCCGTCGGCGTGGGACTGGGCCGGCGGTCGCCGCGGGCGGCGTCTGGCCGCCATCACCACCACCGTCAGTCGGGCTGTCCGCGTCCCCGACCCCACCGTCCGCGTCGTGGGGAGCTGGCTGCTGCGGCGGCTGGCCCCGCACTGCACGCGCATCGATCTGGCCGACCTGCCGTCCTCGCGCGACGAGCAGCGGTTGCTCTACGCCATGGGGTTCGAGGCGGCGAATGTCCATCTGGGGACGCCGCGCGCCCGCGACGCCATCCGGCGCGAGCTGGACGCGCGCGGCAGCCGCTGGCTGCATGAAACGGCCAGCACGATGGCCGAGCAGGTCATCCGGGACTGGCGCACCTGGCGCAAGCAGACGCCGGCCTGACCCGCGTCAGTGGTCCAGCACTTCCAGCCGGACCTCGATGACGCCCGCTTTGATCATGTCCATGCGGCGGGCCGCGCCCTCCGACAGGTCGATGATCCGCCCGCCTGGGCAGCCGCAGCGATCGTTGATGCGCACGATGACCGACTGGCCGCTGGCGCGCGTGACCCGCACGCGCGTCCCGAACGGCAGCGACGGGTGCGCGGCCGTCATCGCGCGCGGGTCGAAGCGCTCGCCCGAGGCGGTCTTCCGTCCCGCGAAGCCGCGCCCGTAGAAGCTGGCCCGCCCCTCCTCGACGCGGGGGCCGTTGTGCCGGCGCGCCCCCTCGGCGGTCGCGCACCCGATGACCACGGCGGCCAGCGCCACCGCGGCGGCCAGCCGCGCGTGCGCGTGACGCGGGTTAGCGCGCGCGCCCGTGACCACCTCCGCCGCTCGCCTGCGGCCCGTCTTCCAACAGCGCCTCCTCCAGCTCCCCCTGGGCCGCGGAGGCGGCGGCGCCCTTGTCGCCGCGGCTCTCGATGGTGCCGATGCCGTACTTCTCCAGCTTGTAGTAGAGCGCGCTGGTCTTGATGCCCAAGAGCCGCGCCGTCTCGGTCTTCACGCCGCCGCTGCGGTCGTAGGCGCGCTGGATCAGCTGGCGCTCGAGGTCTTCCAGCACGTCGGGCAGCGACATCTCGCCGCCTGGCAGCGCCAGCGCGTTCTCGGGGATGCCTCCCCGCACCGAGGCCGGCAGCGCCCCGACGTCGATGGCGCTCCCCTCGGCGAACACCAGCGCCTGCTCGATGACGTTCTCGAGCTCGCGCACGTTGCCCGGCCAGTTGTACAGGCCCAGCCGCGCCAGCGCCGCGTCCGTCACGCCGCGCGCCGGATCGATGGCCGGGTTGGTGCGCGGCGCCAGCTTGGCCACGAAATGCGCCACGAGGCGGGGAATGTCCTCTTTCCGTTCGCGCAGGGGCGGCACCTCGCACGGCACAACATGCAGCCGGTAGAAGAGGTCCTCGCGAAAACGGCCCGCGGAGACCTCGGCCGCGATGTCCCGGTGCGTGGCCGAGATGACGCGCACGTCGACCTTGATCGTCTCTTCGCCGCCGACCCGCTCGAACTCGCGCTCCTGCAGCACGCGAAGCAGCTTCAGCTGCAGCCCGGGCGAGACGTCGCCGATCTCGTCGAGAAACAACGTCCCCTTGTCGGCCAGCTCGAACCGGCCCAGCTTGCGCTTGACGGCCCCGGTGAACGCCCCCCGTTCGTGCCCGAAGAGCTCGGACTCGAGCAGCGTCTCCGCCAGCGCGCCGCAGTTCACCTTCACGAACGGGCCGCCGGCGCGCTTCGAACGGGCGTGGATGGCGCGCGCGACCAGCTCCTTGCCCGTCCCCGATTCGCCGTGGATGTAGACCGACGCTTCCGTGGGCGCGACCTTCTCGATCAGCGCGAAGACCGCCCGCATGGCGGGGGTATCGCCGACGATCTCCGAAAAACCGTAGGCGCGGGCAGCGTCGTCCCGCAGCGCGGCGTTCTCGGCCTCGGCGCGCTCGCGCGCGCGCCGCTCGGCCCGCAGCTCCAGGGCGCGGGCCACCTTCAGCCGGACGACCTCGGGGGCGAACGGCTTCTGCAGGAAGTCGAAGGCCCCCAGGCGCATGGCCTCGACGGCCGTCTCGACCGTGCCGAACGCCGTGACGATCATCACCGGACAGTCCGGGTCCCGCTCCGTCACGGCCTTGACGACCTCCAGCCCCCCCCGCCCGTCCATCTTCAGGTCGGTGATGACGAAGTCGACGGCCCCGTGCGCGGCGGCGAACTGCCGGAGCCCCTCGTCGCCGGACGGCGCCAGCATCGCCTCGTGCCCCATCCGGCGCACGGTGGCCCCCAGCCCCTCGCGCATCGTCTCGTTGTCGTCGATGATGAGGACGCGCGCCATCTCGGTTAGCCTACCCCCGTCTCAAAATGCCAGACAAGCCCACCGCTCCAGTCGCCCCCGCCGACCCCTTGCAGCTGCTGCGTCCCGCCATTCGGGCGATGCCGGCCTACACGCCCGGCGAGCAGATTGCGGACCTCACCAAGCTAAACACGAATGAAGGCGCACATCCACCGTCGCCGCGCGTGATGGCGACCCTGGCGGCCATCGCCGGAGAGTCCCTGCGCCTTTACCCCGACCCGGTCAGCCGCCAGCTGCGCCAGACCGCCGCCGCGCGGTTCGGGGTCAGCGCGGCGCAGGTGCTGGCGGGCAACGGGTCCGACGACTGTCTGACCATTCTCTACAGGGCCTTTCTGGACCCCGGCCAGCGCGTGGCGTGCCCCTGGCCGACCTACGGCCTCTACGACACGCTGGCGTCGCTGCAGGGCGCGGAGCTCGTGCGGCTCCCCTTCGTCGCGGAGGGGCGGCAGCTGCGGCTGCCGGGCGCGCTGGCACGGCAGGGTGCGAAGATGATCATCCTCGCCAACCCCAACAACCCGACGTCGACGCTGGTCCCCGTGACGGCGCTGCGGGCCCTGTGTGACGAGGCGCGGGACGCGATCGTCGTGGTCGACGAGGCCTACGTCGACTTCGCGCTGGCGGCCGGCCTGGACGCCAGCATGCTGCCGTTTCTGGACGCGCACCCGAACCTGGTCGTGCTGCGCACGCTGTCCAAGAGTTACAGCCTGGCGGGGGCGCGCCTGGGCCTGCTGTTCGCGGCGGCGCCGCTCATCGACGCGCTGGTCAAGGTGAAGGACAGCTACAACGTGAACGTCATCAGCCAGGCGCTGGGCGTCGCCGCGCTGGAGGACCGCGCCTACTACGACGCGTGCGTGCGCCGGACCGTCGCCGAGCGCGCCCGGCTGGAGACCGCGCTGACCGCCATGGGCCTCACCTTCCCCGAGGCGGCCGCCAACTTCTTGCTGGTCGAGTTTGGCGAGAGCGCGCGCGACATCTACGAGGCCCTCAAGCGCGACGGGTTGCTGGTGCGCTGGTGGCCGGCGCCGGAGCTCCGGACGAAGCTGCGGATCACCGTCGGCAAGCCGGACGAAAACGACCGGGTGCTCGCGGCGCTGCGCAAGCACCTCTGACCGCCGCACGAAGTTACAAAGAATTTTCCGAGCCGAGATCACATCTCGACCGTTACCGAAATAAGGTGCGGTTCGAGGCACATGACGACATCGCAGACTCGGCAGCGGATGGGGATGGGATTGGTGGGGTGGGCGCTCCTGGCGGGCGGCTGCGCGACGGCAACGGACGTTCGCGGCAGCGCGCGCGTGACGGGGCCAGGACCGGCGCTGGTGGTGACCGGCCCGCTCGAGATCCTTCACATGAACGTCGACCAGGACGGGCCAGCCCGGTTCTCGCGCGCAGACGCGGCCACGGGAGACTGCCGGACGGCCGCCCCGCTCGACTGGACGGGCGAGACCGACCTGACCCTGCGCGCCGGCGAGGCGGTCTGCGTGCAGGTGGGCGGCGACGCGCGCGTCTCCTGGCACGCGCGCGCGCTGCCCCCGACGGCCGCGCCGCTGCCGGGCGGCCTGCCGCCGGCGATGGTCCCGTCGGCGCTGGCCGCTAGATAGCCGCGCAGCGGTCCAGCGTCACCGGCTCGAGGTCGCCGTCGACGTTCACGTCGGCGGTGCCGCACCCGGTGAGCGTGACGGTCACCGACTTCCCGTCGGCGTGACCGCCCGAAACCTTGCCGGTCAGCTTGCCGGACACCGCGCAGGTGCACGTCGGCTTCCAGGTCAGGTCCTCGGGCGTCAGCGCGACGGAGTACCCCGCCAGCCGGTGGCTGACCACCAGCGTGCCCGCGACGATCGTGAAATCGCTGCGCGACGCGCCCGTGATGGACAGGGGCGCGGTGGTCTGCGTGACGATGTCGAACAGCTTGTTGCCGCGCGGCCCCTCGAGGACGCGCTCCATGCCCGGCACGGCGAAGTCGAAGCCGCCGGCGGTGCGGGTCAGGGTCTGGCCACCGCCCGGCGCGGTGACCGTCAGCGTGCCGCCGTACGGGCCGGTCACCGTGAATTCAGCGGTTCGATTGACGGTGGCACCCGTCGACGCCAGCGAGCAACCGGCCGTGTCGCTGAAGGTCAGCGTGACCGTCCCGTCCACGGTCGCCAGGCCGAACGTGCAGCTGGCCAGGGTCTCGGTCCGCACGCCGGCGTTGCAGGCCGAGAAGGCGAACGGGTAACAGGCCGCCTTTTGCGCCGCGGGGGTCAGCGCGGCGGCGGTGGCCGGGCCGTTCGCGGCGTCGTCCGCGCTGGCCATCACCTCGCCGACCGCGGCGCCGATCTGCCCCTGGTCGTCGATCCCCTTGCGGCAACCCGCGCCGACGACCGCCACCAGCGCGGCCGCCGTCACGATCCCTCTGGTCAATCTGGACATGCGGTTCACCCCACATCGGGAGAACCGCAGGCCCGGTTGAGGTGTGCTGCGCCTTAGAACTCGAACTTGCCGAAGGAGCCGAGCTCCTGGAAGGCCTGGACCAGGCGGCCCGTGATGCCCTTTTCGCCCAGGTGCAGCCAGCCGCGCGGGTCGATGTACTTCTTGTTCGGCTTGTCGGGGCCCTCGGGGTTGCCGATCTGCGCGTTCAGGTAGGCGCCCTTTTCGTCCATGAACTTCTTGATGGGGTGCGTGAACGCCCACTGGGTGTCGGTGTCGATGTTCATCTTCACGACGCCGTACGAGACGGCCTCGCGGATCTCCTCGGGCGAGGAGCCCGAGCCGCCGTGGAACACGAAGTTGACCGGGTGCGGGCCGGTCTTGCGCTGCTCCTGGATGTACTTCTGCGAGTCGCGCAGGATGGTCGGCTTCAGCTTGACGTTGCCCGCCGCGTAGACGCCGTGCGTGTTGCCGAAGGCGGCCGCGACCGTGAAGCTGCCGATCGGGTTGAGGACGTCGTAGGCTTTCAGCACGTCTTCCGGCTGCGTGTAGAGCTTCGAGTGCTCGACGCCGGAGTTGTCGACGCCGTCTTCCTCGCCGCCGGTGATGCCGAGCTCGATCTCCAGCGTGGCGTTGATCTTGGTCAGCCGCTTGAGCGTGCGCGCGCTGATCTCGATGTTCTCACCGAGAGGCTCCTCGGACAGGTCCAGCATGTGCGAGCTGAAGAGCGGCTCGCCGTGGCGCGCGAAGTACTCTTCGCTGGCGGCGATGACGCCGTCGACCCAGGGGAGGATCTTCTTGGCGCAGTGGTCGGTGTGCAGGACGACCGGAACGCCGTACACCTTGGCCAACGTGCGCACGTGCAGCGCGCCCGCGATCGATCCGGCGATCGACGCCTGCTGCGCGCTGTTGTCCAGGGTCTTGCCGCCGTAGAACTGCGCGCCGGTGTGCGACAGCTGGACGATGATCGGGGCCTTGGCTTCCTTGGCTGCCGCCAGCGCGGCGTTGGCCGAGTTCGACCCGATCACGTTCACCGCCGGCAGCGCGGCCTGGGCGGTCTTGCAATAGGCG
>CAZJMY010000830.1:0-2760 GCA_964546845.1 uncultured Myxococcales bacterium | reverse complement strand
CGGGCTCGGGCGGCGGCACCGCGACGGGTGGTCGGCTGGGCAGCGGCGGGAGCCCGGGCACGGGCGGCGTCCCGCCGGTCCCCACCGACGCGGGGCGCATCGATCTGAACGGGCGGAAGGCGCTGCTGGTCGTGGGCAGCGCGGGCAGCTTCGACGACGGCGAGCTGTTGTTGAAGCAGGTGCTGGAGGAGCACGGCATGACCGTGGCGGTCGCCGACGCAACCGGACCCGCCGCCATGGCGACAGGGCAGAACGTCGTGATCGCGACCGACCAGGCCGACGCCGCCACGTTCGCGGCCACGTTTGCGACCGTGCCGGTGCCCATGATCGCCTTCAGCAACAGCCACTTCGTGTCGCTGGGCTGGATCGGCAAGAACGCCAAGGGGACCGTGAACACCAGCGCGCAGCTGTCGATCATCGACGCCAGCACGCCGCTGTCGTCGGACTTCAAGGCGGGCCAGAGCTTCGCCGCCGTGCTGTCGTCCACCAGTGCGTCGTACTACTGGGGGACGCCCACGGGCACGGCCATCCAGGTCGCGTCGGTGATGGGCGCTCCCACCCAGATGGTCGCCTTCGGCTACGAGGCGGGCGCCTCCACGGGGGCGGCGACGGCGCCCGCCCGCCGCGTCGGGCTCGGACTCAAGACCAACGTGATCCAGAACCTGACGGTCGCCGGGTTCAAGCTGCTGGAAGCGGCGCTCGACTGGACGGCCGGACAGTGACCGCCGAGGGACCCGGAGCGGGTTCCTCGACGGACATCCGCTGGCCGGCGCCGGTCAGGGCAGGGTGCTGAGCGTGTCGAGCTCGGCGTCGGTCAGGGCTCGGTTGTAGATGCGCACCGAGTCGATCGAGCCGTTGAAGTAGTCGCGGAAGCCGCTGTTGTTGGTCGTCTCGCCGCCCATCCACAGGTTGCTGGCGTGGGTGTCCGGGTTGACGCCCAGCGTGTGGTCGGCCACCGTGCTGTTCACGCGGATGCGCACGATGTTCGGCGCCGTGAACCGGACGGCGACGAAGGACCAGGTGTCGGGAGCCAGCGCCATCGGCGAGACCCAGTCGTTGCACCCGCCCCAGAACGTGGCGTTGTTCTGGTTGCCGAGCCCCCACATGTAGCCGGTGCAGTCGTCCTGGCCCCAGTAGATGATGCCCCACAGCCCGTCGGTGCCCGAGGGGTTCACCCAGGCGGTCAGCGTGCGGTCGCCGTTGCCGATGGGCAGCCCGTCGCCGGGCGCCTGGATCCAGCTGTTGCCGTCGAATGAGTACGCCCCGTCGGCCGTACCGTCGTGGCCGGTCGTCAGCATCGCGCCGTGGACCTCGCCGTCGTGGCCGTTGCCGCTCTGGTCGGTGGCGTCGCCATCGAACGGGAAGTAGTAGACCAGCCCGCCGTCGCACGCGACCGTGACCGTGGCGTCGGCGGCGGCGATCGTGCCGCTGCCGTCGGTGACCGTGCAGGTCATGACGGGCCCGGAGGCAGAGACGTTGTACGTGGCGCCGTTCTTGAGCTGCGTCGGGAACGAGGCCGTTCCGTTGCCCACGACCAGCGTGTCGGCGCCGTTCTTCAGCGTCACCTGGCCGCCGGCCACGCCCGAGACCGAAGCCTTCAACGTGTAGAGGTTGTCGGTGCAGCCCACGTTGATGGTGACGTCGCTGCCGCCCATCATGCCGCTGGCGGGCGGCGTGATCGCGCAGGTCTGGCCGACCGGCTGGCTGGCGATCGCCAGGGTGTAGCTGGTGCCGCTGAGGACGGCCGCCGAGACGGTGACGGTCCCGTCTGCGGAGACGGCCAGCATGTCGGTGCCGTTCTCCAGCGTCAGACCGGCGGCGTTCAGGCCCGTGACGGCCGCGTTCAGCTTGAACGCGTTCGTCACGCAGGTGACCGTGGCCGCGATCATCGCGCCGGCGACGGTACCGCTGCCGTTCGTGACCGTGCAGGTCTGGCTGGGCGTCGCCGGCTGGGTCTTGACCTCGATCTTGTAGGGCTGGCCGCTGCTCACCAGCGTCGGGAACGAGAAGGTTCCGTTCGACGTGACGTTCAGGTCGTCACCCGCGTTGTTCGTCAGCGTGACCGTGCCGGCCAGTCCCGAGATCGAGCCGCCCACCGCGAACTTGTCGGTGGTGCAGTTGACGGTGACGCTGGTGGCGTTGCCGGCGGCGATCGTGCCGCTGCCGCCGGTCACCATGCAGGTCTGGCTGGGCGAGGTGGGCTGGGTCTTCACCGACACCGCGAACCCGGCCCCGCTGGCCACCTTGGTCGGGAACGTGAACGTCGTCGCCGTCGCGTCCACCGGCAGATCGTCGCTGCCGTTGTGAAGGACGAGCCCGCTGCCCGTCAGGCCGGTGAGCGAACCGCCGACCGAGTAGGTGTTCGTGCTGCACGCGATCGCGACGTCGTTGACCGGCCCCGCGCCCACGTGGCCCGCCCCGTTCGTGACCGTGCAGGTCTGGGTCGGCGTGGAAGGCTGCGCCAGAACCGTGACGCTGTAGGCAGCGCCGCTGGCCAGCGCGGTCGCGAACGTGAAGGTCGTCGCGTTGGCGGCGACGGTCAGGTTGTCGCCGAGGTTGTCTTGCAGGACCAGGCCGCCGCCCGTCAGGCCGGTGAGCGTCCCGCCCACGGCGTAGGTCGGGGGTGGCGCGCTGCCGCCCACGCCGCCGCCGCTGGTTCCGCCCGCCGGGTTCACGTTGCCGCCGGCCGCGCCACCCGCCGGATTCCCGCCGGCGGCGCCTCCTGCCTGGCCGGCCATCCCGCCACCGGCGGCGCCGCCG
>CAZJMY010000829.1:0-6004 GCA_964546845.1 uncultured Myxococcales bacterium | reverse complement strand
ACGAACTTGTCGAAGGTGTAACGATCGACCAGCTCGGGCGGACGGGCAGGCAGCGGCGTCGACGGCCCGGGGGTGATTCTGCGTTCGGGCGCGGCCGCGGACGCGCGCGGCGGGTCGACCGCGTCCTCGACCACCTCGAAGTCCACCTTGAAAGCGCGCTGGGCCCGCGCCTCGATGTCCTTCAGGATGGAGGGCAGGAAGTTATCTTCGAACCACTCCTTGTGATACCGGTTCGGCGCCCGCAGGCGGATGTGGCCGTCATCGATGGCGACGCACTCGATCGGGCGCAGCCAGAGATCGCGATGCGCTGGTTTCACCAGCGGTTCGATCGAGCGAACGGCCTCTGTCCAAAGTTCAAGCATCGCGCACACCTGTCCACACCCATGCGGTCGAAAAATCCCTAAAGATTTCGGGGTCTATCACGCGGGATTCCTCTCTTTGTCCACAGCCAAAGGCCATACGAACCCATCCCCTTCGGCCCGCTCGGCGATGGTGCCGGCTTGGCCTTGTCGGTTCACCGTGCGAGGGGTGCGCGCGCGGTGCAGGTTCTCTATCAAACCGCTGCTCCGGCCTTCAAGCGGCAATCCCGAAGGCGTCGGCAAGATCGCGAAAATCAGTCGATAAAAATTTTTCAGGCTTGTTGCTGAACTGGATCATGCGCTGACATCGGGCGCCGTCCTGACGCGTAAGTGCCCGCCCTTGCGTGGATTTTCGAAATCCGGCAGAGCTCGCCGCTGGGCGGCGTTGGATTTCACGCCATTTCTTTGCCACCGAGCGCGCCAATGCCCATGACACGGGCGTTGGCGCGCGCCGATCGCCCGCCATCCCAGAACTTCCGTCGGAGATCGGGTAGCCTCCGGAACGAAAACGTCCGCCTCCGACGGAGAACGGACATCGGATTGACACACGCCAACCCACGATGCTATGCAGTTCGGCCTTTGCGGGCCCATAGGCCCGACCAGAAGGACACCCGGAGGACGCCGTGAAGAGGACATTCCAGCCGCACCGAAAGAGCCGCAAGCGCACGCATGGATTCCGCAAGCGCATGAAGACGCGGTCGGGGCGGGAGATCTTGCGGCGCCGCCGCCGCAAGGGCCGGCGCCAGCTGACGGTCTCGATCTCGAAGAAGTAGGTGCCGTGACCGCCGAGGCGGGCCAGCGCCGAACGGAGCGGCTGCCGCGGGCGGCGCGCGTGCGGCGGCGGCCCGAGTACCTCGCCATTCAGAACCGCGGCCGGCGGGCGGGGGGCGCGCACCTGCTGCTCTTCGGCTTGCCAGGGACCGGGCGACTGGGCATCACCGTCAGCAAGAAGGTCGGTGGCGCCGTGGCCCGCAACCGCGTGAAGCGCTGGGTGCGTGATTGCTTCCGCCGGGCGCGCGGCCAGTTCCCGTCCACCGTGGACCTGGTCGTCGTCGCCCGCCCCGGCAGCGCGGACGCTGGGCACGAGGCGATCTGCCGCGAGCTGAAGTCACTGGCATCCAGGTTCGGGGCGGCTCGGTGAAGTGGCTGCTGCTGCGCCTGGTCCGGTTGTACCGGCGCGTCTTTTCGCCGGTCCTGTCGCCCCGCTGCCGGTTCGAGCCGTCGTGCTCGGCTTACGCGGAAGAAGCGATCGCGACCCATGGGGCTCTTCGGGGCGGACTGCTGGCCGCCTGGCGGCTTCTTCGCTGCCAACCGTTCGCCCGGGGTGGTATAGACCCGGTTCCCGGGCCGCGCTGACGGAGCGGGCACGGGAGCGGGCACATAAACATGGAAAAGCGGGTCATCCTGGCCGTCGTCCTCTGCGTGGCGGTCCTCATGCTCTGGTCGAAGTTGTTCCCGGTGAAGCCACCGGCCCCCTCGACCGCCGCGCAGGCCCCGGCGCAGACGACGGGCGCGCCACCCCCCAGTGGGGCGACGGCTGGTGCGGCTCCGGCGGCGGCAGGCGCGCCGGTCGCCAACCACCCCGAACAGCTGGTCACGTTCGACACTCCTGACGTTCAGTTCGTGTTTTCGAGCCTCGGGGGCCGGCTGGTGCATGCGCGCCTGCGCGGAGCGAAGTTCCTCCAGCACCCGGGAGACCCGTCCAGCGGGCACGACCTGGTCGACACGCCCGACCCGCGCGAGGCGCCGCTGGGGACGCAGTTCCCCGATTCCAGCTTCCCGACCCCCGCCGACGGCGCGTGGGAGGTCAGCCGCCCCAACCCGACGACCGTGGTGTTCGCGGCGGACAGCGGTCCGGCCCACATCGAGAAGCGGTACGTCGTCGACACGACCCGCTACCGGTTGCACCTCGAGATCACCGTGGCCAACCGCGGCCAGCAGGCGGTCAGCCAACACCTGGCCCTGTCGCTGAGCGGCCACCAGGACCCGGAGAAGCGGGGCGGCGGGTTCATGTCGGGGTCGTCCGCGAACCTGTCGTCCGTCATGTGCTCGGTCGACGACAAGCTGGAGCGCCGCCCGATCGAGAAGGTGACCAAGGACCCGCTGGACAAGCTGGGCGCCGTCCACTGGATCGGCGCCGACGAGAAGTTCTTCTTGCTGGCGGCGGTTCCGTATCCCGAGACGCCGCCCCAGCAGCGTCGCTGCGCGACGACCGCGCTACCCGACGGTTCGGGGCGCGTGACGATGTCCTTCGCCGAACGGACCGTCCAGCCGCAGCAGACGACCACCTACGCGTTCGCGATCTTCGCCGGTCCCAAGATCGTCGCCGACCTGGACGCCGTCCGACCGGGCGGCGAAGAGGTGAAGCTGGATCAGTCCGTCGACGTCACGCTGGCGATCCTGTCGCGCCCGATCCTGTCGCTGCTGAACTTCTTCCACGCGTTCGCCCACAACTGGGGGCTCGCGATCATCCTGCTGACGCTGTTCATCAAGCTGGTCACCTTCTTCCCGACCCAGAAGTCGCTGCTGTCGGCGAAGAAGATGCAGAAGCTGGCGCCCAAGATGAACGCGATCCGCAAGAAGTACGAAAACGATCGCCAGCGCCAATCGGTCGAGACGATGAACCTCTACAAGGCGCACGGCGTGTCGCCGTTCGGCGGCTGCCTGCCCAGCCTGATCCAGATGCCGATCTGGATCGCGCTCTACTCGACGCTGAACTACGCCGTCGAGCTCTACCGGGCCCCGTTCATCTTCCACATCCACGATCTGACGGCGAAGGACCCCTACTACATCACGCCGCTGCTGATGGGGTCCGTGATGTTCCTGCAGATGCGGATGTCGCCCTCCGGGGCCGACCAGCAACAGCAGCAGATGATGTCGTTCATGATGCCGGTCATGTTCACGGCGTTCTCGCTGTTCTTGCCGGCGGGGCTCGCCCTCTACATGTTGACGAGCTACCTGATCGGCATCCTGCAGCAGCTGTACGTGAACTATCTGGACCGCAAGGGCGCGACCGCGGTCTGAGCGCGCGTGGTAACCTGGCGCCCATGAGCGGTCGCGGCGATACGGCGGACGGCACGGAGCTGGAGGCCGCCGCCCGGCGGTTGACGGCGCTGGCCGACCGCCTGCGGGCCGTGCGCGCGCAGCTGGACGCGAACGCGCCGCCGCCCGGGCCTGCGGGCGGAAGCGTCCCGGCCGGTTACACGCCCGATGGCGACGGCGCCAAGGGCGAGGCGCATTGAGGCTGTTCGTCGACACAGCCGACCCGCGCGAGGCCAGGGCCTGCTTCGACCGGAAGCTGGCCGAGGGGGTCGCCACCAGCCTGTCGGTCGCCAGTCGCGCCTTGCCGGACCTGTGCGCCTGGTCGTCGGGGCCGGTCAGCGCGCCCGTCGAGAGCCTGGACCACCCGGGGATGATGCGTGAGGCACGCGAGCTGGCCCGGCTGGGTCCGCAGGTCGTCGTCCGGCTGCCGCTGAACGTGGAGGGGTTGCGGACGGCCCGCGCGTGCGCGCAGGAGGGGATCCAGACGCACGTGACGTCGTGCGACTCGCCGATGCAGGCCGTGCTGGCCGCGAAGGCCGGGGCGCGCTACGTGTCCCCCGTTGCTCCTCCCGGCGACCAGGTCGGCGCGGACGGCAACGCGCTGATCCGCGGCATCGTGGCGGCGTTGAAGACGTACAACTTCCCCACGGAGGTGCTGGCCGTCCCCGTGCGCACGCCCAGCCACGTCGTCGACGTCGCGCTGGCGGGCGCCGCCGTCGCGGCGGTGCCGCTGGCGGTGCTGGAGCAGGTCATGAAGTCCCCGGCCGCCGGCGGCGGGAGCGCCGACCGGAAGTAGCCGCCGTGCCTCGCGTTCGCCAGCACGTCAACCCGCTGAAGTCCGACCTGCTCGAGATCGCGGACGTCCCGCGCGTCGTGGCGGCCCCCGGGCAGCCGCTGGAGGTCGAGCTGGGCGCGGCGGAGGCGCACTTCCTTCTGGACCGTGCCGGCGCCGAGCCCGCCACGCTGTTCGTCGGGATCGAGATCCGGCGCGAGCTGGTCGAGGCGACCAACGCCGACTGCGCGCGCCGAGGCATCGGCAACGTGCGCCTGATCTTCGCCAACATGTCGGTCGATCTGCCGCGGCTGTTCCAGCCCGGCGCCGTCCGGCGCTTCTTCCTGAACTTCCCCGATCCCTGGTTCAAGAGCCGGCAGCACAAGCGGCGGGTCATCAATCCGGGGCTGGTCGCCGAGCTGGCGCGCGCGCTTCAGCCGGACGGAGAGCTGTGGGTCATGACGGACATCTTCGAGCTGGCCCTGGACGCCATGGCCGCTCTCGAGACGTCACCGTCGTACGAGAACGCGGCCGGCCCCTGGACGTTCGCGCGCGCCAACCCGTACGGCGCGAAGTCCCGGCGCGAGCGACAGTGCGAGCAGGAAGGGGCGCCGATCTGGCGGCTACTTTACCGGCGCGTCGATCCCGCCGTCTGAGCTGGTGCCGCCGGCGGCACCGGGGCCCGTGTCGTGGAGCTCCCAGAGCCGGTTCCCCTCAGCGCTGAAGGGGCGCGAGGTGGTCGCCGCCGGCGACCACGGGTTCGCGACCCGGATCTGCGGCCCCAGCACGGAGTCGCGGATCAGCGCCTGGCCGTTCGGTGACACGCCCGGCATGTAGCAGGTGACGCTCTCGTCCCAGGCGCGGCCGAGGGCGATCAGGTTCGCGGGCGTGCCCGGGGCGGCCGTGAACGTGCTGCCCGTGACCAGGAAGCCGTACGGGTTGCCGGGCGCGGTGCTGGGCGCCAGGTAGTTGCCACCTTTCGTCCCCTGGCGCGCCGTCAGCATGTTCAGCGTGCAACCGTCGAACACGGCGGTGCCGCGGCCGAAGACGAAATCCACGTCGCCCTCGATGTACGACGACTTGAAGTACGCGCGCGCCACGGTCAGCGTGCTGCCGCTCTTCACGTACAACGTGTCCTGATTGCCCAGAACACGGACGTTCTCGAAGATCAGCTGGTCTCCCTGGGTCATGAGGGCGACCGCCTGGTTCGATCCGGAAGACGTCTCGACGTAGTCGTTGGCGAACGTCAGGTTCTTGGCCTGAAAGCCGGGCGCGAACGCCGCGAACGTGGCGCTGCCGCTGGTGCCGTAGGAGGTTGCGCTGGGGCCGCTGCAAGAGTTGACGTTCGTGTCGATCGGCTTGCCCGCGTAGTTGTCGTACACGATCGTCACCGCGCTGGCGTCCGTGCCGGCGCCGTAGAGGGTGATGGGCGGCGCCGTCTTGGGGACGCAGACCACCTCGCGATAGGTCCCGGGCTTCACCAGGATCGCGACCCTCGCCGTTCCGCCCGCGGTCGCGGCGGCCGTGATCGCCGCCTGAACGGTGGTCTGCGTGCCCGTCCCGTCGGCCGCGACCGTGTAGGCCGGCACGAGCTTGGAGACGTCACCGACGCCGGTCGTCGGGTCCCAGTTGTCCGTCGTCAGGCTCCCGAGCGCGCCTGCCTGCGCCAGGTACTTCAACGTCGTGTAGCGCGCGCCGTCGGCGTCCGACAGCAGCGGGCGGGTGGGCGTGCCGGCCAGCGTCAGGCCCGAGGCGCCCGCGCCCCCGTCGGGCGTGGTGCAGGCGACGGCCCCGGCGCCGCCCCCGCTGCCGGCGCTCCCGCCGCGGCCGG
>CAZJMY010000828.1:0-1789 GCA_964546845.1 uncultured Myxococcales bacterium | reverse complement strand
TGCACCTGGTGCAGGCTCTGCCCGCGCAGCAGCTCCATCGCCAGATACAGGATCCCGTCGGGCGTTTCGTCGAAGTCGTACGTGGTCACGGTGTGGGTGTCGCGCAGCTTCGAGCAGGCCTCGGCCTCGCGCCGGAACCGGGCGACGATGGTCTGGTCGGAGACGTTGTGCGGGTGCAGGATCTTCAGGGCGACTTCGCGCCCGGTCGCGATCTGCTTGCCCCGGAACACCGCGCCGAAGCCCCCTTCGCCGATCTTGTCCTCGACCAGATAGCGATGGTTCAGCGTGCGGCCGATGAGGTTCTCCAGCGGCTGCGCGGCCGGGCGCACCGCCGCGCGGCCGGGCGACGGCGCAGGCGCAGCGGGTGGGGGCGCCGCCGCAGCCGGTTGCGCCGCGGCCTCCTTGGGCGCGGGCGAGACTCGGATCGTCGCCGCCGCTGACGACGGGAGGTTGGGGCCGCCGGCCCGCTCCATGATCGCCGTCGCCGAGATGGGGCGGCCGCACGCGCCGCAGAACCGCGCCCCCTCTTCGACCTCGGCTCCACAGTGCGGACAGCGGAACGACATCCCCAGCTTCCTCTCAGGGGCGCATCGCCCGGCCGTCCGAGCGCGCCGACGGATCGCTCTCGCACTTGGTCACGAAGATCCCCCCCGCAGCCGCCGCCACCAGCGCCAGGAAGAACAGCGCCAGCAGCGAGCGCGTGGCGCGCGGCGGCGGCGGGGACGGCGACCGCCGGGCCGGCGCGCCCGCCGCGACGCCTCCGCTCTCCGTCCCCGGTTTGGGCGGGTCGGCCTTGGTCGGCACGTCGTCCGCGGTCAGCATGTCCCGCGGCAGCCGCTCTTCGACGGTTTCGTTTCCCAGGCTCGCGCTGTCGCCGCTGCCCATCGGCTCGGGGACGGGGTCGCTGCCGGGATCGTAGGCCACGAATCCCACCGCCTCATCGGCGCTGGCCGGCTGCAGGGCCGGTCCGTCGAACCGCGCCAGCACGACCGTGATGTTGTCGGGGCCGTCGCGATCCAGCGCCTTTTGAATCAGCGCGTCCCCGGCCTTGCCCAGATCGTGCTCGGCGATCAGCACCGCCAGCATCTCCTCGTCGGCGACCGGCCCGTGCAGGCCGTCCGAACAGAGCAGGGCCACGTCGCCCTTGCGCAGGCTCACCTGCGACAGCACGACCTCGACCGTCTCCTGGACGCCCAGCGCCTGCAGGATGATGTTCGCGTGCTCGAAGGCCTTCGCCTCCTCGGCGGTCATGGCGCCGGCCTCGATCAGCTGCCAAGCCAGCGACTGGTCCTTGGTGACCTGGGCCAGCTTGCCGTCGCGCAGCACGTAGCAGCGCGAGTCGCCGATCTGCGCGATCACCAGCGTGTCGTCGACCAGCGCGGCCGCCGTGCAGGTGGTGCCCATGCCGCGCTCGCTCTGGTTGTCGCGCGACTGGATGAAGATCCGCTCGTTGGCGCGCTGGACGGCCCGCCGCAAGAGGCGCGCGAACGCGTCCCGCGGCTGCGGCTCGGCCTGGGTCAGCGACTCGTAGATCGCGTCGGCCGCCATCTGCGCGGCGACCTCGCCGGCCGCGGCGCCGCCCATCCCGTCGCACACCAGAAACAGCGCCCCCTTCTCGCCCAGCTTGAACGTGAACGGGGGACGGCCGTCGGCCACGCGAACGGAGCCGGTGACGTCGGCCACGAGGAAGTTGTCCTCGTTGTGCTCGCGAATCAGCCCAACGTCCGTTTTACCGAAGACCTCGATGTCGATATCGGGGGGCGTGGGCATCGGTCAGCCGGACCTTCAT
>CAZJMY010000827.1:0-1719 GCA_964546845.1 uncultured Myxococcales bacterium | reverse complement strand
CGGACGTCGTCGCGCCCGCGGCACCGCCGCCCCCGGTGCCGGGCGCCGTGCCCGCGGCGCCGGCCGCGCCGCCCGGGTCGGCCGTCGACGAGCAGGACGCCACCAGCAGCAGCGCGATCGCGCCGAGACCGCGCGCGGATTTCATGGGGCCTCCGGCTGGTCGTCGAGGACGAGATCGACGCCGGTCACCATGACCCGGTAGGTGCCGGTCCACGTGCCGGACGACTCGAGCTCGAGCAGGTTGTCTCCGTCGTGGAGGTCGGCCAGGTCGACGTCGATCGTCTGGTTCAGCAGCCCCGCGCTCGCGCCGGCGCCGCCCAGCGCCGGGTTGAAGTCCATGAACGCGTTGGCCTCGACGTCCGTGACGGCGCGGTCGTGCCAGGCGCCGCCGTTCCAGCGGAAGCGGAGCACCATGTGCGTCGGCGGCGGGAACATCATCGACCACTCGAACCAGGGGTAGTCGGCCGCCAGCACCAGCCGGGCGCGCGCAGCGCCCGCCTTGCTGACGCCGCTGAAGTGCAGCGCCGCCGGGGTCGCGCCGTCCTCGGTCACCGACGGCAGCAGGTAGCCGACGTTGCGCCCCTCGCCGTCGTAGGTGCAGGTCGTGGACGCGCACATGATCCGGTCCGCGTCCGTGGGCGAGGCGGCGATCACGTCTCCCTCCCACTGGCAGGCCGCGCCGCCCATCGTGCAGCCCGGCAGCCCCTTGTAAGTCGTCAGCGAGTCGGGCGCGCTGTACTCGCGCCAGCCTTTGACGACGGGCCCGTCGAAGCCGAAGTTGTCGAAGCGCACGCTGGCCGCCGAGCCGAGCCAGTACTTCAGCGTCGCGTGATTGCGCAGCGCCAGCGTCAGGTACCCGCGCGAGAACGGGAGCGCCACGTCGCCCGCCCACAGGAGGTGCAGGTTGGGGAACGTGACCCCGTCGGGCGACGTGTCGGAGGTCCAGACCTCGAGGTGCGTCTGCGTCAGGTAGACCTCGACGTGGTTCAGCGCGCCGGGCGCGGTCGTCGCGTGCGGGACGCTGCAGTCGAACGACGGGATGCTCGACGTCTGCAGGTAGTCGCGGAACGTATAGACGGCGGCCTCCAGGGTGTGGGGCGTGTTGCACCAGCCGATCCCGAACTCGATGGAGACGCCGTTGCGCGGGCCCGAGCCGCGCTCTTGCCAGTCGAAGCTGGGCGCGGGCGCCGGGTCTTGCGCGATGACCAGCGCGGGCCACCCGCCCAGGCCGTTGTTCGACAGATCGATGTCCAGTTTGATCGTTCCCGTGCGCCCCGCGAAGTCGAACGGCTGGCGGACGCGGTAGGTGGCGAGGCCGTAGTTCTGCTCGGCGGCCGTCGCCAGCGCGTGGCGCGTGGGGATGGTGGGCGTCGGATCGCAGACCAGCACTTCGGCGTCCGGCAGCACGCGGGTGTTGGACAGCCCGGCCCGGCAGGCCCCGATCAGCGCCGGGCCTACCCGGATGGCGTCGTCGAAGCTCGCGCTGGAGTAGGGTTGGCCGCGCACGACGCTCCAGCGCGACGGATCGAGCTCGCCGGACCGGCCGCCACCCGTCGCGGGACCCGTCTCGAAGGTCTCGCAGAAGGCGGGGCCGTCGAAGCCGCAGGTGCCGGGCTTCGGCGTGTAGGGGCCTGCGGCGTCGGGGTGGGAGAAGCCCACGTCGGGCGCCGCCCCCGCGTCCTGTCGAGAGGGCCCGCCTCCCGTCGCCGTCGCGCCCGC
>CAZJMY010000826.1:0-2782 GCA_964546845.1 uncultured Myxococcales bacterium | reverse complement strand
TGGCGGTCGACTGGGGCCTGCGCGGGGCCTGGGAGCCGACCCTCGGGACGCGCCACTACTTCTTCCTGGTCCGCCTGCTGGCCTTCGTGTTGCTGGTCATCGGCATCATCGACAAGAACCGCGCCCGCCCGTCAGGCTAGTCGGGGTTCGCGCGCCGCGCGATCAGCAGGAAGATGACCGGAACCAGGAACAGCGACAGCAGCGTCGAAGAGGTCAGCCCGCCGACGACGGCCAGCGCCAGCGGCTGATTCGATTCGGTCCCTGCCTCCAGCCCCAGCGCCGTCGGGACCAGGCCGATCACCGTCGCCAGGCTGGTCATCGCGATGGGGATGAAGCGCGTCCGCGCCGCCGCGATGACGGCCTCGACCTTGTCCGTGCCCTCGTTGAACCGGCGGTTGGCGTCGTCGATCAGCAGGATGCCGTTCGAGACGGCGATGCCGACGACCATCAGCACGCCCATCAGCGCCGTGATCGAGAAGCCTTGCCCCGCCGCCATCAGCGCCAGCACGATCCCCAGCAGCGACACCGGGATGGTGAACAGCATGATGAACGGCAGGCGCAGCGACTTGAACTGCGACGCCATGATCATGAAGACCACCATCACCGCCAGCCCCATGGCCAGCCCCAGCCCCGAGAAGGTCGTGCGCATCAGGTCGACCTGACCGACGAAGGTGAAGGGGATGTCCCGGGTGCGCGGGTCGGCGTGCAGCCGCTGCTCCAGGTCGCGCGCGGCGCTGCCGATGTCCCGCCCCTCGGTCTGCATCATCACGTGCGCCACGCGCGACAGGTGGTTGCGTTCGATGGCGATGGGACCGACGGACCGGCGGACCGTCGCGTAGGCGCCCAGCGTCACCGCGCCGCCGTTGTCGCCGATGCGGACGGGGACGCGGGCCAGCGCGTCCGGGTCGTCGACCACGTGCCCGTCGTAGGAGGTCACCACGTAGTAGGACTGCCCGTTCGCGCCGTCGATCCAGACGCTGGGGGTGTTGATGTTCCCCAGCGTCGCCTCCAGCGTGGTCTGGGCCGCGTTGCGCGCCGACACGTCGACCAGCGCCGCCCGCGTCCGGTCGGTCTCGACCCGCAGCTCCGGGTAGTCCATCTGCAGCGACGGGTAGATGTCCCGGATCCCGGGCACGGTCCGCGCCACCTCGGCGATGGCCTTCGACTGGCTGTCGAGCTGTTCGAGGCTGTCGCCCTGGACCTCGACGACCAGCGGGGCGATGTACCCGTTCGAGAACACGCTGGCGACCAGCCCCCCCGGCCACTGCAGGAAGTCCACGCCCGGGTAGTTGCGGTTCAGGATCGCCCGCATCTGATCGGCGATCTCGCGCTGGCTGAGCTTCCGGTGCTCGGGATCGACCAGCGCCACGCGGATGAACCCCATGTGCGGGCCGTTGTTGGGGCTGGTCCTCGCGCTGCGCGCGTTGCCCGGCGAGCCGACGTTGGTCAGCACCAGCTCCGCGCTGCGGGCGGGCAGCTGCTTCATCAGCAGCGCGCCCATGCCGTTGATCTCCTTCGCCGCCTGCTCCAGCGACATGCCGGGCGCCAGGCGCACGTAGACGCGCTCCATCGACTCGTCGATCTCGGGGAAGAACGTGCTGGGCAGCCGCATGGACATCCAGACGCTGGCGCCCACCAGCACGACGCAGGCGGCCAGGATGGTCTTGCGGTGGGGCAGGGCGGCCCGCAGCGCGGCGGCGTAGCGCCCGGCGACCCCGTCGATGAACGCCGCCACGCGGCCCGCCACCCGGCCGGGCGGCGCGTGCCCCAGGAAGAACCGGCAGGCCAGCGGCGTGACGCACATGCTGACGAAGTAGGACGCGATCATGCTGACCGCCACCGTGACCGCCAGCGGGACGAACAGCTTCCTCGCGAGCCCGGCCAGCAGCACCACCGGCAGCAGCACCGCCATCGTCGTCAGCGTCGAGGCCAGCACGGGCAGGGCCACCGACCGCGCTCCTTCCAGCGCCGCCTCGGCCGGGCTCAGCCCCAGGCGCTGGTGGCGGTGGATGGACTCCAGCACGACGACGGCGTCGTCGACCAGGCGCCCCATCGCCAGCGTGAGCCCGCCCAGCGTGAACGCGTTCAGCGTGTGTCCGCCCGCGTACAGGATGATCAGCGTGACCGCGAACGACAGCGGGATCGCGACGGAGACGATGATCGTGCCGCGCACGCTCTGCAGGAAGAGCAAGATCACCAGCGCGATCAGCACCAGCGCCTGCACGACCTCTTTCTTGAGGCCGTCGTAGCTGGTGCGGACGAAGGTCGACTGGTCGAAGATGGCCTTCACCTCCAGCCCGGGCGGAAGACTCTTGAGCCCCGTGACCGCCTTCTGGACGGCGGCCACGATCTCCAGCGTGTTGCCGCCCGGCACGCGCAGCACGTTCAGGTAGATGGCGTCGTTGCCGTTCACCGCCACCGCCTGCGTCTCGGGTGAGCCGCCGTCCTCGACGGTGGCGACGTCCTTGATGAGCACCGCGCGGTTGCCGCGCACCTTGACCGCCGCGTCGCCGATGTCGCCCACGCGGCGCGCGACGGCGTTGGTGTACACGTTGGCGTCGAACCTGGGCGAGATGAACTCGCCCGACGGTAACAGCGCGTTCGACTGTGCGACCGCCGCCGCGACGTCCGTCGACGTCACGCCGCGCGCCTGCGCCCGCGCCGGATCGACGACCACGTTGATCTGCCGCTGCCGGCCGCCGTTGATCGAGGCGCTGGCCACGCCCGGGATGCCCTCCAGCACCGGCTCGATGTAGTTCTGCGCGTAGTCGTAGAGCTGCGG
>CAZJMY010000825.1:0-4285 GCA_964546845.1 uncultured Myxococcales bacterium | reverse complement strand
CGGCCACCTCCGCTCGATCCGCCGGCCGTCGTGGTCCCGGCGCCGCCGCCGGACGCCACCGCCGCACCGGCGCTGCCACCGCTGGACCCGCTGGTCCCCGCGGCGCCGGCGGTGCCCGCGGCGCTGCCCCCGCAGCCCGCGCCGCCGGCGGCGACCGCCGCGGCCAAGCAGACCAGCCTGGCGGTTTTCACGCCTCCAGTCTGCCGCGCAACCGCCGGCTCAAGCCGGCAAAAGCGAGACCGCCAGATCTGCGAGAGCCAGGGACGCCGTGAGGCCGGGCGACTCGATCCCGAACAGGTTCACGAGGCCCGGGACCCCGTGCTGGGCGGGGCCGTCGATCCGGAAGTCGTGGGCGGGGGCCCCGGCTGGCCCCAGCTTGGGGCGAATGCCGGTGTATCCGGGCTGAAGGGCGCCGTCCGGCAGCGCCGCCCAGTAGCGGCGGATGGCCGCGTAAAAGGACGGCGCGCGGCTGTCGTCGAAGCTGTAGTCGACGCCGTCGATCCACGAGACGTCCGGGCCGAACCGCGCCTGGCCGGCCAGGTCCAGCGTCACGTGGACGCCCAGCCCACCCGCCACCGCGATCGGGTAGACGAGCCGCCGGAACGGCGAGGGCCCGGCCAGCACGTAGTAGTGCCCCTTGGCGAAGTGGGCCGGCGGGACGTGAGCGGCCGGGAACCCCGCCAGGCTGGCGGCCACCTGCTGGGCGAACAGCCCGGCGGCGTTCACCACGGTGTGGGCGCGGACCGTCACGGGCGCGCGGCCGCCAATCTCCAGCGTGATCCCCGCGCCGTCGACCGCGCCGCCCGTGACGGGCGACTCCAGCACCAGCTCGGCGCCCGCCCGGCGCGCATCGCGGAGGTACGCGGCCATCAGGCCGTGGCTGTCGATGATCCCGGTCGACGGAGACAGCAGGCCGCGCACGCAGGTGACGGCCGGCTCCAGCGCGCGCGCCTCGTCGGCGGTCACCCAGGTCAGGTCGTGGACGCCGTTCCGCTCGGCGGAGCTCTTGTACGACTCCAGGGTCGCCACCTCCGCCTCGGTGGTCGCGACCAGCAGCTTGCCCAGGCGCCGGTGCGCGACGTCGGCCTCCGCGCAGTAGGCGTAGAGGGCCTGCCGTCCCGCCACGCACAGTCGCGCCTTCAGCGAACCCGCCGGGTAATAGATGCCGGCGTGGATGACCTCCGAGTTGCGCGAGCTGGTGTGGGTGCCGATGGCGGCGGCCGCCTCCAGGACGACCACCTCGCGCCCGGCCCGCGCGAGCGCGCGCGCGATCGCCAGACCGACGACGCCGGCGCCGATGACGACGGCGTCGAGATCCCGGTCGGCTGCGCTCATACGCCGATTCTTATCATGGCGCCGCGTCGCTCAGCGGCGGGCGACCGCGGAGCCAGACGGGGCCCGCGGCGCGGCCGCCGCCAGGATGTATTGCTGGCCCGCCCGCTCGATGGCCAGCGCGGGTTCCAGCCCCCGCGACAGCGCGCGCGCCAGGGCGGCCCGGCTGGCCGCCGTGTGCCCGCCCGGCACGCCCAGCATGTCGCCGGCCGCCACGCCCAGCCCCGCCAGCTCGCCCGGCTCGATGACGAAGAAGCGCTCGCGACTCCGGGCGATCTCCTGCATCTGGTCGACGGTCAGCTCGGGATAGACCGTCCCCAGCACCGTGAGCCGCCGCGTGACGCTGGCGGCCTCGACGGCGGGGATCTCGACGATCTGAAACGGGCGCGGGCTCGGCGCCAGCCGGGGCGCGAAGGTGGTCAGAGCCTTTTCGAGGGCGGAGGCGATCGCCTCCAGCGCGGCGCCCCGCTTCCCCTTGGCGCCCACCTCGGCGTCATTGGGCATACCGCTCGCGACGGTCTCGACGGACCCCAGCACCTGCTTGGAGCCGACGTGCCGGACCTCGATCCGGGCGTGGTAGTCGACCACCACGTGCTTGCCGACGAGGAAGCCCGGGATCGCCGAGGTCCCGGGAATCAGCCGGCCGCCCTGGCCGACGGTCAGCGCGAACGACAGCGTGCGCGCCGGATCCTCGCCCAGCGCGCGCAGCGCGGCGGTCACGGCAGCCTCGTCCTCGCCGTCGACGAGCTCCTCGGCGATCACGGCCCGCCCGCCGGTCGCCTCGATGAGGAGGTCGCTGGTCCGGCGCTGCAGCTTGCGCAGGTCGGCGTCCCCTCCCCAGCCGATGCTGATGGGCAAGCCCAGCACGGCGTCGACCGCCGGCGCCACGGCGTGGGCCGCGGGCCGGACTTCGACCGTCGTCGAGCAAGCCGCCGCCCCCAGAAACGCCACCAGCGCCGCCGCGACGCCCGGGGTTCGCCTGCCATCCTGTTCGCGCCCGACCACCCCCCGATCATCGGCCCCACGGGAAGGTGCCTGAACCTGGGCCGTGGTCGGGAGGCTGCCTCTTCAGAACACCACGGCCAGCGCGGCGTAGAGCTCGTTCGAGTCGCGGACCGAGATGACCGGCGCCCCGCTGGCGCCGCCCGCGACCTGCGGCGTGTAGAGGCCGATCGCGCGCCGAAACCCCAGACGCAGGCGGAGCTCGCTGGAACGCCCGGCGGGGGTCAGCGGCAGCTCGATCCGCGCGCCCGTGTGGATCTGGAAGCGGCTGCCGGCGCCCGAGGTCCGCCCGTCGCGCTCGTAGCCGAGGCCCACCTCGGCCGCCAAGATGCGCAGGACGCGCATCCCGTAACGCACGTCGTCGGCGCCCACCCCGGCCGCCGGGCGAATCACGAAGAACCCGTCCAGACCGAGTCGGTCGATCGGCGCCGCATCGCTGGCGTGGAATCGTCCCGAGGCGGCGGTCGAGAAGGCGCCCAGCTCGAACCCGAGGACACCGTCCCCGAACCCGCCCTGCCCGAAGAAGGCCGGGATCGCGTGCGTGCCGTCGCCAAAGCCGGTCGCGTCCAGCGACGCGCCGAAGCCGACCGCCAGCGACATGCGCGGGCGCGGCGGGGCGGCGGTCGCGGCGCCTTCTTCCAGCGTCGGCACGGGTCCCGTCGCCAGCGGCGGCGACGTCCCCACCTGCGCGCGCGCGCTGCCGGCCCAGAGGCAAACCAGCAGCGCCAGTGACCCACGCGCCGCCGGCCACGCCCCCCCGATCGCGCGCGTGGACGAAGCTCCGCGAGGCATGGGCCCTGCTTTTAACACGTGCCCGACCGGCCGTTCGAGCTATGCTCGCGCCGGATCGTGGAAGGAGGACGCCTGTGATGGAACCCGCCAGCCCCGAGGTGGTGCCGACGCCCGAAAAAGGGGTGGCCGACATTCTGGTCGAAGCGTTCAAGTTGTACCGAACGCACGCCAAGCCTTTGCTCCTCACCTGCGCGTTGCTGTTCGTCCCGGCGGCGATCGTCAACTCGCTGGCGCGCGCCGCCATCCTGGGTCCCACGATCGCGCTCGCGCAGACCGGCGACCCGGCCACCGTGGCGATGGCGGGCCCCTTCTGGGTCTACATGCTCGGCCTGGCCGGGACGCTGGTCACCGGCTTCTTCCTCTACGGGATCATCGTCCCGCTGACCAACGGCGCCCTGACGATCGCCGTCGCCGACCGCATCTTGGGCGGCAACGCCGGCTGGCGCGAGGTGTGGATGCTGCTCTTCCGGCGGCTCGGGTTGTTGCTGTCGGCGGTCGTGCCGGCCGCCATCGTCGTCGCGATCGGCTGCGTGTTCTTCCTGATTCCGGGGCTGGTGTGCGCCCTCTTCTTCGCCTTCGTCTCCCCGATCGTTCTGATCGAGGGCATCGGCGGGCGCGCCGCGCTCGAGCGCAGCACGACCCTGGTTCGTTCCGACTGGCTGCGCGTCGCGCTGGTCCTGCTGAGCTTCGCGCTGGTCCGCGGCGTGGCGCAGGTCGTGGGAACGGCCCTGGTCGCGCCGGGATCCATCTTCTTCGGATCGCTGCTGTCCGACCTGGTGACGATGGTCCTCTTGCCCGTGCCGGTCCTGGGCGCCGTGCTGCTGTATTTCGACATCCGCCGCAAACGGGAAAACTTCACCCCCGACACCCTGCGCACCGAGCTAGAAGCCCTCAAAACCTCCTAGTCGCCCCGTCATCGTCCTTGAGTATCGAGCGCGACCGAGTCGGCTTGCTGTTACCGAGCGCGACCGAGTCGGGGCTGCTTCGGGGGCTCGGGTGGTGCTCCGCGGGCACCGGTCGGCCTAACTGACCGCGAAGACGCGGTCAGATGGCAACCTCCTACTTCGCGCTGGCATCCTCGCAGCAGACGGCGAGGAGCGCGCTCGTAGGTGCCCGCGGAACACCACCCGACCCCCTCGCGCGCCCCGTGCGACCTGTC
>CAZJMY010000824.1:0-2811 GCA_964546845.1 uncultured Myxococcales bacterium | reverse complement strand
GTTGAAGCTGGAACGCACGTGAATCGGGACGCTGAACTTCATCCCGAACTCGACCGAACGGATCTGCAGGACCTTGGCGCCCAGCGAGGCCAGCTCCAGCATCTCCTCGAAGCTGATGCGCCCGATCTTGCGCGCGTTGGGAACGACGTTGGGATCGGCGGTGTAGACGCCGTCGACGTCCGTGTAGATCTCGCAGACGTCGGCCTTCAGCGCGGCCGCGATGGCGACACCGGAGGTGTCCGAGCCGCCGCGCCCCAGCGTCGTGATGTTCCCCTGCGCGTCGACGCCCTGGAAGCCGGCGATGACCGCGATCTTGCCGGCCTTCAGCGCGTCGGCGATGGCGCGCCCGTCGATCTCCTTGATGCGCGCGCGCGCGAACGCGCTGTCGGTGAGCACGCGGACCTGGTGGCCCAGCAGCGACACGGCCTGGCCCCCTTCGGCGTGGATGGCCAGCGCGACCAGGCCGACGCTCACCTGCTCGCCGGTCGACGCGATGACGTCCAGCTCGCGCTCGTCGGGCAGCTCGCTGATCTGCTTGGCCAGCCCCAGCAGCCGGTTGGTCTCCCCCGACATGGCGGAGACGATGCCGACCACGTCGTGTCCCTGGCGCTGCGTGGCCAGGCAGCGCCGCGCGACGGCGCGGATGCGCTCGATGGTACCGACCGACGTTCCCCCGTATTTCTGAACGATGAGCAAGGCGCGACAATTTCCACTGCCGGCGCGCTGCCGTCAAGGTAGACAGAGGCATGGCTGAGGCGCTGGAGGTCCACGTCACGCTTCCGAACACCGATGCCGCGCGCTCTCTCGGGCGGACGCTGGTCGAGGAGCGGCTGGCGGCCTGCGTGAACGTCGTCCCCGGGGTGGTGTCGATCTACGGGTGGGAGGGGACGATCCACGAGGACGGCGAGGTGCTGTGTCTCATCAAGACCTCGCCCGAGCGGTTCGAGAAGCTGCGGGCCCGCATCCTCGCGCTGCACCCCTACGAGGTCCCCGAGGTGCTCGCGTTCGCCGTCGACGACGGCAGCCGCGACTACCTCGACTGGGTGCGGCGCAACACGCGCGCCGACTGAGCGAGCCGGCGTTCAGGGAAACGTCACGGAGATCGGCGCGCCGCTCGCGTCGGTGGGCGGCAGCCCCAGACCGGGGCGGGCCCACACCTCGTAGGCGTCGTCCCGGTAGGCGCGCGTCAGGCCCGTGGCGCCCGGGAGCGCGCGCGCGAGCGGCTCGTCGCGCTCCACCAGCACCACGTCGCCCCCGTAGCGGGCCAGCAGCTGCTCCCAACCGGCGCGCGCGCCGTGAATCTTCCGGTCCTCGGGCAGCGCCTCCAGCGGGTACGCGACCTCGTAGCGCCCGTCGAAGCTGACCCGCACCGCCGGGTACAGCTTCCAGGTCACGAAGCCGCCGTTCATGAACGCCGTCACCGCGCGCCCCCGGAACCCGGTCCGGGCCAGGTAAGCGGCGGCGCCGGCGGGGTACACGATGGAAGCGGTCCCCAGATCGCTCCCCTGGGCAGGAATCCGCAAGGTGAACGGGTGCTGAGGCAGCGCCACGGCGACCAGCCCGAGGCCGGCCGCCAGCGCGGCGGCCCCGACCACGCGCGCCACCCCGCGCCGGGCCACCGCCGCGTTCAGCAGCGCGCCCAGCGGGGTCGCCGCCAGCCAGCCCGGGACGGCGCAGAACCAGGCCACCGCGAAGAGCGCCACGTGCCGCTCGTGCCGCCAGCCGGCCCAGGCGGTCGCCAGCACGAACGGCAACCCCGGGCAGGCGCGCGGTCCGCGCCGCGCCACCGCGTAAAGCAGCAGCAGGATCGCGAAACCGAACGCCGCCAGGCCCAGCGCGTAAGGGCTGCGCACCAGCGGCGCCCACTCCGCGATCCCGTCGCGCGGGAACGTGATGCTGCGCCACCAGCCGCCGAAGTAGTCCCACCCGTACGGCGTCAGCGCCATCAGGCCCGGAACGGCCGCCACCCCGGCCGCGACGTGCCACCAGGGGCGGCGGCGCAGCGCCTGCTCGCCGGCGTGCATCGCAACGGCGATCGCGCCGACCAGCCAGCCGCCGTGCAGGTTGATCCAGAGCACCGCCACCGGCAGCCACACCAGCAGGAAGCGCGCGGGGCGCGGGCGCTCTCGATCCGCGTCGATGGCGGCGAGCACCACCGCCAGCAGCAGCATCGTGTAGAGACCGGCGCGAATGGTGGTGAACGCCACCGCCGCCAGCAGGGCCGCCGGCGCCGCGCAGAAAGCCAGGACCACCGCCGGCGCCCGCCGCGCCGCCGTCCGGACGGCCACCAGCACGACGGCCGTCGAGACGAGCCAGCGCGCCGCCATCACGCCGCCGGCGCCCAGCGTCGTCGACAGCAGGTACAGCACGGCGCCCGCGCCCCACTCGTGGTGCACGGCGGGGACCACGGTGGGCGTGAAGGCGAAGGGGTCGACGTGCGGCAGCGCCCCGGTCCGCAGCCACTCGCGGAAGAGCGCCATCTCGTGAAACCCGTCGGGATCGAAGAATCCCTGCGGCGTGATCCGCTCGAACAGCAGCGCGCCGAAGCAGAACGCCAGGGCCGCGGGCAACAGCCTATCCCACCGATCCCACGCTCGGCGGGCGGCGGTCACGGCCGGCGCGCCTTCAACGTCTGCGCGGCCTCACGCGCGGCCGCCGCGACCATCGGCTCCGTATCGCGACGGGCGGCCTGCTCCAGCGCCGGGACGGCGGCCCGGTCGCCGACGGCCGCCAGCGCGCGGGCCGCCGCGGCGCGGACGGGCACGTAGGCGTCGCCGCGCAGCCGCTCGAGCAACGCGGGCGCGGCGGCCG
>CAZJMY010000823.1:0-4865 GCA_964546845.1 uncultured Myxococcales bacterium | reverse complement strand
TATCGGCTGGAAGAGAAGATCAAGCGCGACGACGATCGCGTCGACATCGCCGCGGACGCCGCGCCCGTTCCCCCGCCGGCGCTCTGTCAGATCGCCATCCGCTGCGACAAGACCATCCCCAACGAGCCCAAGATCACCTGCACGTTCTCGCTGATCGACGGCCAGGGGGTCACGCAGTTCGACGACCACGCCGGCGTCGAGCTGCACGGCCGGTCGTCGCTGACGTTCCCCAAGAAGAACTACTCGATCGAGCTGCGCGACGCGACGGGCGCCGACAAGCCGACCGACCTCCTGCAGATGGGGAAGGAATCCGACTGGATCCTGGACGGCATGTGGGCCGATCGCTCGCTCATGCGCAACGCGATGGTCTACGACGCGTTCCGCGGCCTGGGCGGACCGCACTACGCCGCCGAGGGGCGCTACTGCACGCTGGCCCTGAACGGCAAGGCGCAGGGCATCTATCGGCTGGAAGAGAAGATCAAGCGCGACGACGATCGCGTCGACATCGCCGCGGACGACGGCACCGGCAAGAGCTTCGTCATCAAGCAGGACTCGGGCGGCGCGGCCACCCTGTCCGTCGGCGACGAGAACCACTGGGAGCTCGTCTACCCGAACCAGGAGAAGGCGACGCCGGCGCAGCTCGCGGGCGTGCAGGCCTGGCTGGACGCGCTGGGCACCGCGTTCACCACCCCCAAGGACCCCACCGCCGGCGTGCTGGCGCTGCTGGATCGCGACGCGACCGTCGACTGGATGCTGGTCGAAGAGATGATGAAGAACATCGACGCCTACAACCTCAGCGTCTATTTCAGCCGCGATGCCGGCGGACTTGCGCGCCTGATCCCGTGGGACTTCGACCTGTCGCTGGGGCAGCCCACCGTGCAGGGAGACCAGAGCGTCCCGGCCAATGACCAGCCCGGCGGCTGGATCATCCACGACACGAACCTGTGGCGCGCGCTGACGGCTGTGCCCGACATCGTCCAGCGCCTGGGGCCACGCTGGCGCGAGCTGCGGGCCGGGCCGCTGGCGACCGCCGCGCTGCTGGCCCGCCTGGACGGATACCAGGTGACGTTGACCGCGGATGCCGTCGCGCAGAACTTCACGATCTGGCCGCTGGCGCAGATCAACTACAACAAGACATATAGCCCCTACACGCTGTACCCGGTCACCTCGTACGCGGACGAGGTCGCCAAGCTGCGCGCCTTCCTGACGGCGCGGCTGGCCTGGATGGACGCGCACATCGACGGCTATCCGAACTGAACGCGCCCCTCCAGCAGGTCCTGAGCCGCGGCGACGGCCTCACGGCTGCCGGTCAGCACCAGCACGTCGCCGGCCTGCAGCGGCTCGTCGCCCGTCGGGTAGATCAGCCCACCCGGCCGGCGCTCGATCACCACCACGGTCGCGGAGGTGCGCCCGCGGAGCTGAAGCTGCTTCAGTGTGCAGCCGACGGCCGGTGAGGCTTCCGCCAGACGGACCGGCTGCGCCGCCCCGATCCCCGCCAGCGCGTTTTCGGCTACCGCGGACGGGGGCGGCGGCGCGTTCGCTTCCGCCCCCTGCGCGGCCAGGCGCTCGAGCACGATCTGGGCGCCCGCGCGGACGTGCCCCTGCAGGTCGGCCGCGCTTCGCCACAGGGGGACGACCAGGGCCGCCAGCAGCACCAGCAGCAGCACGGGCGCCGACAGCCAGGGGAGAAAAGGCTGTGTGACCGCCATCAGCGGGATGCCCGCCGCCAGCAGGATCGCGATCTGGATCGTGACCACCAGCGCGCGGCGCGGCGCAGCCGATAGATCGACCGCCCCCGTCGAGGGGAGCGCCTCGACGGCCAGGCGCAGCCCCAGCGCGCGCGCCACCCGCACAGCGCCGCGCGCGAAGGGGGCGGCGAGGGCCAGCGCGGCGGCCCACAGCAGCGCGCGCAGCAGCCAGGGCGCCGCGCGCCAGTGGAAACGGGCCGCCAGGCGAACCAGGCGCGGTGCGTTCATCGACGTCGCGACGATCACGGCCGCCACGACGCCCGTGTCGACGACGAGCAACAGGGCCAGCCGTCGCACGCGCGCCCAGGTGGTTCCCGTGCCGCGCACGTTCCGCAGGCGGTCGACCCAGGCCCCGTACAGCGAGGCATAGGTTTGAAGCGCGTGCGGCAGCCTCTGGTCCAGCGTGGCCGCCACCGGGCCGGCCGCCCGGATCAGCCAGGGCGTCGTGAAGGTGGTCACCGCCGAGACCGCCACGGCGACGGGGTAGAGAAAGGGCGGGATCGCGTGCAGCGACAGGCCGACGGTCGCGATGATGAACGAGAACTCGCCAATCTGCGCGAAGCTCATGCCGGCCCGGACCGCGGTGGCGATGCCGTTTCCCGTCAGGAACACGCCGATGCTGACGCCGACAATCTTCACGACGGTGATCACCAGCGCCAACACCGCCACCAGGCCGGCGTGGTGCACGATCACGTGCGGATCGATCAACATCCCGACGGACACGAAGAAGATGGCCGCGAACACGTCGCGCACGGGTTCGACCAGCCGCCCCAGCGCCGACTCGGCGCCCGATTCGCCGACCAGCGCGCCGCCCAGGAAGGCGCCCAGCGCCACGGAGTAGCCGAAGCTCCGGGCCAGCAGCGCGACGCCGAAGCAGATCCCCGACGCCGCCACGACGGTGATTTCCGGGCGCTGCAGGCGGATCACCGCCCGCACGAACCGCGGCACGATCAGCATGCCGAAGGCCAGCGTCCCCGCCAGGAAGGCGGCCAGCTTGCCGATGGTCAAGGCCAGCGCGCGCGCCGACAGGCCCGCGCCCGAGCCGACGGCGGTCAGCACGGCCAGCAGCAAGATGGCGATCAGGTCCTCGACGATCAGCTCGCCGAAGACCAGCTCGGCGAGGCGCCCGCCGATGCCCTGCTCGGCGTAGGCCTTCACGATGATGGTGGTGCTGGAGATGGCGATCATCGCGCCCAGGAACAGGCTCTCGCGCCCGTTCCAGCCGAACGCGCGCCCCACGCCGTACCCGGCCCACAGCGCCAGGCTGCACTCGATGAGGGCGATGACGCCGGCCGTGGGCGCGACCTGCACCAGCTTGCGGAGGTTGAACTCCAGCCCCAGCGAGAACATCAGCAGGACCACGCCCAGCTCGGACAGCGTGTGGGCCACCGTCTCGTCGGCGAACAGCGGGATGGGCAGGTGCGGGCCGACGATCAGGCCGGCCAGCAGGTAGCCGAGCACGGCCGGCTGCCGCAGCCGCTGGAACAGCGCCGTGGCCAGGCCGGCCACCAGCAGGATGATGGCCAGGTCGAAGACCAGATCGACACGGCCGGCGGCGGGCATCGCCGAACCTTGTGACCGATGCGCGCGGAAAGCTAGATCGCGGCGGATCGCCGCGCGGCCTCGGCGGCGGCGCGAGCCAGGGGCAGCTCCATCGCGTCGGCCAGCGCCGTCGCGCTCGCCTCGATGATGTTGGGCGACACGCCGATGGTGCTCCAGCGCTCGTCGCCGCGGCCGGCCTCGATCAGCACGCGCGTGCGCGCGCCGGTGGCGGCCTCGGGATCCAGGATCCGGACCTTGTAGTCGACCAGGTGCACGTCCCGGACCAGCGGGAAATGCGGGTTCAGCGCCTTGTGAAAAGCGCCGTCCAGCGCGTGGACGGGCCCCTCGCCTTCCGCGACGGTGTGCACGGTCTCGTCGCCGATGCGCAGCTTCACCGTCGCCTCGGCGAACATCGAGTTGCCGTGGCGCCGCTCCGAGATGACCACCACGTCCAGCACCTCGAACGGCGGCGCATAGTCGGGCTTGCTGCGCCGGCCGAGCAGCTCGAACGAGCCCTCGGCGGCCTCGAACTGATAGCCCTGGCTCTCGAGGTCCTTGACCCGCTCCAGCAGCGTCTTCTCGGCGCCGCGCAGGTCGATCCCCAGCTCGCCGGCGCGCATGCGGATGTTGCCGCGGCCGGACAGCTCGGACACGACGATGTGGCGCGCGTTGCCGACCCGCTCGGGGGGCACGTGCTCGTAGCTGGCCGCCACCTTCTCGACGGCGGCCACGTGCATGCCGCCCTTGTGCGCGAACGCCGACCGCCCCACGTAGGGCTGGTGCGCGCGCGGGCGGATGTTGGCGATCTCGCTGATCGTGCGCGACAGGTCGGTCAGGCGCGCCAGGTTCTCGTCGGGCACGCAGCGCCGGCCCATCTTCAGCTGCAGCGCCGGGATGATCGAGATGAGGTTGGCGTTCCCGCACCGCTCGCCCCAGCCGTTGATGGTCGCCTGCACCATCAGGCAGCCCGCCTCGACGGCGGACAGCGCGTTCGCGACCGCCAGGTCGCTGTCGTTGTGGGTGTGAATGCCCAGGCGCGTGGGCACCGCGGCGCGCACGGCGGTCACCACCTCGGCGATCGTCGACGGCAGCGTGCCGCCGTTCGTGTCGCACAGCGCGAGCCAGTCGGCGCCGGCGTCGGCGGCCGCCTTCAGCGTCGCCAGCGCGTAGGCGCGGTCCGCCCGAAAGCCGTCGAAGAAGTGCTCGGCGTCGTAGACCACCTCGCGCCCCTGCTGCTTGAGGTGACCGACGCTGTCCCGGATCATGGCCAGGTTCTCGTCCAGCGTCGTCCCCAGCACCTCGGTCACGTGCAGGGTCCAGGACTTGCCGACGACGCACACCACGGGCGTCTGGGCGTCGACCAGCGCGCGCAGGATCGGGTCGTCTTCGGCGCGCCCACCCGCCTTGCGGGTCATTCCGAAGGCCGTCAGCTTGGCGTGGCGCAGGTTCAGCGACTTGGCGCGCTGGAAGAACTCGACGTCCTTGGGGTTGGACCCCGGGTACCCGCCCTCGATGTAGTGAATGCCGAAGCCGTCGAGGATGCGCGCGATCTTCAGCTTGTCCTCGACCGAGAGG
>CAZJMY010000822.1:0-1818 GCA_964546845.1 uncultured Myxococcales bacterium | reverse complement strand
GCGGCTGGACTACCTCAACAAGTTCCACGTGCTGCCGCCCGGCATGCACATCGAGCCGTACTACGACCGCGCCACGCTG
Source organism: uncultured Myxococcales bacterium (assembly GCA_964546845.1). Classification (GTDB taxonomy): domain Bacteria; phylum Myxococcota_A; class Polyangia; order Fen-1088; family Fen-1088; genus JADGRB01. The sequence goes on along the minus strand of CAZJMY010000822.1, from coordinate 1,739 downwards.
GTGAAGCTGACCACGCACACCGTCCTCGAGAACCTGGTGATCGGCATGGTGCTGGTCGCCGTCGTGCTCTGGATGTTCCTGGGGCACGCGCGGGCGGCGCTCATCACGGCGCTGAACATCCCGCTGGCCCTGATGGCGGCCTTCATAGGCATGGTCTTCACGGGCACCCCCGCCAACCTGATCTCCCTGGGGGCGGTCGACTTCGGCATCGTGGTCGACTCGACGGTCATCGTGATGGAGAACGTGTTCCGCCACCTGGCGGCGCCCGGCAAGCGCAACTCGATCGAGCGCATCCTGCTGGCGGCGGGCGAGGTCGGCCCACCCATGTTCTCGTCCACGCTGGTCATCGCGGTGGCGTTCATCCCCCTCTTCACGCTGTCGGGCGTGTCGGGCGTGATCTTCTCGCCGATGGCACACACCTACGCCTTCGCCATCGGCGGCGCGATCGTCCTGTCGCTGACGCTGACGCCGGTGCTGGCCGAGCGCGGGCTGAAGGTCGGCACGCTGGGCGATCACGAGCACGACAACTGGCTGATGAAGGGGCTGAAGGTCTTCTACATCCCCCTCTTCAACTTTGCCCTGCGCCACAAGAAGACGGCCGTTGGGCTGGGCACGGCAGTGGTCCTGGGCAGCCTGATCGCCGGCACGCAGCTGGGGCGCGAGTTCATGCCCAAGCTGGAGGAGGGGAACTTCTGGATCCGCGCCACGCTGCCGATGTCGATCTCGCTCGAGCAGTCCTCGAAGTACGTGGGGCGGATGCGGGCGGTGCTGCTCGGGTGTCCCAAGGACAGCACCACCTGCGATCTGACCAACCGCCGGCGCCCCGAGATCACCACCGTCGTGTCACAGCTGGGCCGCCCCGACGACGGCACGGACGTCTCGGGGTTCTACAACATCGAGCTGTTCGCGCCGCTCAAGCCGTCCAAGGAATGGCGCCGCGGCGTCACCAAGGAGTCGATGACCGAGGACCTCTCGCACGAGCTGCAGGAGGCGTTCCCCGGCGTCATCTTCAACTTCTCGCAGATGATCTCGGACAACGTCGAGGAGGCGATGTCCGGTGTGAAGGGCGAGAACACGGTGAAGGTGTTCGGCCCCGACCTCCACGTCAACGAGGCCAAGGCCAACGAGATCGTCGACGTCATGTCGCACATCAAGGGGGTCGAGGACCTGGCGCTGTTTCCGTCGCTGGGCCAGCCCGACGTGCGCATCACGCCGAACCGCGCCCTGTGCGCTCGTTACGGCCTGAACGTCGGCGACGTCGAGGCGGTCGTGCAGGCGGCGATCGGCGGCCAGGCGGTCACGCAGGTCTACGAAGGCGAGAAGCGGTTCGACCTGACCGTGCGCTGGGCGGCGCCGTACCGCAAGGACCTGAAGGCCATCCGCGACATCCTGGTCGCGACCCCCGACGGCGCGCAGATCCCGCTGGGGCAGCTCGCGCAGATCATGAAAGAGGAAGGCCCGGCGGTCATCTACCGCGAGGACAACCGCCGGTACGCGCCGGTCAAGTTCTCGGTGCGCGGGCGCGACCTGGCGTCCACGATTCACGAGGCGCAGCAGCAGATCACCGAGAAGGTCAAGCTGCCCTACGACACCCACCTCGAGTGGGCGGGCGAGATCAACCAGCTCAACGAGGCGACGGGGCGGCTTGCGCTGATCATCCCGCTGACGCTGCTCGTGATCGCGATGCTGGTCTACTCGTCGGTGAAGAACTGGAAGGACATGCTGATCGTGCTGGCCGG
>CAZJMY010000821.1:0-3590 GCA_964546845.1 uncultured Myxococcales bacterium | reverse complement strand
TGGAGCTGGCCGACGCCAAGGGAACGGGGCTGGAGAACGCCGCCCTGCAGGGGGCCGGCAGCGAGAACCTGGTGGGGTTGAAGATGGCGGACGCGCTGCGCGGCGTGCGCGTCATCGTGCTGCCCAGCGACGGCAAGGACGGGACGAACCCGCTGGACCTGGGCGAGCTGCTGCGAAAGTTCCAGGTCCGATGAAGCCGGCGATGCGACGCGCGCTGGGGGTTCTGGGTCTGGCTGGCCTGGCGGGCGCGGGCTGCGTCTCGCAGACGACCGGCGAGACGGAGGTCGGCGTGCTGGTCTGCAAGCTGTCGCTGGGATGCGCCGGAAAGGGCGTCCAGCAGCAGCTCTATCCGCCGGGCTCGACGAACTTCTTCGCGCCGTTCATCCGGGACTTCTATCGGTTCGACACCAAGGTGCAGAACCTGGAGATGGTGGCGGACACGCTGCACGGCGATCGCAAGACGCGCGACGACCTGCAGCTCAAGACCACCGACGGCAACGACATCTCGATGGACGTGACGGTGGTCTGGCAGATCGATCCCAAGAAGGCGCCGTCGCTCCTGACCAACGTCGGGGAGTCCACCGAGGAGGTCAAGGAGAAGCTGGTGCGCCCCATGGCGCGCACGCACGTGCGCGACGTGCTGAACGAGCTGGACAGCGAGTCCGTCTACAACTCCGACAAGCGCTTCGAGAAGGCCGAGAAGGCGCGCGCGCTGCTGACCACGGTGCTGGCGCCGTTCGGGGTCATGATATCGCAGGTCATCCTGCACGAGCACCGGTTCAACCCCGAGTACGAGCACGTCATCCGCGACCGCAAGCTGTCCGAGCAGCGGGCCGAGCAGCTGAAGAGCGAGGCCGAGGCGGCCAGCCAGGAGTCGCTCCGCAATTTGGAGACCGCGCGCGGCAAGGTTGCCTCCGACATCGCCGCGGCCGACGGACGCCTCAAGCAGGCGCAGCTCGCGGCGGACGCCGCCTACTACGCCCAGCAGCAGAACGCGGAGGCGATCCTGGCCGAGCGCACGGCGAAGGCCAAGGGGATCGCCAAGCGGAACGAGGCGCTGCGCGGCAACGGCGGGCGGGCCATGGTCAAGCTGAAGGTGGCCGAGGCGCTGGAGGGCAAGTCGATCGTGCTGGTGCCGTCCGGTCAGGCGGGGGCGGCGTTCAACCGGCTCGACGTCAACAAGCTGGTCGACGCGTTCAAGGACGAAGGGGCCGGATCCTCGAGCGCGCCGGCCGGCGGCGCCGCGGATTCGGCTGCCTCGCCTAATACGGCGCCTTAGCCCATTCTTTCGGCATGACATTCGTGCGAACCCTGCTGCACCTCAATCCCTGGGTCTACCTGTTCGCCGCCGGCTTCGCCGAGATGGGCTTCACCAGCTTCATGAAGCTGTCGGACGGGTTTCAGCACTGGGCGTACAACGTCTGCTTCGCGGTCTGCGCGATCCTGAGCTTCGTGCTGTTGAACCTGGCGACGCGGACGCTGTCGCTGGGGACTGCCTACGCCGTCTGGACGGGCATGGGGGCGTTCGGGACGGCGCTGGTCGGCATCGTCTTCTTCGGCGACCCGACCAGCCCGTTGCGGCTGCTCTTCTTGACCACGCTGATCGGGTCGATCATCGGCCTCAAGTTCGTGTCCTGATGGGATTGCTGGACGAGGCGGGGCTGGACCGTCTGATCGCCGCGGGCTGCGCGTGCGGCAGCCAGACGCTGCTGTTCCGGACCTACGTCGACGGCGTCTTCCCGTTCGTCGCGGGCGAGCCGGTGGGGCGCGTCACGTGGGCTTACGACGGCGAGAAGTTCGTGGACGGCGTCTACGACGTGTCGTGCGCAGCCTGCAGCACCCGCCTGTTTTCCGCCGACGTGTGCCCGCGCTGCCACGCGCCGGGTGGCCTGGCGCGCGCCCTGGAGACGCCCAACGGTCTCGCCGTGCCGCCCGCCTGCGCCGACCCCGACTGCGGCGGCGAGGAGATCCGTTACGAGGCCTTCGTCCCGGCGCGGGTCAGCTACGAGCAGGGGCGCGCCGACAAGGCGCGCAGCGCGACGGAGCCCCACGACGACGGGTTCCACGGCGTGCGCGCCACCTGCCGCGCCTGCGGGGCAATCGCTCTCCAGCGCGGCGCAGCCGACGGCTGCCCGCTGTGCGAGGCGCCCGGCCCGCTGCGCGCCCGCCCGGGCGGGTGAGTCAGCGGCCGTAGAGGCTCAGGAAGGCGGCGGTCGCCGCGTCCGCATGTCGGGCGCGGTCGGCTTTCCGGGGCGGCTTGGCGATCCCCAGCAGGATCGACACGTGCGTGCCGCCGGTCAGAAGGCCGAAGAATTCGTCGGCCAGCCGCGCTGGCTCGCCGGTGGCGACCCGGGCGTCGACCGCGCGCCCCATCATGTCCGTCAGCGCGCGGTGGATCGGTTGAAAGGCGGTTCGGTCGAGGATCCGGGCCAGCCCCGCCGAGCCCTCTGCCGAGGCGATGGCCAGCCGGAACATCGACAGGACCGCCGGGTCGTAGAGCTGCTCGAGCAAGTTCGCGCCGAAATGCCGGAGCGTGGCGGTGAAAGCTTCCCGGGAGCCGACCGCGGGGTCCAGCGCCGGGCCGCGCATCCGTTCGGCGCGCGCCGCGATGAGCGCGGCGAAGATGCCGTCCTTGTTCCCGAAGTGGCGGTAGATGTCGCGCTTCGACACCTTCGCCCGCGCCGCGATCTCGCGGGTTTGCGTCGCGCCGTAGCCGCGCGCGCGGAGCACCTCGAACGCGGCGTCCAGGATGCGAGCCCGCGCTGATCCCGTCGCGGCGGCGCCTGAATCGGCTGATGGCATGGCAAAATGATCTTGCATGGTACCCGGCGGTACCGTAGATCGGTCGGAGAGGATGGTACCAGCCGGTACCGCAACGCGCCAGGAGGCCGCCATGCAGAGCCCAACACCGAGACCACGACCCACGCCCACGCCAGTGCCCACGCCCGGAACCGCCGCTGACGCGGTCGTCCGGTTCGACCAGGTGACGAAGACCTACGACGAAGGGGGCGTCCAGGTTGAAGCCCTGCGCGGCGTCAGCCTGGAGATCGCGTCCGGGCGCTTCACGATGATCGTCGGACCCTCAGGCAGCGGCAAGACGACGCTGCTGAACCTGATCGGCTGCATCGACCGGCCCACGTCGGGCCAGCTGGAGGTGTGCGGCCGGGACGTCGGCGCCCTGTCCGACAATCAGCTCAGCGACTTTCGGGCCGAGCACGTCGCGTTTGTCTTCCAGGGCTTCAACCTCTTTCCCGTCCTGACGGCCCGGGAGAACGTCGAGTACCCGCTGCTGTTGCTCGGCATCCCGGCGTCAGAGCGGCGCGCCCGGGCTGCGGCGATGCTGGAGGCGGTCGGCCTGGCCGACCATGGGCACCATCGGCCCAACCAGCTCAGCGGCGGTCAGAAGCAGCGGGTGGCGATCGCCCGCGCGCTGATCAAGCACCCGGCGTTGGTGCTGGCCGACGAGCCGACGGCGAACCTGGACACCCGGACGGGCGCCGAGATCATCGCCCTCATGCGCCGCATCCAGGCGGAGCAGGCGGTGAGCTTCGTGTTCTCGACCCACGATCCGCAGCTGATGTCGCACGCCG
>CAZJMY010000820.1:0-4211 GCA_964546845.1 uncultured Myxococcales bacterium | reverse complement strand
TGGCTGACCGCGCGGGCGCGACGGGCGCTGCCGCGCCACGGACTGGCGGCGGCGCAGGGCGGCAACCTGGGCGCCGCGGCGGTCTCTCGGGCCCACGAGGCGCCCGTCGGCGCGCCCACGCCGTTCCACTTCCCGACCGAGTCGGCCCGCGTTCTCGCCGAGCGTGGCGCCACCGGCGCGGTGTTCGCGCCCGATCACGCGAGCGGCTATCTCGAGCTGTTCGTTCCTGGCCTGCGCCCGTACATCGACACGCGCCTCATTCTTCACACGCCTGGCGAGTACGCCGAGTACCTGGGCCTCTTCGACGATCCGGCGTCGTTCGACGCGCTGGACGCGCGCCAGCGGTTCGACTACGTCGTGCTCACGACGGCCTATCCGGACCGCTATCTCGGCCTCATCTCACACCTGGCCGCCGACGCCACCTGGCGCCTGCTCTACACGGACGGCTTCGAGGTGCTCTTCGCGCGCGCGGGCCAGCCCGTGAACCTCGGCGATCCGGGCACCGTCGCCGGCATCGCCGCGGCGCTGGACCGTCGTTACGCCTCGCTGCCCGAGGCGCGCGCGGATGCGCGCCTCGACCTGGCCCGGCTGCTGGTCGTCCTCGGCCGCCCGTCGGGCGCGCTGGCCGTCCTGGACGCGGTCGATTCTCGCCCCGCCGCCGAGCTTCGCGCGCGCGCCCAGCTGGCGGCGGGCGATCTCGCCGCCGCCGAGGCGCTCGCCCGGGTCCTGCTCGCCGCCAGCCCCGACGACGTCCGCAGCCTGACTCTTCTGGCCGAGGTCGCGCTGGCCCGGCAGACGCCCGACGAGGCGCGCCGCTATCTGTCCCACGCGCTGGCCGTCGATCCCTACGACCCGGAGGCGCGCGGGGTGCTGGCGCGGCTCGAACGACAACGCCCGCTTCGGCCGGCGCAGGCGCACGAATCGTGATGTTCGAAGCGATTGACCCGAACGCGCCGATCTGCGACACCCGCGGCTTGCGGTGTCCACACGGATGCGCGGATGTGGCGCGGTCGCCCGCGCGCAGGAGCGGGCTCGGTGCGGTCCTCGCGGCCGCGTTGGTGGCGCTGGGCGCGCTGGCGGTGCCGGGCGCGGCGCTGGCCAGCACGAAGAAGAAGCATTCGAAACACGCGCCGGCCGGGCACCACACCAAGCACCACGGAAGCAAGCCGGCGTCGACCGAGTCGGCCCCGACGGAAGAGGCCGCGCCGGCCGAGCCAGGAGAAGATCAGGCCCAGCCCGAGCACGCCGGTAAAGAGAACGGCGAAGAGGGCCAGGCGGAGGGGGAACAGGGCGGCGCGTCCGAGGACACCATCGCGCGACCGCCGCGCTCCCGCGGCTCGAGCGCCGGCAAGGAAAAGCAAGGCGAGAGCGAAGAGCAAGGCGAAAGCGCCGGCGAAGCGGGCCCCCGGCTGCCGCCCGCGCTCCGGGGCGGCATCGGCCCGGGCGCCGTCTATCGCACGCTGACCTGGACCGGCGGCCGCCCGTCGGGCCTGGCCGATTATTCGATGCCCCACGGGCCCGAGCTGGGCGGATGGCTCGAGGTCTACCCGGGCGCGTTCATCGACCGCGGCCTGGCCGCCGACATCGGCGCCATCCTCTCGTTCAACCGCGGGTTCGGCATCTCGTCGACGTCCGGCACGGGCCTCAAAGCGGACGCGATCTTCGAAGACTTCCTGCTGGGTCTGAAGACGCGCTTCCCGCTGGGCATGTTCACGCCGCATGTGTCGGCCGGCTACGGGGGCCGCGTGTTCCTGTTCTCGCCCCGCCTCCCGGAGGTGCCCAGTGTCTTCTACTCGTTCGTCAGGCTCGCCGGGGGTGCGCGCGCGCAGATCGGCAACACGATCGACGTCGAAGCCGAGGTCGCGTACCTGGCCGTCGTCGACTCGGGCAAACAGGCGGGCTACATCGGGGCGCCCGAGTACTTCCCGGGGCTCGGCAACTACGGCCTCGAGGCCGGCGGTTCGATCGGCGTGCGGGTCACGGGTGTGTTCGGCCTCCGCGGCGGCGTCGACTTCTCCCAGTTCGCGCTGGACCTGACCCACGCCACCGGCATGCTGAAGGGGAACCAGGCGACCGACCGGTACTTGACGATCTGGGGCGGCGTCGAGATCGTCCTGGACGGGGCAGGCGAAAGCGGCGCCGCGAAACCTCGCCCCGAGAACCGTCCCCCGTCGCCCCCCATCGATTCCGCCGCCGACTGAGGCCGGCACCTACCGGCAGGCCGCGCACCCAGTCGGGTCCGGGCAGGCGGCCGCCGCCGTGTAGTCGCAGATGCCGGGGCTGCAGTCCGTCGCCGCCGCCCAGCGCTTGGCCCGGCACACCAGGACCGTCGCGCGGCCGCGCGCGCAGACATGCAGGTTCGCGTCGCCGCACGGCTCGCCGGCCGCGTGGTCGCGACTCAGCCGATCGGCAGAATTGACGACGTAGAACGGGACGTCGAGCGTCCCCAGGTCGCGCGCGCCGCCGGCCACGCCGAAGCCCAGGTGGCACGTCCCTTCGGACACCGCCGTGAACCACGCTTCGGTGACGCCGGCGCCTGCCGCCCAGGTGATCGCGCCCTGCTCGCCCGTGCAAACGCCCGGCGTGTCCGTCCGGATGCTGATCTCGGGCGGCACGCAGGCGCGCCGATTGCCGACGTCGGCGCCGAGCAGGAAATTCATGGCCTGCCCCTGCCCCAGGATCAGCGGCCGCGTCGGGCCGGTCGCGGCGTGGATCGCCGTGACCTCGACGGGCGCGTACGTGGACAGCGTTTGGGCGAAGCTGGAATCCAGGCGCGAACCGAACGTCACGGAGCCGCCCGCGGTCGGGGCGGACCAGACATACGACCGGGGCGTGGTCTGAACGAACGCGGCGTCGTCGACCACGTGCAGGGTGTCGCCGGCCAGCAGCGTCCCGTCGGCCGCCTGCAGCTGGACGTCGAAAAGCAGGGACAGCCCCGGTGGAACCAGCGCCTCGGGCGCGACGCCGCCGACCACCTGGCCGCAGGAGAGGACCACGGCCACGTGGGCGACGTCGGCCACGGCGGCCGGAACACAGGCTTGCCGGTGGGTCCCGTCGCTGAAGAGACCCTTCACGCAGACGTGCCCCGACCCCGGCGCCAGGCCGCGCGCGGCATACGGGGAGCCGTACCTGGCGACCGCCTGCAGATCGGCGGGCACCTGGTCGACGGGCAGGATCTCCAGCATGCCGGCGGGCTCGACGGTGATGGACTCGATCCGCTGCACCGATTCGGGGCTGCAGAAGTCGGCCTTGCTGCCCACGCAGGCGTCGACGAAGGTCACGGGGGCGTACGTGCCGACGGCCAGCGCGGCCGGAAGGCTCAGGGTCGCCGACTTGTCCCCGAAGCAGCCGCCGGCGAGCGCCGACAGCAGCACGGCACCGCAGACTCCCCGCGACCCCCGGCTCATCTCAGCCATGGTATCGAGGCCGAGAAACCGATCCAGCGACCCGGGTCACTCGGCAGGCCGCCGGGGACCTAGAAGAACAGGCCTATCCGCAGGAAGTCGATCTCGGGAAACGGATAACGGACGATGAACTTGGCCACCGAGCGGACGCTGTCGACGTTGCTCTGGGCCTGGTCGATGACGTCCTGCGGGACGCTGCTGGTGGGCTGGGCGGGAACGGGCTGATCGTTGTAGGTCGCCGTGACGACGGGCTCCTTGGGGATCGGGATCTGGAGGCCCAGGTCGATGCCGAAGCAGAGACCGGAGTCGCTGACGAACATCCAGCCGACCTGCGGGACGAAGAACGCGCCGGACATGTCGGCCTTGACGTTCAGGTGACCGTTGTCGACGGTCTCACCGAACGAAGCCTCGAAGTTTTGATAGCCGAGCCCGGCCCCCAGGAAGAACGCCCCGCCGAACGGGTACCAGCGAAACACGCCCTGCACGGCCTTCAGATCCAGCTTGGCGTCGACGGCCGGAACCGACAGCTGCGGCAGGAAGCTCCCTTCGACGCCCAGGCCGAACCAGCGGCCCACCTTGAATGCCAGCTCGACTTCGATGGGCCGCGGGATCGAGATGATGCCCAGGATCACGCCGACGCGCAGGGCGTCGTCCGCCGTCGACGACGAGGGCTCCGGGGCCGGCGCGTGGCGGTCGGGCGCCGGCTCGAAGGTCGGCGGCAGCGCCTCCGGCGCGGGGGCCGCGGTCAGGGGCTCGACGGGCGCCACCGGGACGGGCGGCGGCGATTGCTCCGGCGCCGCCGGCGGC
>CAZJMY010000819.1:0-1099 GCA_964546845.1 uncultured Myxococcales bacterium | reverse complement strand
AGCGACGCGCGATCGTCCGGCAGATTCACCGAATCCAGGTGAACCGCCGCGCGCTGGAGGTCGTCCAGATCGCCGGGCGCGATGTCGCGGAACAGGAACATGGTGGGGGGCGGGCCGCCCCGGCTCAGCGGAGGTGGCGCTGAACCGATCCTGCCGCGTCCGCGACCAGAGCGCCAACAAGCTGCGGCAGACCACCGGCGGCCAGATCGCGCCGGGGAACGATGGCGCGATAGTCCGTGATGGTGATGGGCGCGCGCCCGGCCCGCACGTCGCGGGCGTTTTCGCGGGCCATCCAGTCCAGGATCCGCGGCAGCGCGTGGACCGACGCCAGGTGCGTGTCGTGCAGCAAGAGGATGCCGCGCCCCCTGAGCTGGCTCAGCTTGCGGGTCAGGTAGTTGTAGACGTACTCCTCGTCGCGGTCGACCTTCCAGTCCTGCGGGTCCAGGTTCCAGCCGATGTCGACCAGACCGCGCGCCTGCAGCGTCGCCTCCAGGCTGCGGCAGAAGGCGCCGTAGGGCGACCGGAAGAGAAACGGCCGCACACCGGTCGTCGCGGCGATCAGCTCGGCGTTCTCGTCGATCTCGGTCGCCTGCTCGCCGGGGTTCTGGCAGAGGTTGTGGTGACTCATCGTGTGGTTCGCCACCAGGTGACCGTGCGCGGCGATGCGGCGCACGAGCTCGCGCCGGGCCACCTCCTCGGGCCGGTCGCCCTTGAGCCGCCAGCCCGTCACGAAGAAGATCGCCTTCAGCCCGCGGCGATCGAGCTCATCGAGGATCAGCGGCGTGCCGCGCAGGTCAGGGCCGTCGTCGAACGACAGGACGATCTCGCGCGGGGCGGCCAGCACGCGGAACGGGACGTGCGGACCGTGCCCCGGCGACGCGAACGGCGTCCCCGCCTCGGGGGCAGTCGGGTCGGCCGCCACGCTGGGACGGGCCTCGGCCTGCGGATCGGAGACCGTCGCGCGGCCGCCCGCCATGTCGCTCCCGCCGACGACGGCGGGCACACAGAGCCCACCGCCGAGCGCGCAGAGAGCCAGCTGCCAGCGACCCACCCACATGGATTCTCGGGTGGAATCGGCAGTTTGCCGGCCGGGCTGGAG
>CAZJMY010000818.1:0-5105 GCA_964546845.1 uncultured Myxococcales bacterium | reverse complement strand
CCCCCGCCGGTCGCGGCGCCCGCCACCGCGCTGACGTCGGGCGCGACCGGGGCGGCCGCCCCGCCGACGGCGCCCGCGCCAATCGAAGGCCCCGCACCCGCGCCCGCGGGGACGACGGCCGCACCCGTCGCTGAACCGCCGGCCGAGCCGGCTCATGAGGCGGCGAGCGCGCGTCCGCACCCGAAGGCGGCGCCGCGCCCCAAGCACCACCGCGCGCGCGCCGAGCCGGCGGGCGACAAGACCGAGGCCGGCACCGCCGAGCGAAAACGCGATCCCTTCGAGTGAACCCCGTTTGACCGCCGCTTTTCGCGGCGTGTAGACTGGGCCTGGTCATGGCGGTGGAGCAGATCCCGGGTATCAAGGACACGGAGTTCGAGGCCACCGCGACCTTCGACGGACAGGCCCTCGTGCTGCGCCTGTGGGGCAACGCCGACCTGCGCGTCAACGGCCCGCTCGGCCCCTTCCTGGACTCGGTCGACGACGAGGCGCGCCGCGCCCACAGCAACGAGGTCGTCGCCGACTTCCGCGAGCTGGTCTTCATGAACTCCTCCTGCCTGAAGGAGTTCGTGCGCTGGATCGCCCAGGTCGACGAACGCCCCACCGACCACTACCGCATCCGCTTCCTCAGCGACCCGGCCGCGCAGTGGCAATCGCGCAGCCTTCAGGCGCTGCGCGCCTTCGCGCCCAACCTGGTCACCGTCGAAACGGCGTAGTCGGCGGCGGCGTCCACGCGCGCGAGCGCCGCTCCCGTCGCCGGCGCGCGATGGCGAGCCCGGTCAGGCCGTAGACCAACAGGAACGACACGACCTGAAGCGACCGCCACGCCCACCGGGGCAAAAGCTTGGCGTAAGGGGCCACCAGGTCCGGCCGCTTCAGCGTCACCACCATGACCGCCACCATCACAGCCAGCGAGACGCCCACCATCACCACGTTCCCGCGCTTCATGGTGACCCCAACTATGCCACCAAGGCGGGCGTCGCCGGCTACTTCGGCTCGGTCCCGTAGATCAGCGTGCCGTTGAGGTAGGCGGTGACCTTGGTCGTCGCCGTGTACGCGGTCGTCGACAGGAACGAGTAGTCGTCCACTTCGTTGTAGCCGGTGTAGTCGTTCTTGTTGAATCGCACCTGGATGTCCGTCGTGCTGGCACCCGGCGCCAGCGTCCCGGCCGCCGTCGTGAAGCCCACCTGCAGATAGAAGTTGGCGCCCGTGACGGCCGGGCTCACCTGGACCAGCGACATCGTGATGTTGGCGCACGAGATCATCGCGTAGTCGCAGCTGGCGGTCTGGGCGATCGGCGTCGTCGCCACCGTCGTGCCGTTGGTCCCCTCCTCGGTGTACCAGTAGCGCAGCGTCAGGTTCGACAGCGTGATGGGGTTGGTGCCGCTGTTCTTGATCGCGAAGTGCGGGGCGACGCCCGCGTCGGTGAACATCGTGTCGCGCTCGGCCAGCTGCACGGTCACCGCCACCGGCGGCACGCAGCTGCCGCCCGCGCAGATGTCGGGCGTGACGCAGTCGGCGTTGGCCGTGCAGCTGGTCTTGCACGCGCCCGTGCCGCAGATGTACGGGTTGCACATGCTCGTCGAGGGCGTGACGAACATGCCGCTGCTGTTGCAGGTCGCGGCCGGCGTCAGCGTCGAGCCGGTGCAGCTGGCGCCCACGCAGGTGGTCCCCGACGCGTACTTCTGGCAGCCGCCGTTGCCGTCGCACTTGCCGTTGGTGCCACAGGTCGACGCGCCGCTGTTGGTGCACTGGGTGCTGGGCGTCGGCGTCTGACCGGCCGGCACCGCCGTGCAGGTGCCGACCGCGCCGGTCAGGTTGCACGCCGTGCAGGTCCCCGTGCAGGCGCTGTTGCAGCAGACGCCGTTGACGCAGAAGCCGGACAGGCAGGCGGTCCCCGTCGAGCAGGTCTGGCCGATCGCCAGCTTGCCGCAGCTGCCCGCCGCGCAGGTGGCGGGCGCCGTGCAGTCGGCGTTGCCCGCGCAGGTGGTGTTGCACGCGCCGTTCGGGCCGCAGGCCCACGGGTCGCACAGGGTCGACGTGACGGTCTTGCAGTTCCCTGACCCGTCGCAGGTCCGCGCGGGCGTGGCCACGTCGCCCATCGTGCAGGTCGCCGCGGCGCACACGGTGGTGGCGCCGTAGAGCTGGCACTTGCCCGTGCCGTCGCACAGCCCGTTGGTCCCGCAGGTCGAGGCGGCCGAGGTCGCGCACTGGGTGGCCGGGCTGGGCGCCTGGCCGGCGGGGATCGCCTTGCACGTGCCGGCGCTGCCGGCGACCGCGCAGGACATGCAGGTGCCCGTGCAGGCCGTCGCGCAGCAGACGCCCTGCTGGCAGAGGTTCGACGAGCACTCGGACCCGGCCGAGCACGTCGTCCCGTTCGGCTTCAGCGAGCAGCTGCCGTTGCTGCACACGGTGGGCGACACGCAGTCCGCGTTGGTGGCGCAGGTGGTCTTGCAGGTGTTCGCCGTCGTGTCGCACGTCAGGTTGCCGGGACAGTTCGAGGCGGTGACCGGCTTGCAGGTCCCCGCGCCGTCGCAGGTCCCGGGCGGCGTGTAGCTGGTCCCCGCGCACGAGCCCGCCGTACAGACGGTCCCGCTGGGCCAGTCGCGGCAGTGGCCGGCGCCGTCGCACAGGCCGTCCGTGAGGCAGCCGCCCGCGCCCGTCAGCGTGCACTGGGTGGCCGGCGTCGGGGCCTTGCCGGCCGGCACGGGCGAGCAGGTCCCGGCCGAGCCGGGCAGCGCGCACGACAGGCAGGTCCCGGTGCAGGCCGTGTCGCAGCAGACGCCCTGCGCGCAGAACCCGGACACGCACGAGGCAGCCGTGGTGCAGGCCGCGCCCGGCGGCAGCTTGCCGCAGCTGCCGTTCGCGCAGACGTTGGGCGCCGTGCAGTCGGCGTTGGTCGTGCAGGTCACCTTGCAGGCGGCCGTGCCGCAGGCGAACGGCGTGCAGGTGGCCGTCGTCGCCGGGCGGCACGTGCCCGCGCCGTCGCAGGTCCGCGCCTGCGTCAGCGTCGCCCCGGTGCACGAGGCCGCGCCGCAGTTGGTGCCCGCCGGGTAGACCGCGCAGGCGCCGTTGCCGTCGCACGCGCCGCTGGTCCCGCACGGATTGGTGGCCGCCTGATCCGCGCACTGGTTGTAGGGATCCATGCCGACCGGGATCGCCGTGCAGATCCCGGCCGAGGTGGGCAGCGCGCAGGACATGCACGTCCCGGCGCAGGCAGTCTTGCAGCAGACGCCCTGCGCGCAGTGGCCGGTCCCGCAGTCCGAATCCGTCGTGCAGGCCGCGCCCGACCCCTTCTTCGCGCAGCTGCCGCCCACACAGAAATAGCCGCTGCCGCAGTCGGCGTCGGCCGCGCAGCTGGTCTTGCAGGCGCCGCCCGCGCCGCACGCGTACGGGTTGCAGCTCTGCGGCGTGCCCGGCGCGCAGACCCCCGCCCCGTCGCACTTGCCGGCCGGCATGAGCGTGGTTCCGGTGCAGGTGCTGCCCCCGCAGGAGGTCCCCGCCGCGTATTTCTGGCACGCGCCCTTGCCGTCGCAGAACCCGTCGCCCATGCAGGACGCGGCGCCCTGGTCGTCGCACTGGGCCAGCGGGTCCTGCCCGGCCGGCACGTTGATGCAGGTGCCGGCGCTTCCCTGGACCGCGCACGACTTGCAGGTCCCCGTGCAGGCCGTCGCGCAGCAAACGCCCTGGGCACAGAACGCCGAGTTGCAGTCGTCGTTCGTCCCGCAGCTGGCGCCGATGGGCTTCTTGCCACAGCTGCCCGAGACGCAGAACGTCCCGGTGGCGCAGTCGCTGTCCATCGAGCAGGTCGTCTTGCACTGCCCGCCGGTGCCGCACGAGTACGGCGCGCAGGACTGACCGGGGGGCGCGCCGCACGCGCCGTTGCCGTCGCAGCGGCCGGCGAAGGTCAGCATCCCGCCCACGCAACCGGCCGTCTGGCACGCGACGCCCGCCGGGTACTTCTCGCACACGCCCGTGCCGTCGCAGAAGCCGTCGGTTCCGCAGGTCGTCGCGCCCTCGTCGTTGCACGCCTTCCGGGGGTTCGTGCCCAGGTCGGCCGGGACGCACTTCCCTTTGCTGTCGGCGGTGGCGCAATACAGGCAGGCCCCCGTGCAGGCGGTCTCGCAGCAGACGCCGTCGACGCAGAACCCCGACTGGCAGCCGGTCGCCGCCGTGCACGCCTCGCCGTTCGGCAGCTTGGGGACGCCCGTCTCCGGCCGATCGACGCCCGCGTCGTGGGGGACCACCGGCGCGTCGGTGCCCGGCGTGACGCTGCCGCCGGTGCCGCCGCCGGTCCCGCCGTCGATTTTCCGCATCTGCGCGCCGCCCCCGCAGCCGGCGATCGCCGCGCACACGACCAGCGCGCGGATGACGGCAGCGAGAACCCTAGGCTGGGGGAGACCTATGGTCATGAACGCCTCTCTGAAAGATCTCGGGCGGGACGGAGCCGGGGGGGAACGGCGACCGGCGGGTGCCCGGAAAAACGGGATCTCGCCAGCTGGCGTGAGCAAGTCATCTTACGCGCGCCACGTGGGCGAATCCACGATCTCCTTTTAAACCAGTTGGGCCGGCATTACGCTGTCGGCATGAAGATCGCCCGCGGCCTCAGCGTCGAGCTGGCCTACGAGCTCAAGATCAAGGGCGGCGACGTCATCGAGTCGTCGGACCGCAGCGGCCCTCTGCGCTACGTGCACGGCGACGGCAAGATGCTGGCCGGTCTCGAGAAGCGTCTCGAAGGCCTGAGCCCCGGCGACGAATCGAAGGGCGTCATCCCCGCGAAGGAGGCCTTCGGCAACGAGGACGCGCTGCCCATCCGCGAGATGCCGCGCGACGCGTTCCCGGCCGGCGCGGACATCAAGCCCGGCTCCGTGTTCCAGGGCAAGGATCCGGCGACCGGCACGCCGGTCGCGTTCAAGGTGCTGAGCGCCGACGCCAAGGTGACCCGGGTGCGGCTGCTGCACCCGCTGGCCGACCGCGACATCGAGTACCGCGTCACGGTTCTGGCTGTACGGGATCCACGCACACAGGGCAGCAGCCCTCCCCCGATTCCGGGGCTCGTCGAGCTGGATCCCGACGAAATGGCCGAGTCGTAACACCGCGACGTCACT
>CAZJMY010000817.1:0-10130 GCA_964546845.1 uncultured Myxococcales bacterium | reverse complement strand
GACGGCCGCTGCCCGCGCTGGCCGGCGTCGCCCTGCTGCTGGGGCTCGCGATCGGGCCGCGGCTGGCGGCCCCCCGCGGCTCGCCCGAACGCTGGGGGATCGGCCTCGACACGCGCGAGCTGCCGCTGGAGGCGATCGCCTTCGTCGACGAGAACGGCCTGCGAGAGCGCATGTACAACGACTTCGAGATCGGCTCGTACCTGCTGTTCGAGCCCGCCGGCGGCTACCCGCGCCACCGCGTGTTCGTCGACCCACGCCTGCCCGCCTACCCGCTGGAGATGCACCGGCTGCTCGGCCGCGGCGACCTGTCGCGGGCGGAGTGGGGCGCGGCCATGGATCGCTACGGCGTCGAGAGCGCGCTCCTGACCTACGCCGGGATCAACCGCCGGGTCGCCTGGTGGGATCCGGCCGAGTGGGCCCTGGTCTGGAGCGCCGGGGAGGCGCGGGTGTTCGTCCGGAGGCTGCCCCGCTTTCGCGACCTGATCGGGCGGCTGGAGATTCCGGCCACCTTCACGTTTTCGACCGACGACGGGGCCGCCACGGTGCCGCTGGAGGCGCGACCGGCCGCGTCGCCGGTTCCCGATTGTGAATGGGCGCGGCGGCTGGGCGATCTGCTGGTCGGTCTCGACGGGGCGCTCACCGATCGGGCCCGCGACGCGTACGCGCGGGCGCTGGAGGCCCCCGCCGGCTGTCTGGCGCGGTCCGACGAAGCTCGCCTGGGCGCCTGGTTGGGGGGCGCCGCGCTGGCGGCCCATCGGCCCGCGGAGGCCCTGCCGTTGCTGGATCGGGCGGTGGCGGCCGGAAACCGCGAGCTGGCGACCTTGAGCGATCGGGCGGCGGCGCTGGAGGCCCTGGGTCTGTCCGCCGGCGCTGCGGCAGCCTGGCGGGAGGTCGCCGCGCGGGCCGGGGACCCGGCGCTGGCGGACCGCGCCCGAGCGCGCGCCGCTCGGCTCGCCGACTGAGGGTCGGCACCGGATGCTCCGATCTCGTCGGAAACTCCCCGAAGGAGACCGGGGAATGTCTGTTACACTGGCCGTTGGTTCGGGCAGTGGAAACTGGGACCGTTTCAAAGGGCGCCCCACGGCAAGCAGCCAGCCGCCGCGTGGCGGGCAAGGGGCTGCTGGTGATCTCGTTGGCTGCTGCGGTCGCCGGTTGCGGCGGCGGCGGCGGCGGCAGCGGCGGCAATGCGGGCCACGCCTCCGGCGGTCTTGCGGGCGGTGGCGGTCGCGGCAGCGCCGGTCAGGCCGGCGGAGGTCAACCCGGCGGTGGCCGCGCGGGTGGTGGCCAGCCGGGCGGCGGTCAGGGCGGCTCGGTCGGGCCCGACAGTCAGCCGCCCACGGCGCCCACCAACTTGCTGGCCACGGCGCCGTCGACGACGCAGGTCAACCTGACCTGGTCTGCGTCGACGGACGACGTCGGGGTGGTCGGATATCTCGTCGAGCGCTGCCAGGGGGCGGGCTGCGCCACCTTCGGACAGGTCGGCGCCGCGCCGTCGACGACGTTTCAGGATCCCGCGCTCACGCCGAACGCCACCTACACCTACCGCGTCCAGGCCATCGACGCCGCCGGCAACAGGAGCGGCTACTCGAACGCCGTCTCCGTGACGCCGGCGAATCCGGACACCACGCCGCCGACGGCCCCGGCCAATCTGATGGCGATGGCGACGTCTCCGACGCAGATCGCGCTGTCGTGGACGGCCGCCACGGACAACATGGCCGTCACCAGCTATCTGGTCGAGCGCTGCCAGGGGGCCGCCTGCACGACCTTCGCGCAGGTCGGGACGTCGCCGGCGGCGATGTTCGCGGACCTCGGCCTCGCGCAGGGGACCAGCTACAGCTACCGCGTGCGCGCCAGCGACGCGGCCGGGAACCTGGGTCCGTACTCCGCCGTCGCCTCGGCGACGACGACGACCAGCAGCGACGTCCAGGCGCCCAGCGCGCCTGCGGGGCTGACGGCGACCGCGATGTCGGGCACTCAGATCAACCTGACCTGGACGGCGGCGACCGACGACGTGGCGGTGACCGCCTATCGCGTCGAGCGCTGTCAGGGCAGCGGATGCACGCTGTTCGCGCAGATCGGCGTGGCGACGACCGCGACGTTCGCCGACACGGGGCTCGCGCCCGGCGTCAGCTACAGCTACCGCGTGCGGGCCAGCGACGCCGCCGGCAACCTGGGCGGCTATTCGAACGTGGCGACGGCGACGACGGCGATGGCCGACACGACGCCCCCCAGCGCGCCGTCCAATCTGGCCGCCACCCCCGTGTCCGGCACGCGCATCAGCCTGGCCTGGACGGCGTCCACGGACGCCGTGGGCGTCACCAGCTACGCCGTCGAGCGCTGCCAGGGCGCCGCTTGCACGAACTTCAGCCAGGTGGGCACCGCGCCGGGGGCCGCCTTCATCGACAACGGCCTGTCGCCCCTCACCGCGTACAGCTACCGCGTGCGCGCCACCGACGCGGCCATGAACCCCAGCCCCTACTCGAACGTGACGACCGCCACGACCAAGAACCCGGCCGAGCCGCCGGCGTTCGTGCAGAGCAACTGGGTCACGCCGCAGACGGCGCAGGCGTCCGTCACGATCCCCTTCACGGGCGCCCAGCTGGCCGGCGACCTGAACGTCCTCTTCGCCGCCTGGAGCGACACGGTGACGAAGGTGGTCTCGGTGACGGACGCGGCCGGCAACACCTACGCGCCCGCGCTGCCGCCGACCACCTACGCGGACAAGACGACGCAGGCGACGCAGGTCTGCTACTACGCGAAGAACATCGTCGGCGCCGCCGCCGGCGCGAACAGCGTCACCATCACGTTCAGCGGCCCCGCGCCGTTCGTCGACGCCCGCATCGCCGAGTACAGCGGGCTGGACCCGGTCAACCCGCTGGACGATGCCTCCGGCGGCTCGGGGGTCAGCGGCCTCGCCGACAGCGGACCGGTGCACACGACCGCGCAGGGCGACCTGCTGGTCGCCGGCAACTACAACCAGTACAGCTCGCTCGGCGCGGGCGACGGCTACACGCTGCGCCTCAAGACCGATCCGGACGGTGACGTGCTGGAAGATCGGATCGCCGACGCGGTCGACTTCTACAGCGCGACGGTCCCGCTGAACGACGTGATGAGCTGGTGGATCGTCCAGGTCGCCGCGTTCCGCAGCGCCTCGACGGACCCGCTGGACACCACGGCGCCGGCCGTCGCCGTCACCAGCCCGGCCGCCGCCGCGACCGTCAGCGGCACGGTCGCCCTGACCGTCACCGCCACCGACACCTCGGGGGTCCTCGGGGTCGAGCTGCTGGTCGACGGTTTGCCGATGGGAGCGCCGGTCACGACCGCGCCCTACAATCTGTCCTTCAACAGCGCGCTGTTCGCGAACGGCACGCACACGTTGCAGGCCTACGCGTGGGATCGCTACCTCAACGTCGGCTACTCCACCGCCGTGTCGGTGACGTTCTCGAACGCGACGCCCGGCAACCCGGCGCAAAACGGGCTCTGGACGGGGCTGCTGCCGTCGCCGATCGTGTCGACCGCCTCGGCGCTGCTGCCCGGCGGGAAGGTGCTGGTCTGGGAGGGTCAGTCGTTCGGCTACGACGCCCGGGTCTGGACGCCGCAGTTCAACTCGTTCTTCTTGCCCCTGCCGCCGGTGAACCTGTTCTGCGCGGGGCTGGAACAGATGGCCGACGGGCGCATCTTCGTCGACGGCGGGCACATCGCGGGGCACACGGGCATCACCGCGCTGAACGTCTTCGACCCCGCGACCGAGTCCTGGGTGGTCATGCCGGAGATGGCCTTCCCCCGCTGGTACCCGACGGCGACGATCCTGCCGGACGGCCGCTTCGTCGTGCTGTCGGGGGAGACCAACTGCGACGACTGCGACGTGACCACGCCGGAGATCTTCGACCCGACGACGAAGTCCTGGACGCAGCTCACCAGCGCGCAGTTCTTCTTCAGCTTCTATCCCCACGCCTTCGTGCTTCCGGACGGCCGGCTGCTGGTCTCCTCGACGATCGAGAGCAACACGGTCAGCCAGGTGCTGGACGTGGCGGCGGGGACCTGGACGCCCATCGGCGGGCCGGCGGTCGACGGCGGCAGCGCGATCATGTACCTGCCCGGGAAGGTGCTGAAGACCGGCAAGGCCTTCGATCCCGACGATCACGACACCGCCTCGCTCGCGACCGCGTACGTGCTGGACGCCACGCAGCCGTCGCCCACCTGGCAAGCGGTCGCGCCGATGGCCGCGCCGCTCAGCTATCACAACCTGACCTCGCTTCCGGACGGAACCGTGCTGGTCACCGGCGGCGGGCCGACGACGGCCGCCACGGACACGGCCAACGCCACGTTGAACCCGGAGATCTGGTCGCCCGCGACCCAGACGTTCACCGCGCTGGCCAGCACGATGAACGCACCGCGGCTCTACCACTTCTCGGCCGACCTGATGCCCGACGGGCGCGTGCTGGTCTCGGGCGGCGGACGCTACAACGACACGATGGCCCCCACGGACCAGTTCAACCAGGAGTTCTTCGCGCCGCCTTATCTGTTCAAGGGGCCGCGGCCGGTCATCACCTCCGCGCCGTCGACGCTGCAGTACGGCCAGGCGTTCACCGTGCAGACGCCGGACGCGGCGAAGATCGGCAGCGTGTCGCTGGTCCGCTACGGCGCCACGACCCACACCGTCAACATGTCGCAGCGCTACCTGCCGCTCACCTTCACGGCCGGTACGGGCGCGCTGACGGTGACGGCCCCGGCGAACAAGAACCTCGCGCCGCCGGGCAACTACATGCTCTTCATTCTCGACACCAACGGGATCCCGTCGGTCTCCGCCACCGTCCACTTCTGACCCGGGGGCCGCGGTCTTGGCCTGGGCCCTTCGTCTG
This sequence comes from uncultured Myxococcales bacterium, assembly GCA_964546845.1. Taxonomy (GTDB): domain Bacteria; phylum Myxococcota_A; class Polyangia; order Fen-1088; family Fen-1088; genus JADGRB01. The sequence continues at coordinate 5,268 of CAZJMY010000817.1, read as the reverse complement.
TTGTTGCTGGCGGCCGCGACGGGGGCGCTGGCGGTCGCCCTGTTCGGCGGCCCGCGCCCGGCTCCGAGCAACATCGTCTATTCGTGCCCGATGCACCCGGCCGTTCGCGCGCGAGCGCCGGGCGCGTGCCCGGTCTGCGGGATGGCGCTGGTCGCCGCCGCTCCGCCCGCTGCCGACACGGCCGCGGACCGGGCGGCGCTGCCGCCGACCGACCTGATCTTCGTGCGCCGACACCTGTTCCCCGTGGCGGTCCGGGCGCCCGCCTGGATCGCGCCGGACGGGCAGGTGGTCGCGCGGCTGTACCGCGACGAGGCGCACGGTCTTTCGGCCGGCGCGTCCGGGACCTTCACGCCCGCGTCGCACGGTTCGGCAGCCTTCCCCGTCGCGCTGTCCGACGTGCCGGCGCGCCCGTGGAGCGGCGAAGTCGTCGAGCTGACGTTTCGCGCCACGGCAAGCGCCGCGGCGCCGGAGGCACCGGTCGTCGGTTGGATCTCCCTCGCCACGCCGCCCGCGCCGGTCCTGACCGTCGACGAGAAGGTGGTCTTCACGGCGGGCGAGACCCGGTACGTCCTGCTCGCCGATCGAGACGGCCGCGTCTCCGAGCGCCGCCCCGTCGAGCTCGGCCGGGTCATCAACGGGCGCGCCGTGGTCGTCGCCGGCCTGGCCGAGGGCGACCGCGTCGTCCGGCGCCGGGCGTTCTTTTTGGACGCCGACCAGCGGGCGCGCGAGGCCTCGCTGGTCGCGGGCCCGCCCCCGTGATCGCGCGCCTGGTCGGCTGGAGCGCGCGCCACCCGCGGCTCATCGCGCTGGCCAGCCTGCTGGTGGTCGCCGCCGGCCTCACCGCGCGGCGCCGGCTGTCGCGCGACGTCGTTCCGGATCTGTCGGATCCGCAGGTGGTGGTCCTGGTCGACTGGATGGGGCACGCGGCCGCCGAGGTGGACCGGTCCGTGACCCAGGTGATGACCCGCACGCTGGACGGCGTCCCGGGCGCCCGGGCGGTCCGCGGAACGACGATGACGGGCATGGCGTACCTGGAGATCGTGTTCGGCAGCGAGGCCGAAATGGCCGCCGGCCGGCCCGAGATCCAGTCGCGCCTGGCCGCGCTGCGCGGCACGCTGCCACCGACGGCGCGCGTGTTGATGGGGCCGGACGCCTCCAGCACCGGGTGGGTGTTTCAGTACGCGGTCGTCGACCCCGGGCACCGCCTGCCGCTGCGCGGCCTGCGCCGCCTTCAGGACGACGTCATCCGCCCGCGGCTGGCCGCCGTCCCGGGTGTCGCCGAGGTCGCCTCCGTCGGCGGGACGGCGCTGGAGCTCTTCGTCGAAGTGCGGCCGGACGCGCTGGCGGGGCGCGGCGTCGCCTTCGCCGACGTGGCCACCGCCGTTGCCGCCGCGACGGCGCGCCCGGGGGCCCGGCTGGCGGATCTGCCGTTGCTGCCGCTGCCGGCCGCACGCGGCGACGGGCGGCCGGCGCGGCTGGCAGACGTCGCCGAGCTGCACGTGACCGACGGGATGCCGACCGGCATGGCCGACGTCGACGGCACCCTGGTGGCCGTCGGCGGGGTGGTCATCGCCCGCCGTCACGCCGACCTGACGCAGGTCGTGGGGCGGGTGCGGGGCGTGCTCGGCGAGCTGCAGAGCGTCTTGCCGCCCGGCGTCCGCACCGAGGTCGTCTACGATCGCCTGGACCTGGCGCGCGAGGTCGACCGCACGCTGGTCCGCACGCTCGTGGAGGAGATCGCGGTCGTGGTGGCGGTCGTGCTGCTGTTTCTCTCCAGCGCCCGCAGCGCGCTGCCACCGGCGCTGATGCTGGCGCTGGTGCTGCTCTTCACGTTCGCGGCGATGTGGGCGTTTTCGATCCCCGCCACGATCGTCAGCCTGGGCGGCATCGCGATCGCCGTGGGCGTGGCCGTCGACGCCGAGGTCGTCGCGCTGGACGCCTGCCACCGCGCTCTCGGGCGGGTCGGTCCGGCCGCCCCCGTCGAGCAGCGGCGCGCGGCCGTTCTCGAGGCCTCGCGCGCGTTCGGACCGGCCATCCTGACCGCGCTGCTGATCACGGCGCTGACCTTCCTGCCGGCGCTGGGCTTTCCCGGCGAGATGGGGCGGCTGCTGCGCCCGCTGATCTTCACGAAGACGGCCGTGGTGCTGGCGGCCGCGCTGGCGACGGTGACGGTAGGGCCCGTGCTGCGCCGGCGCCTCTTGACTCGCGCCGTCGGCGCCGAGCTGGACCAACCGCTGACGCGGGTCCTCATGCGCGTCTATCGCCCGTTCGCGCGGCTGGCGCTGGCGCGCCCCGGGATCACGCTGCTGACCGCCGCGCTGGCCGTGGCGTCGTGCCTGCCGCTGCTGCCGCGTCTGGGCGGCGAGTTTCTCCCGCCCATCTCGGAGGGCGACCTGCTGTTCATGCCCACCACCCGGGCCGGGGTCGATCCTGACGAGGCGATCGTCGATCTGCGCTGGCAGGATCGGACGCTGGCCGCCTTTCCCGAGGTGGCCAGCGTCTTCGGCAAGGTGGGCCGCGCCGACAGCGCCACGGATCCGGCGCCGTTCTCGATGGCCGAGGCGACGATCCGGCTCCGCCCCCGGACGGCCTGGCCGGCGGTGGCGCAGGCGCGCTGGTACAGCGGCTGGGCGCCGGCCCCGTTGCGCCGGGTGCTGGGGCTGCTCTGGCCCGAGGAGCGGCGCGAGACGTCCGGTGAGCTGGTCGGCAAGCTCGATCGCGCCGTCCGGCTGCCCGGCTGGTGGAACGGATGGACGGCTCCCGCCCGCAACCGCGTCGACATGATGTCGACGGGCATCCGCACGCCGGTCGGGATCCGCATCGCCGCGCCCGAGCCGGCCCGGCGGGAGGCGCTGGCGAACGCGGTGCGCCGCCTGGTCCTGCCGCTGGCGGGCACGCGCAACGCCGCCCTCGGCTGGACGGACAGCGAGACGGAGCTGGCGTTCGCGCCCGATCCCGCCGCGCTGGAACGGTTCGGCGTCGAGGCGCGCCTGGCCCAGAGCACGGCCGATCTCTTCATCGCCGGCGGTCAGGTCGGTGACGTCGACGACCGCGGCCAGCAGCTGCGCGTGCGGGTGCTGCCGCCCGTCGGCGTGCGCGGCCGCGCGGACCTGCTGCGCCAGCTCACGGTTCGCGGAACGAACGCGACGGGGCCGGTGCCGCTGGGGCTGCTGGGGCGGGTCCGGACCGCCTCCCGCCCCAGCGCGCTGCGGACCGAGCACGGGCAAGCGGTGGCGTACGTGCTGGTCGACCTGACCGACGGGACGGATCCCCGCCGCTGGGTGGCCGCGGCGCGCGACCTCCTTGCGCAGGCTCAGCTGGCGCTGCAGCCGGGCGAGGCGATCACCTGGGCCGGCCAGTGGAGCTTGCTCGCCGCCGGCGAGCGCCGCCTGGCCTGGATCGCGCCCGCCATCGTGCTGTCGATGGCGCTGTTGCTGGCGCTTTTGCTGGGGAGCCTCACCGAGGCGTTCATCGTGCTGGCCGCCGTTCCGTTCGCGCTGGTGGGCAGCGTCTGGATGCTCCACCTGACGGGCTATTCGCTGTCGGCGCCGGTCTGGGCGGGTCTCTTGCTGGTGGTCGGCCTGGCGATGCAGACGGCGGTCGTGATGGTCGTCTATCTCGACGGCGCTTTTCACCGCTGGGTCCGCGAAGGGCGCGTGCACACGCGCGCCGACATCGTCGCCGCTCACCTGGAAGGCAGCGTCGAGCGCCTTCGGCCCAAGGTCATGACCGTGGTGACGATGACCGCCAGCTTGCTCCCCTTGCTCTGGTCCGACGGCGCGGGGGCCGACGTCATGCGGCGGATCGCGGTTCCGATGGTGGGCGGCCTGTGCACCAGCGCGGTCCTCACCCTGGAGGTGCTGCCGGTCCTCTACACGATCTGGCGCGCGAGCCAGCTGCGCCGCGCCGACCGGCTGGGGGTGCCGATCGCCCTGCTGCTACGTCGCGGCACCGGTCACGCGGCCGGCGAGAACAGCCGGCGCAGCTCGTCGCCCACCGCCGCCGGCTCGTAGATCGACCGGCGCGCCAGGATGTTCTCCGATTGCCGGCGGTACCGCGCGCGCGGCGGATCCTTCAGGATGCCGTCGATGACCGCGCGCATCTCGGCCAGGTCGGCGCAGAGGTAGCCGATGTCGCCCATGGCCGCGAACATCTCTTCGAACTGGGAGTTGCGCAGCGCGATCAGGGGCTTTCCGGCGGCCAGCGTGTCGAGCACGGCGCCGCTGGCGACCAGACTGTAAAAGCGCGGCTCGTACGGGAAGATCGTGTAGCTGGTTTCTTGCAAGAGGCGCTCGTACGTCTCGCGTGTCAGGGGACCGGCGGCGGCGTGGCTGCGCACGCTGGGCGGGACGGCGGCGGCCGCGTCCGCGGGAACGCCCCCGATCAGCTCGAACCGGACCGGCGGCTGGCCCTGGCTGCTCGCGAATTCGTCGGCCAGGCGCGCGAACGCGGCGAAGCCCTTGTTCTCGGCCACCATGCCGAGGAAAGCGAAGCTGGGCGGCCCGGCGCCGGGAAGGTCCGAGGGCGCCGCGGGATCGAACAGGTAGGGATGTCGAATGCTCGCGAGGTGCGCGCCGACGGCCGGTAGCTGGCGCGCCACCTCGTCGCGGATCGAGCTTCCCAGCACGACCTGCTTCAGGCGGCCGTTGGCGACGGTGAGCAGCGGGTGATAGCGGCGGCTCGACAGCAGCGACAGGAGTCCGGCGTGATGAATGAAGGCCACGGCTGGCCGCCGGTAGAACGGGGCCAGCAGCTTGAGCGCCGGCAGCCCCGAGCGCGGGTGCATGCCGCAGGAGATCACGCGCGTCGCGCCCAGGCGCTGCGCCTCGGACAGCAGGCGGCGCGCGAGGACGACGTCGTCGCGCAGGCGCCGCCCGACGGGCGCGTGCCGCGGCGGAATGACCAGCTCCCGCCAGACGACGGCTTTCGCCTGGCCGCGCCGTTCCAGCTGAGCGCGCGTCTGGCGCAGGTGCTCGGCCTCGGCCCAGAAGTGGATTGGCTCGCCAGGAAACCCCTGTTCCAGGGAGGCGATCAACGCCGCGTCGAAGGGGACGTGCTCGAACCCCCAGGTGAGTGCGTTGAAAAGGACGATCATGGCGCGCGCCAGTATCCCGCGGTCCGAGCTCTTTCAAACGTGTTAAGATGACCGTCGGTTTTCAGCCGCACATCGAGAGAGGAGCGGGGATCGCCTTGCCGCGCGTGAGCATCGGCCTTCCGGTCTACAACGGGGAGCGGTACGTCGGGGAAGCGGTCCAGTCGCTGCTCGAC
>CAZJMY010000816.1:0-1060 GCA_964546845.1 uncultured Myxococcales bacterium | reverse complement strand
GTCGTACGGGATGTTGGCGTCGGCGTTGAAGTTCGCCTTGGTCTCGGTGGCGTTGTCCGGGTTGGACTTGATCTCTTTCAGCTTCTCGGTGAGCTTCTTGTAGTCGTACTGGCCGTTCGACATCTTCGGGATGAGCGGCAGGACGCCGCCCGAGGCCGCCACCGTGAAGCCGCTGGCGCCGACCGACACGGTCAGGTTCAGCGGGGGCTTCTCGGGGGGCGGGGTGTCCTCGGAGGAGGCGCCGCCGGAGCCAATCGTCGGCACCGAGACGTTGATGTTGCCGAGGGCGACCTGATTCACGACCGAGGCGAGCAGGAAGATGATGATGTTGGTGACGATGTCCATGAAGGGGACGAGGTTCAGCTCGCCTGCCTCTTCCTCGAGCTCCTCGACATGGTCACGCATCCGGCGGCACGCCGCCCGGACCTGGCTTCTCGTCATGGGAGGCGTGGTCCTTTCAATCGACGGTGATTGCGATGGTGGTCAACGATGTCCGCGTCGTGCGTCGCCGGCTCAGGCCTTGGCGCCGCCGCCCGCGGACTCGGCCAGCAGGTTCTCGAGCTTCAGCGCGAAGCCTTCCAGATCACCGACCTGCTTCTTGGAGGCCGACGAGAGGAACGCGTGGGCGATGATGCAGGTAACGGCGATGCTGAGACCCATGGCGGTGTTGTTGAGCGCCTCGGAGATACCTTTCGCGAGGAGCGCCGACCGCTCTTCCGGCTTCGCGGCCGCGACGGCGCCGAACGCCTTGATGAGGCCGGTGACGGTACCGAGCAGACCGACGAGGGTCGCGATGTTCGCGATCGACCAGAGGACCTGCACGCGCTTCTTCAAGAGCGGGGTCACGTCGACCAGCGTCTCTTCGATGGCCTGCGCAATGGCGATTTCACCGCGGTGCACGCGCTGGAGGCCGGCGCGCGCGACCTGGGCGACGGGCGCCTCGGTGGCCGAGCAGAGCTTGACGGCGCGGTCGATGTTGTTCGCGAGCACCAGCTTCCGGATCTGCTCCAGGAACGCTCGGGCGTTCACCGAACCCTTGCCGAGGAAGAAGATGGCCCGG
>CAZJMY010000815.1:0-1265 GCA_964546845.1 uncultured Myxococcales bacterium | reverse complement strand
GCGCGCGGGTCGCCGGGGGCGGCCATGCCGGGGCTGCACCTCGAGGGGCCGCTGCTGGCGCCCGCGCGGGCCGGCGCCCACGACCGGCGCGCGATCGCCGACGCCGACGCCACGCTGGACGCCGTGCTCGACGAGCTGCTGGCGGCGGACGCCGTGCGGGTCGTGACCCTGGCGCCCGAACGTCCAGGCGCGCTGGATCGCATCGCGCGGCTGTGCGCGGCCGGCGTGACCGTCAGCCTGGGGCACACCGACGGCAGCTACGCGGAGATCACGGCCGGCGTCCAGGCGGGCGCGCGCCTGGCGACCCACCTTTACAGCGCGATGTCCCCCTTCGCACATCGCGCGCCCGGCGCCGTCGGCGCCGTGCTGACCGACGACCGCCTGACCGCGACGCTGATCGCCGACGGCGTGCACACGCACCCGGCGGCGTTGCGGCTGGCCCTGCGCGCCAAGGGGGCCGAGCGGCTCGCGCTGGTGACCGACGCCGTCGCCGCCGCCGGCGCTCCGGCTGGCCGCTACCGCCTGGGCGGCCTGGACATCGTCTCCGACGGCACCAGCGCCCGTCTGCTGGACGGCACCCTGGCCGGCTCGACGCTCACGATGGACGCGGCCGTCCGCGCCATGGTCACCCTGGCCGGCGCCACCCCCGCCGAAGCCCTGACCATGGCCAGCACCGTCCCCTCCGACGCCATCTCCCTCCGCGACCGCGGCCGCCTCGCCCTCGGCCAACGCGCCGACCTGGTCTTGTGGTCCGACGACCTGACCGTCGAGCGAACCATCGTCGCCGGCACCATCGCTTATCCCTAATCCCGTCCCCGTCCCCGTCCCCGTCCCCGTCCTCGTCCTCGTCCTCGTCCTCGCTCTTTATCGCGGGCGACCCAGTCGGCCTGCTCTCATCGAACGCGACCGAGTCGGGGCTGCTTCGGGGGTCGGGTATGGCGCCGGGGGCACCGGTCGGCCTAACTGACGGCGAAGACGCCGTCAGATGGCGACCTCCTACTTCGCGCTGGCATCGTCGGCGAAGACGCCGACGAGCGCGCTCGTAGGTGCCCCCGTCACCATACCCGACCCCCTCGCGCGCCCCTCCGTCCTTGTCATTGAGCACGACCGAGCCTCCCGTCGGTCCCCCGACCGTTGACATGCACCGCATCGGTCCCCAATCAGCGGAGGTCGGCGCGTGGGCGTTCAATGAGAGGGGGGAAGGGGCGCGCGAGGGGGTGGGGGGGGGGGGGGGGGGGGGCGGCGGGCGGCGGCCGCGCCCGCCG
>CAZJMY010000814.1:0-1180 GCA_964546845.1 uncultured Myxococcales bacterium | reverse complement strand
GATAGCAGGGTGGGCCCCCGCGGGCAAAAGGGCAGGGGCGCGCCCGGGTGACATCTCGGCTAAAATTCCAGGCACTTTGAGCATCCAGCCCGTCTCGGCGCTGGTCGCGGCCATCGTCAGCTTCGCGATCGGCGGCTCCGTCTTGCTGCGCGAGCCGCGGCGGCGGTCGCACGTCCTGTTCGCGACGTTCGCCTTCAACATCGCCCTTTATTGCTCGCTGGCCTTCCTGGCCCGACGCTTTCAGTCCTCCCTGTGGGACTGGCTGTCGCTGCTGGCCGCGGTGTCGCTGCCGGCGACGGCGCAGCGCTTCTTCCAGGCCTTCCTGGGCGACGAGGCCGGCCCCCCGCCGCTCAGCCGGTCGACCGTGTTCGGCGGCGCGGTGTTCTACAGCGTCCTGCTGTTCTCGCGCTTCATCGAGCCGGTCCACACGGCCGTTTCGTTCCACGTCGCCTTCATGGCGTACGTGTTCGCCGGCCTCTACCTGTCGGTCTTCTACCTCTACAAGCGGTACCGGGCGACGCCGTCGCGCGTCGAGAAGAAGCGCCTGCTCTACCTGCTGGTGGGCGGGTTCGCGACGGTGACCGCGACGCTGGCCGAGTCGCTGCCGCACGGCCCCAACTTCGGCAACGTCTTCATCATCGTCTACCTCTACTTCCTGTCCCAGAACCTGGTGCGCTACCGGCTGCTGGATCTCAACGAGCTGCTGGGGCGGATGGTGGTCCTGGGGACGCTGGTATTCATCCTGGCGTTCATCTACGGGGTGCTGGTCCGGTGGGTCGGCACCGAGGACTCCGGCCTCTTCTTCTTCAACACGCTGCTGGCGTCGGCGACGATCGTCATCCTGATCGAGCCGCTGCGCACCCGGGTCGAGGGGGGCATCAGCCGCTGGATGTTCCAGGAGAAGTTCGAGCTGTCCCGGCGCATCGAGATGCTGCGCGCCGAGATGGCCAACGTCATCGACATGCGCGTCCTGGTCCCGCGCGTGCTGGGCGCGCTCGAGGACTCGCGGCGCATCACGCACGCGTCGATCTACCTGGCTGACCCCGACGGGTCGGGGTTCGAGCTGGCCGGCCACGTCGGCCCCAAGCCGGAAGAGCACTTCGACGCCATCACCCACCGCGCCTTCTTCGAGCGGCTGCGGCGCGCCGGCGTCATCACCCAGGAGGGGATCGAGCGGGAG
>CAZJMY010000813.1:0-3715 GCA_964546845.1 uncultured Myxococcales bacterium | reverse complement strand
GTGGTCGACGCGGCGGCGCCCGTCGCCACCGCGGCCCCGGATGCGTCCGCCGCGCCGGCCCCCGCGGCCGCCACGGGGACAGCGCCCGCGGTCCCCGCGCCCGACGAGGAGCCCGACGAAGAGGCGTTGCTGCGGACGGCGGTCCCGAACGCCGAGAACGCGGTCATTGGCGAGGGCGGGGCCGAGGAGCCCGGGCACGATCGCGTCGCGGCCAAGCGCGCGCCCGCCCGACCGGAGACGGCCATCCTGCACATCACCAGCGCGCCCAGCGGCGCCGTCGTGCGGACCACGTCGCGCGTGCTGGGACGGACGCCGCTCAACATCCACTTCCGGACGGGCAACGTCTACGAGATTGCCTTCATCAAGGCCGGCTACGAGACCACCACGCGGCGGGTGGCCGTGCGCGGGACCAGCGACCGCAAGATCGCCGTCTCCCTGAAGAAGCGGCCGCCACCCAAGCGAACGTCGTTCTTTCACCCGCACCGATGACCCCGATCGTCGGCCCGCTGACCGTGGTCGCGCTGATGCTGTCGGCGCCGCTCGCCATGGCGGCCGAGTCGCCGCAGGACGAGGTCGACCGCCTGCGGGGCGCGGCGCTGACGGCCATCGCCAGCGCCCGGACGGCTGCCGACAAATCGGGGTCGGGCCTGCTGCGCGAGGTTACGCTCCCGTCGATCGAGCGGCTGGTCGAAGACGCCGACCTCCGCCGCGCGTCCATGACTGCCAGGGGGCGCGACGAGGCGTTCGTCCGCGCGTCGCTGAAGACCGCCCGTGCTTACGCCGATCGCGTGACCGCCGGTGAGGATCCGTACCGCGCCGCGACCGGCGTGATGGTCAAGGCCTACCGGGCCGAATGGGACGGCACCCTGCAGCCGTACGCGCTGTACGTGCCCCGCAGCTACGACCCGGCGACGCCCTGGCCGCTCATCGTCGCGCTGCACGGCGCCTACTCGAACGCCCAGCACAACCTGCGGCGCGTGTTCGGCCGCGACAACCGGCCGGGCGAGACCGACGACGAGGCGGCGCGCAACCCGCTGCCGCTTCCGGACGTCCCGGCCCTGGTGGTCTCGCCGTCCGGCCGCGGGGGGCTGATGGGATACGACGGGCTCGGCGAGGCCGACGTGATGCGCGTCATCGCGGACGTCCGGCGGGCCTATAACGTCGATCCCCAGCGCATGACGTTGACGGGCTTGTCGATGGGGGGCGGCGGGACCTGGTCCATCGGCCTGCGCCACCCGGAGATGTTCGCCGCGCTGGCACCCGTGTGCGGGATCAGCGACTTCGTTCCGATGATCCCCCGGTCCGAGCTGCCCTTCTACGACGTCGCGCGCTTGCAGGCGCTGTCGCCGCCCGCCATCGCCGAGAACGCCGCCCACATGCAGGTGATGATCTTCCACGGCGCCGACGATCCGACCGTGCCGGTCGAGAACTCGCGCAAGATGGCGGCTCGCTATCGCGCGCTCGGCTGGCTGGGCAAGAACGTCACCTACACGGAGTACCCGGGCGTGAAGCACGAGGCCTGGATCCCCGCCTACAAGGACGCGGCGCTGCTGCGCAAGCTGGCCGGCATCCGCCGCGATCCGGCCGCGCCCAACGCGCCCCTGTCGCCGCCGCCGCCGGGCCAGGCCATTCCGGGGCTGTTCGGCAAGAGCGTGCCGCGGCAGCACCCGCACCTTTACGTCTACGGCACGCACGGCGCTCCCGGGGCGGTCGAGATGGCGCGCGCGCTGGCCCAGGCGCTGGCCGACTGGGGGCCGATGGTCGCCGCACGCTTCGCGGTCAAGGCCGACCGGGACGTGACGGCCGCCGACCGGGCGCGCTTCGACCTGGTGCTGGTCGGGGCGGCGCCGTTCAACGCGCTGGCGCCCGCTGTCCCTGCGGCGCCGTCCCCGCTGGGCGACCGGGCGTTCCGCGCGCTGGTGGCCGACCCGGCGGCGCCCCACCAGTTCGCGCTGGTGTTCGGGGCGGCGACGCCCGCCGGTTTCGTGCGGCTGCGCCGGTTCGCCGTCGCCAATCGGGATCACTTCGCGCCCGAGAGCAACCGCGAGTTCGTGGACGTCCCGTGAGACGCATGGAGGCGAGATGACGATGAGGGTGTGCGGCAGTGTCCTGGCGGTGGCGGCGCTGGTGGGGTGCGGCGGCGGCGGCGGCGTCACGTTCGTGCCGGCCAGCATGCAGCAGCAACAGAACGTGATGGTCGTCGACGAAGGGATCGATCTGTCGGTCTCCGAGCTGCAGGGCAAGGTCGCCGGCGCGTACACCGAGGTCTGCGCCGACAGCGGCAGCAGCGGCGGTTCGCTGCTGCCGGACGGCGGACCGGTGGACGGCGGGCCGAAGTTCGACACGCTCAAGCAGCAGCTGATCGCCGCGTTCAAGCAGACGGACGACAGCTGTCACCTGGTGGCGGGGATCTCCTCCAAGAGCGACCCCATGCAAAAGATCGCGCAGTACAAGCAGCGCTGGAACGCGATGATCCGCGCCAATCAGAAGGCGGGCGCCGCCTTCAGCGCCAGCGAGAGCGCGGCGATCCTGCCGGTGATCGAGAACGAGCTGGGGATGTTCGGCTATCACGGCACCGCGACCTCGACGACCGTGGCGCACAGGAACGACACCGTGCGCCTGGTGCTGGTCGAGCGCCAGCTCATGTCCGAGGCCCAGGTGCAGGCTGCGTTCACCTGCTTCGATCAGGGCGAGATCAACCAGGTCACGGACCTCCTGGCCGACCCGGCGGTGTTCGCCGCCGCGGCCTCCCAGCCCGCCACGCTGGACGCCGACTTCGCCGAGGCGATGACCAAGCACGACGTGGGCTTCGTGAACGAGAGCTTCGGCGCCACCGCCCGCATCATCCTGGAGCAGATGCAGCAGGTGCAGTGCCCGCACCCGATCGACCTGTCCCGCTACTTCGCCACGATCACGGCCGTCGACGCGGCGCACGCGGCCGCCCTGACGGGCCCGGCGGTCCTGACCATCAAGGCCGCCGGGAACGACGGCGTCGGCATCAACACGGGCGCCGACGCCCTGGACTGCAACCCGGGAGACCCCACCACCGTGCAGGTGGGGAGCTACAACGCCGGCAACGGCGTGCAGAACAGCTTCTCGAACTTCGGCGCCTGCGTCGACCTGTTCGCGCCCGGGCAGGCGATCGTGACCATGTACGCGGGCGGGTGGCTGCTGCCGGCCGACGGGACCAGCTTCGCCGCGCCGCTGACGGCCTGGTTCGGCTCTCGAAACGCCCCCACGCCCTTCACGGTGGCGACCGCCCGCCAGTCGCTGCTGGCGAACACGGACGCCACCAAGGAGCTGCCGGCCACCCTGTTCCCGAGCGACTTCTTCTACGCGCCGGGCCAGGTGTCGACGGACGCGGTCGTGGTTCAGCCCGCCCGGCCCTCGCGCCAGGCGCCGCGCCGCGGGGTGGCCCCGATCGACCTGCACCGGCTGCTGATGCCGCTGCTCCGTTTCCGCTCTGTCCGCGGCGCGTAAAGCCCGAAATCCGATCGAAAAGGGGGGCGGACGGGCCTATACTGCCGCGCCTATGGCCAGTCTGAAGCTGAAACCAGGAGTCATCACGGGCGATGGTCTCAAAGAGCTGTTCGCCTATTGCAAGACCGCCCAGGCCGCGCTGCCGGCGGTGAACGTGATCGGGTCGAACTCGGCCAACGCCGCGCTGGCGGCAGCCAAGGAAGCCAAGGCCCCGATCATCGTCCAGCTGTCGCAC
>CAZJMY010000812.1:0-2032 GCA_964546845.1 uncultured Myxococcales bacterium | reverse complement strand
GGTCGCGCCGCCGGTGGCCGGAGCGCCGCCCCGCCCGCCCTCGCCTTGGCCGTCGGAGGGCGCGCCCCCGCCGCACGCGACCAGCAGCGACGCGAGCAAGCCGGCGCTCGCCCATCCCGCAGTGGCGGCCCTCATTGCGGCCCGGCGCCGGCGCGGACCGCCGCTTCGACGCCCGATGCGGCGTCCGGCGTGGCGCTGTAAGGCGGCGTGAAGCCGGTTCCGCTGGCGGTCGTGGTGCCGCTGGTGTTCGTGAACAGGTTGTTGCGCGCCAGCATGTCGCCGCCGCTGGTGACCTGCAGCGGCGCCTTCACGCCGCTGTAGACGTTGCTCTCGACCAGCAGGTGCGCGCCGGCGCCCGCGTTCGTGCAGTAGGAGTTCCCCGACGACGTGAACAGGTTGTCGTAGAGGTGGATCTTGCCGGCGCGGCTGCGCGGCATGCGTTGCGACACGTTGTCGGCCCACCAGTCGTGGTGCCAGGTGATGTTCAGGTGACCGACGTCGATGGCCAGGTTGTCGTCCGCGCCGATCAGGTTCGAGAACCGGTGCCCTTCGGCGCCCGTCGAGTCGTTGCCGCTGTTGTCGCTGCGCGAGGTGTAGTGGAACTTGGTCCACGACACGGTCACGAAGTCCGAGCCGTTGGTGATGTCGAGGTTGCCGTCCGTGCCGTCCGAGACGTCGCAGTGATCGAACCAGACGTGATGGGACGCGCCGTTCACCGTGACGGCGTCGTTGCCGGACGAGCACCCCACCGACGAGTCGTAGTCCGGATCCAGCGCGCAGTTGCCCACGCCGTAGCCGACGATCTTCAGGTTCCGGATGATGACGTTCGACGACCCGCTGAGCCCCAGGTGGCCGTGCACCTCGGCGCCGCACAGGCCGACGATGGTCTTGTTCGAGCCGATGCTGATCTTGGCGGGCGAGAGCACGCCCTTCACGTAGATGACGGCTGCGCCCGTGCCGCCGGCGGCCGACGCCAGCGCGGAGGCGGTGGTCACGATCTGCGGGGTGGCGTTGCCGCCCCCCGTCGTCGTCGAGACGTTCATCCCCGAGACCGCGGCCCAGCCCACCAGCGGGCTGGCCAGCGGCGGTGTCGTGCAGCTGGAAGCGCCGCCGGCGCCGCCCGTGGCCGTTCCGCCCGCGCCGGATCCGCCCGTCGCCGCGCGACCACCCGACCCGCTGGTCGGCCCGCCGGCGGTGCCCCCCTGACCCGCGCGTCCGCCGGTGGCGCCGCCCGTGCCGGTCTGGCCCCCGGTCAGGCCCGGGTTACCCGCGTTGCCGCCCGTGCCGCGGCCAGCCGCGCCGCCCGTGGCGACCTGGCCTCCGGTCCCGATCGTGCCGCCGCTGGCGCTGCCCCCGCTGCCGGGCGAGCCCCCGCTGTGGGTGGCGCCCCCCGAGCCCGGATTGCCTCCCGACCCGGGGCTGCCGCCCGTGCCGCCGCCCGGATCGGCACCCGAACCGCCGCAGGCGGCGAGCAACAGACAGGCGAGCAGGGGGGCGGAGAGCGGCTGACGCATGCGAACCTCCAGGCGCGGCAGCGGGTTGGGCGCGCCGCACCTCAATGCCGGGCGTGCCCGGCGTCGATCACGAAATCGACCGCCCGGACGTCCGAACGAGAGGTCAGAGCACGAAATTGACGAGGAGCTTCTCTTCGCCGCGCAGCAGGTCCTCTGGAAAACGCCATTTCTTGAGGTGGCTGGCGTAGCACCGCCGGACGTCGCGCGGCGCGCTGTCGGCGCCCAGGATCTGCACCAGGTCGACGGCGCCGTTGGCCTTGATCTCGAACGCGGCGCCCAGCTGAACGGGCGGTCCCTGGTCCGGATCGTCCAGGCAGTCGCGCAGCTCCGGGGCCCGGGTGGTCGCGAAGGCGCGCAGGGCCTGGGTCCGCTGGGTCTCGTCCATCGGCTTGCGGTCCGGCAGCGGCACCAGGGCCGCGGCGGGCGGGTGCACCGGTTTGGCGCGGCGCGAGACGGCCGGGGCGGCGGCGTGGGTCGCGGCGGCGTGGGTCGCGGCGCCGTGCGGCGGCGCGGCGCCG
>CAZJMY010000811.1:0-5441 GCA_964546845.1 uncultured Myxococcales bacterium | reverse complement strand
GCTCGAGCAGGGCCCGATCGGACGGCCAGCGCTGGATCGCCTGCGCCGCGATCCGCAGCGCGTCGGCGCCTCGGTCGGCCGCCTGCAGGACCTCGATCGCCAGCGCCGTGTCGGACGCGCTTTCCGCCGGCGTGGCCGCGGTGGTGCTGGCCGCGACGTAGGCGGCCGCGCTCTCGGGCAAGCGCCCGGCGGCGCGGTACCAGCGGCCAGCCAGCAAGCTCCACTCGTGCCGGCGCGCGGGCTGCTGGTCCGCCAGCCGCTGGTAGATGGCCGCCGCGTCCGCCGGCGCTTCCAGCGCCAGCGCCATCTGCGCAATGTTCGCCAGCTCGGTGGCGTCGAACGGCGCCGCCGCGACTTGCCGCAGCGCCTCGACGGCACCCGCCTGGCGGATCGCGCGCGTCGGATCCGCGGCGGGCAGCGCGTCGACCTGCGCCCGTTCCAGCTCGACCAGCGCCAGCCGCGCGCGCCAGGTGATCGCGTCCTCGGGCACCCCGGCCCGCGCGCCCGGCTGCGGGTCGGTCAGGCGGTGCAGGTGCGCCTCCGCCTCGGACCACTTGCCCAGCGCCAGCTGCTCGCGCGCCAGCAGCAGCCGCGCGGGCCGATCCTGCGGCCGCTGCCGCAGCACCTGATCCAGGTAGGCGATCGACAGCTCGTCGGGGTGGGCCAGAAATCGCGGATGACCGAAGTCGAGCCCCGGAAAGAGCAGGGCCAGGGAGGCCGCGACGGTGGCCGCCACCAGGACCAGCCCGTGGGGCGTGATCAGGCGCGGACGGCGGAAGGCAGCGGCAGGCAACGGCGCATCAATGACATGAGACATCGAGTTCTCCCGTATCTGGTCCCGCGGACCGAACGTTCAGACCCTTCACGCTGACGGCGACAGCCGGACCGGGATGGGCCGGCTTGACGGAGATCGATCCGGCGCAGCCACCGATCTCGGCCTCGACAGGCACATGCCCGCGGAGGTGAAAACGGATCGTGTCCGGGGTCAGGCGCCGAAACGAAGCGACCCCGGCGTTCGCGGCGAGGAGGTAGGGGCCGCTCGGCCGCTCGGCGGACAGCGCCAGCGTGATGGGGTGCCCCGGGTCCAGCGTGACGTAGCGCCCCTGCGGCAGATCGCGGACGCCGACGACGCCTTCCGACCGGTCGAGGTCGGGCCAGCCCAGCGCGGCCGGCAGTCGCAGCGTGGCGAGCGCGCCGAGGCCGCGCACCATCCAGGTCCCGTCCGCGCGGCGCGCGAGCGTCGCCTGTTCGAAGCCGCGCACGCCCGCCGCGTATTCGCTGGCCCACACCGGGAAGGTCTGTTGCTCGCCCGCCCACGCATAAACGTCGTGCAGCGCCTTGATGGAGGCGGCCTTCGTCCCCGAGAAGAAGTGATAGTAGATGCCGATCGGCTTGAGGCGCCGCGGCGCCTCCGTGAACTGGAAGTAGTCGATCACCCGCCGGAACCCGTAGTACGGGCCGCGCCACAGGTTCGTGTAGACGTTCTCGTTCTGGGCCGGCGCGTAGACCTGGGTGCGCGCGCCGACCGGGCGAACGAACGACGGAACCTGCGCCAGCGTCGGCCGCACGCCGGGCTCCTCGGCGTTGTCGCCGTTCAGGTTCTCCAGCGCCAGCGCGTCGGTCTTCTCCAGCGCCTCCGGCGGCGGCAGGGCGTCGCCCGACCAGAGGAAGACGCGGGTCGCCTTGCCGGGCGGGGCCAACCGGCTGTTGATGTAGCCGACCGAGCCGTCGATCTCGCGCTCCAGCGAGTAGACGTAGCCGGGGATGGGGAGCCGATCGCCGTCGCGGTGGTCGTCGTCGGCGCGCTCGACGGGCGCGGCGTCCGGCTGCCCGGCGCGCAGCCAGTCGAAGGGGTGGCTGTAGCTGTGGCTGGCGATCTCCACCTCGGGGCGCGCGAAGATCCGCCGCGCGATCGCCTCCAGCGCGGGCGACTTGTCGGGGTAGAGGCCCGCGGGGCCGATCTCCCCCTCGATGATCGAGACGGTCGTGGGCAGCTCGTAGCGCGCCAGCATCTCGCGGCGGATGACCTCGCCGGCGTACGGATGGTCGGGCAGCTCGGCGGTGCTGACGAACCCGTCGCCGTCGATGTGAATCTCCATCAGGCGCCGCCCGTTGACGGTGGTCGGGTCCGGCACCGGGATCGCCGGCAGCGCCAGGGCCCCGGCCAGGAAACGAAACGGGTCGACGATCCAGCGCAGCCGCCCCTGCACGCCTTCGGACGTGACGTAGGGCGCCAGCGCCAGTCCGCCCCAGTCGCCGTGCGCGACCGCGACGACGCGGTGACCGCCGCCGTCGGCGAGCTCGAGGTGGCGCGAGAGCCCCGGCGCGTCCCAGGCCGGCAGCTCACGCGAGCGCGGCGCGGCCGCCGCCTCGAACCCGATCCAGTCGTCACTCGACAGGCGCAGCGGCGCCTGCGGCGGCTGCCGGGGCGCCACCAGCCCCAGGCGGGCCAGGAGCCCCGCGGAAGGCCGGAACCCGAGATGGTCGAAGATCGCGACCTTCAGCCCCGCGTCCAGCTGACGCGCGAGCCACCTTTCGTAGCGATCGCCGCCCGGCAGGTCGTCGTCGGTGAACCAGGTCGCCACCGCGGCGTAGCGCGCCGTGAGGTTGCCGGCCGGCAGCTCGCCGCGCGCGTCCGCGTAGTCGACGACGTAGCCCAGGTACTCGAGCGGAACCGCCAGCAGGCGGTGCGCGACCGTGGATGCCAGGCTCGGCTCCTCGGCCCCGTCCTGCACCACCAGGACGCGGCGGGGGACCGGCTCGATCGCGCCCAGCCCCAGCCCGTCGCCCTCGCCGAGGCGCACCCAGGGCACCACCCCGGCGCGCGCCAGCTTGTCCGCCAGCTGGCGCGCCTGGAGGCGGCGCCCGGCGGGCACCGTCTCGAGGTCGACGACGGGGACCGGTCCGGCCCGGCTCTGCAGCGCCTGGCGGGCGAAGGCGGCCAGCTCCGGCGCGCGATCGCCGGCGCCGCTGACCACCACCGCGGACAGCTCGGGCGCCGCCTCGGTGGCGAGCCGCGGGTCGGCCGCCACCAGCAGCGCCCCGTGCGGCCAGACGGTCCGCAGCGCGTGGACGGCGTTGGCCAGGGCCGTCGGGGTGGGGGTGGCCTTGGCGGGCCGGGCCTCGAGCAGCGCCCCCTCGTACCCGGCCGCGGCCAGCTGCCGGGCGGGGGCCATCAGATCCGCCGGCGCGCCGCTGGCGGGCCAGGCGAGGCGCGCGATCGGGCGGCTGCCGGCGCGCGCCAGCGCCCGGACCGAAGCGGGTGTGGCCCGCTCGGCGTTCAGGACGACCGCCGGAAAGAACGCGAGCGCGTCGAGCGGGGCGTCGGCCCCGTCGAAAAATGCGAGGTCGGTCAGCGGCCGCGGGCCCGCATCCACAGGCGCGGGGCCGGCCCCCTGCGCCAGACGGGGCCCCACCGAGCTGCCGCTCGACGTGGCGGCGGCGACCGCCGCGACGACCGCGGCGACGGCGCCCAGCGACCTTGGCAGAAACGTCATCTTCATGACGTGCTTTCAGAGCCGCCAGTCACAGACCTGGTCCTGGTTGGCGCTGGAGATCGTTGCGTAAGGCGAAAACCCTCTGGCGCGGCTACGGGAATAGACCCGCTCCGCTCGCTGCCGGTCCCGGCAGTTGCCCACGTAGTCGAGCGTGGTGATCGAGAAGCGCGCGCCGTTCCGATTCCCGGCGGCGGCGGCCCACGCGAGGAGCTCGGCCTCCGCCGTACGGTCGTAGCGGGGCGCGTACACCTCTTCGTGCGAGACGCCGTCCAGGATGCGCGGGAACGGAACGCCGGCCACCACCGCCTCGCGCGTGGTGGCGGACGTCGCGTTCTGCATCACCAGCACCATCGTCGGGAACGCCTGGCGCAGCCGGGCGACCAGCGCCAGCGTCCCGGCTACGCACGCGCGATCGCACGGCGCGCCCGTGCCGCCGCCGCTGGCGCCGTGCTCGACGATCTCGAGGTTGTCCAGGAAGAAGCCGTCGACGCCGGTGGTCGCCAGCCGCGGCGCCACGTGCTCGAGGATCAGCCGCTGATAGGCGGGGTTGCTGGGGTTCATCCAGACCTCGTCAGGGAACCCCCGATACGGCGCGATCTGGGCGGCGCGGTTCGCGGCGCACGGAACGAGTCCGGCCGGCGCGTGCTTCCAGTAGCGGCGCGTCCGCTCGCACGAGCCGATGTTGAGATAACTGATGACCGTGTTGCGGCCGTCGGCCTTCAGTTCCCGAATCTGGCGCGCCGAGAAGTTGCCCGTGTCGGGGTCGGCGTCGATGTTGATGAGACGGAACCGCGCGGCGACGGCGTCCAGATCGCCCATCTGCTCCGCCGTCCCATAAAATGACAGCCACGGCGCGTTGGCGCGGATCCCCGGCCCGGCTGCCGGCTTGTCGTTTTCGGCGTGTCCGGGCGCCGCCGCGAACAGCCCGAGCAGGAGGGCCCCCACGACCGCCCGGGCGCCGCCTGGCGGGCGCGCCGCCAGACGGTTCCTGCCTGATCGAACAAGGACCGAGTCCCACATTGAGCCGGCTGGGTTAGTTCGCGCGGCGCGGCCAGTTCATCGAAGAAATTCTCGAATTCCCGCGACGGCGGACCGAGCGCGCCTCCACGCCCGGCCGCCGCTGCGGCTACAACGATCGCCGCGCCAGATCTGTCATCACCAGGAGGGATTTCCCCCGGCGATCTGGTGCGTGAAACGGCGGGATGTCGGTCAGGATCCGGACGCGGACGTCACGGCCGGGCCGTGGACGGGCGCGGCCATCTGCGTGCAGAACCCGAACGTCGTCTGCGCGCCCGGCGTCAGCGTGCCGTTGTTCGAGGCGTTCGTGGCGGTCAGGGTGCTGCCGGCCTGCGTGAAGCTCGCCTGCCACTGCGCGTTCTGGGTCGCCGTGCCGACGTCCATGACCACCGTCCAGTGGTTGATCGTCGTGGCCTGCGTGTTGGTGACCGTCACGTTCGCGCAGTAGCCGCTCTCCCACTGGCTGGTCAGGGAGACCGCCGCGCCGATCTGGCTGCCGGTCACCGTCAGCGCAACCGTCGCGGAGTCGATGCCGTTGGCCACGGCGGCGACCTGGTAGGTCCCGGCCGGCAGGTTCGGCGGCAGCGTGAAGGTGGTTTGCACCGCCGTCGAGCCGGTCGCGAAGCCCATCGTGCTGTGGTTGAACGTGCGGGCGTAGCGGACGGTCGAGCCGCTGGTCAGGCGCACCAGCGGGAAGTTCGTCTGCGCGTTCCCCTCGTCACCGTAGGACGCGCCCTGCGACAGGCCGTTCAGCTGCCGCCCGGTCAGCGTGTACGTGCCGTTGCCGTTGGCGGCGATGCTGGTGATGCTGGGGCGCCACTGCGTCTGCGGTCCGCCGGCCGGCGTGTAGAGGTAGTCGTTGGTGTTCGTGCCCGTGACCAGGATCTGTCCCGTCGGCAAGGCCACCATCTGGAACAGGTACGACTC
>CAZJMY010000810.1:0-2332 GCA_964546845.1 uncultured Myxococcales bacterium | reverse complement strand
CGACCCGGTGGCTGCCCACCACGTATTACCGCACGCCGGGCGCGCTGTGCGTCAGCACGTTCGACAACCTGGTCTTCTCGGCGCGGAAGACCAGACGCCGGCTTCTGGTCGAGCCTCCGCTGCCTCCGTTCGGTCGGCGCTAATGTCAGATCGCGCGGAAGAGAATCACCGCGCCGAGGCCAATGCTGAGCAGCGCAGCGAAGATCGTCACGGCCTTTCTCAGCCCGTCTCCCTGCCGCATCGTCCAGCCGATGGGACGGGCGATCACGAGTGTCAAAGCCACCATCCCCATGATCGTTCCGAGACCGAAGAGGCCCAGGTAGGTGGCGGCGAGCGCTCGCGACGTGATCGTCGTCGCCGCCAGGAGCGCGATTCCCGCGGAGCCGGCGAGCCCGTGCACGACGCCGATCAGAACCGGCCGTGCGTAGGCGCTCGACGCGACGGCGGTCGCGTGTCGAGAGGCTCGGGCTCGACTGCGCGCGAGGTGCCAGAGACCGAAGCCGATGAGCATCATCGCCACCAGCGCCTCGAAGACGTGCTCGAAAGCCTCCGGGAGCCGCACCTCCGCGAGGACGATCAGGAGACCCAGCCCCAGAAACGCCGCCGTGTGGCCAGCCCCCCAGAGCGCCGCGACACGCACCGCCCTCCACACGCCGGGCTCACGCTGAAGCATCGCCGAGACGACGACGACATGGTCGGCGTCCGTGGCATGGCGGAGGCCTAGACCGATGCCCAGCAGTAGAACCGACCACCCGTTCAATGCGCCTCTCCTGCTATGTATCGCACCCGCAAAGTAACTGCAATTGGTATGCATATGCGTGGGAGATAGGCATTCGACCCCGTTCGCCTCGACGGCACGAGCGCGTGGACTATAGAATTCCGGAATGGAGAACGTCCTCGAGGTCGAGGGTCTCGGCATCCGCCTGGGAGGCGCGCCGATCCTGCGCGACCTGACCTTCCACCTGCCGCGAGGGTCCACGCTGGCCGTCATCGGGCCGAACGGGTCGGGCAAGACGTTGCTTTTCCGGGCGCTCATCGGCGCCATTCCACACGAGGGCACGCTTCGGTGGGCTTCCGGGACCCGGTTCGGGTACGTGCCCCAGAAGCTCGACATTGAACGTGACCTCCCGCTGACGGGCACGGACTTGCTGGCCGCGCGAGCTCGGATCGCGCGGCTTTCCGCCCAGGACGTCCCCGCCGCGCTCCGCCGCGTGGGGTTGGACGAAGCCGTCGCGGCCCGGCCCATGGGCGCGCTCTCCGGCGGCCAGTTTCGCCTGGTTCTGTGCGCGCTCGCCCTGCTGGGGAGTCCCAATGTGCTGCTCTTCGACGAG
The DNA here is from genome assembly GCA_964546845.1 of uncultured Myxococcales bacterium. Lineage (GTDB taxonomy): Bacteria > Myxococcota_A > Polyangia > Fen-1088 > Fen-1088 > JADGRB01. The sequence goes on along the minus strand of CAZJMY010000810.1, from coordinate 1,001 downwards.
CCGACCGCGGGCGTGGACGAGTCGGGACAAGAGCGGCTGCAAGGGGTCCTGGGGGCGATTCGAGACGAGGAGCAAGCGACGGCCCTGGTCATCTCGCACGAGCTGAATGTGGTCGTGCGGTACGCGACGCACGTGCTCTGCCTGGGGCGGAAGACGACCTGCTTCGGCCCCCCACGAGACGTCATCACGCCCGAAATGCTGGACGAGCTCTACGGCACGCACGTGAACTTCGATGTCCACGACGGTCATTGAGTCCGCCGTCATGCTCGTCGCCGCCGCGGCGGCGGCCGGGCTTCTCGGGTCGTTCGTCGTGCTGCGCCGCATGGTCCTTGCCGCCGACGCGCTGTCGCACGTGGCCCTTCCCGGCATCGGCCTCGCCCTTCTGCTCAACATCAACCCGCTCGCGGGGGCCATGTTTGCGCTGCTGGCTGGGACGCTCCTCATCTGGGGGATCGAACGCCGGGGACGGCTCTCCACCGAGACCATCGTCGGCGTGGTCTTTTCCGCCGCGCTCGCGCTGGGCAGCCTGATGACTTCGGGCGATGAGCTCATCCACGCGCTGCTTGGCAGACCGACCGAGCTCGCCAGATGGGAGCTGGCCATCGGCCTCGCCGCCGCAGCGGGCGTGATCGTCTTCCTGACGATCCGCAAGGATCAGATTCTCGTGTCCATCGTGTCACGGGACATCGCGCGGTCGATGGGCATTCAGCTGGCTTGGCTGGATCTGCAGTTCATGTTGGCCTTCGCGGTCACGGTCGGCATCGGCATCCGGTACCTGGGCGTGCTGCTGATGGGATCACTGGTGATCATTCCGGCGGCGACGGCCAAGCTGGTCGCCGGCAGCCTGCGCAGGATGATGTTCGTATCCGTTTCGGTGGCGGTCGTTTCGACCGTCGTCGGGGCCGTCATCGGAGCGGCGCTCGGACGAGAAACCGGGCCGCCAATCGTCCTGGTGGCCGCCGCCCTCTTCCTGGTCGCGCTGCTGGGAAAGGCCAAACGCT
>CAZJMY010000809.1:0-4950 GCA_964546845.1 uncultured Myxococcales bacterium | reverse complement strand
CCCCAGACCGACTTCACGATCAAGCGACGAAACCGGGCTCCGCTCGTGCCGGTTGAGGGGCGACGAGACCGGGCTCCGCTCGTGCCGGTTGAGGGGCGGCAGGAGTGGGTGTCCCCTCCGTGCTCAAACAGGTCCTCGCGGGCCGGCCCGGTTCTGCTCGGCAGGCGCCGTAGACGCTGGGGAACTGCGCGCGGAGGGGACACCCACTCCTCCCGCTTCTCAACCCGCAGCTCGCTCCACCTTGAACGCCTCGCGGCGGAAGTTGCACGGCACGTGGGAAGGCACCGCGAAGATTCGTCTCGGTTCACAGCCGACCGTTGCCAGGCGGAGTGAGGCGCAGGCGTGCAGCGCGGGTGGATTGTGTGGTGCCCTCCCGCGCGCAGTTCCGCAGCGTCTACGACGCCTGCCGAGCAGATCCGGGGCCGACCGCGAGGACCTGTTTGAGCACGGGAGGGCACCACACGAGCCGCCCGCCCCACGCCGAAGCCGAGCGGAGCCCGAACGCGAGGACCTGTTTGAGCACGGAGGGGACACCCACTCCTGCCGCCCCTCAACCGGCACGAGCGGAGCCCCCAAGCGCTCAACGGAGGGGCGGGCTAGTGCATCAGTTTTTTGTACTTGATGCGGTGGGGCTGGTCGGCGGCGGCGCCCAGGCGGCGGCGGCGGTCGGCCTCGTAGTCCTGGTAGTTGCCCTCGAACCAGACCACCTGGCTATCGCCCTCGAAGGCCAGCATGTGGGTCGCGATGCGGTCCAGGAACCAGCGGTCGTGGCTGATGACGACCACGCAGCCGGCGAACGCCAGCAGCGCGTCCTCCAGCGCCCGGAGCGTGTCGACGTCCAGGTCGTTGGTGGGCTCGTCGAGCAGCAGGACGTTTCCGCCCGACCGCAGCACCTTGGCCAGGTGGACGCGGTTCCGCTCGCCGCCGGACAGGTCCTTGACCCGCTTCTGCTGGTCGGTCCCCTTGAAGTTGAAGCCGGCGACGTAGGCGCGCGCGGGAATCTTGCGCTTGCCGATCTCCAGCTGGTCCGCGCCCTGCGCGATCTCGTCGAACACCGTCTTGTCGCCGGCCAGCGTGTCGCGGCTCTGGTCGACGTAGGCCAGCTTGACGGTGTCGCCGATCCGCAGCGTGCCGGCGTCGGGCTTCTCCTGGCCGGTCAGCATCCGGAACAGGGTGGTCTTGCCGGCGCCGTTGGCGCCGATGACGCCCACGATCCCGCCGCGCGGCAGGTTGAAGGTCAGGTCCTCGATCAAGAGGCGCTCGCCGTAGGCCTTGCGCAGGTGGTCGGCCTTGACGACCAGGTCGCCGAGGCGGGGCCCGGGCGGGATGCTGATGTCGACGGTCTCCTCGCGCTTCTGCTGCTCCTCCGACAGCAGCTGCTCGTAGGCGGCCAAGCGGGCCTTGCTCTTGGCCTGGCGCGCGCGCGGCGAGGCGCGCACCCACTCGAGCTCGCGCGCCAGCGTGCGCTGGCGGGCGGATTCGGCCTTCTCTTCCGACTCGAGCCGCTTGCGCTTCTGCTCGAGCCACGACGAGTAGTTCCCCTCCCAGGGGATGCCGGCGCCGCGATCCAGCTCGAGAATCCAGCCCGCGACGTTGTCCAGAAAGTAGCGGTCGTGCGTGACGGCGACGATCGTCCCGGGGTACTCGTGGAGGTGGTGCTCGAGCCAGGCGACGCTCTCGGCGTCCAGGTGGTTGGTCGGCTCGTCGAGCAGCAGCAGGTCGGGGCGTTCGAGCAAGACGCGGCACAGGGCCACGCGGCGCCGCTCGCCGCCTGAAAGCTTGGTGACGTCCGCGTCGGGCGGCGGCAGCCGGAGCGCGTCCATCGCGATCTCCAGCGTGCGGTCCAGGTCCCAGCCGTTGGCCGCCTCGATGGCGTCCTGCAGCTTGCCCTGCTCTTCCAGCAGCTTCTCCATCGCCTCGGGCGACATGTCCTCGCCCAGCTTGGCGTTCACCTCGTCGAACCGGGTCAGCAGCTTCTTGACCGGGGCCACCGCCACCTCGACGTTCTCGAGAACGTTCTTGGCGGGATCCAGGTGCGGCTCCTGCGGCAGGTAGCCGATGCGCGTCCCGTCGGCGGGCTTCGCCTCGCCGAAGAAGTCCTTGTCGACGCCGGCCATGATCCGCAGCAGCGTCGATTTGCCGGCGCCGTTGCCGCCGAGGACGCCGATCTTCGCGCCCGGGTAAAACGACAGAAAGATGCCCTTCAGCACCTCCTTGTTCGGGGGGTGAACCCGCCGGAGGTTCTGCATCGTGTAGATGTACTGGTGCGCCATCGCGGCGGGAGTGTAGCAGCCCTCCGCGGCTCAGCGAATCACAGCGCCAGCACGACGACGCCGGCCGACACCAGCAGCGCGCCGATGAGCACCCCGCGCGCCGGCCGCTCGTGGAGCACGGCCCAGGCGAACGCGACGGTGAAGGCCGCCGCCAGGCTGGCCAGCGGCGAAACGATGGCCAGCGGCGCGTGTCGGGCCCCGATGGTGATGCAGACGGAGCCCAGCGTTTCGAAGAGCCCGGACAGCAGGATCGCCGGCCAGGCCGCCCGGGGTGGGAACGGCAGGCGCACCCGGAAGGCGGCCGCCAGCGGCACGGCCAGCGCCAGCGCCGCCGCGTAGACCGCCCCCGCCGTTCCGACCGCCCCGAAGACCGGTGACAGGACGCGCATGGCGGGCATCAGCACGCCGAAGCCCAGCGCGGCACCGAACGACGCGGGGAGCCAGCCGCGCCGCACGGCCGTGGACGCGCCGCCGGCCGGTGCGGATTGGGACTGACGCGCGACCACGACCGCCCCGGCGACCACGGAGGCGGCGCCGACCAGCTGGCCGGGCGACAGCCGCTCGCCGAAAAGGACGATCGAGAGGCCGGCGGACAGCACCGCCCACGACGACATGATCGGGACGGCCAGCGTGAGGCGGCCGTGCTCGAAGGCGTAGAACAGACAGATGTAGGCGAGCAGCCCGGAGGCGCCGGCCACCACCAGCCAGACCGCGGTGGCGGCCGTGAACGGCGCGCCGTGGCTGTCCAAGGCGGCCGACCCCGCCGCGCTGAGCGCGATCCCGACCAGCAGCGCCCAGAACAGCGCCGGCAGCGCCCCGACGGAGCGGCCCGCCCGCTGCACGACGACGTTGGCCAGGGCCCAGGAGGCGCTCGCGGAGAGTCCGAGGAGGATGCCGGCGAGCATGGGGCCCCGAAGAATAGCCGGCCCCCGCCCGCATCTGTTAAAAGTCGGGGCCTTGGATCCGCAGCGCCCGCTGGTGATCGTCAATCCGCGCTCGGGACGCGGCCTCACCGAGGCACGCTGGGCGCGGCTGCGCGGCGCGCTGACCGACGGCCTGGGCGAGCTGGAGAGCGCCTTCACGACCTGCGCGCGCGACGCCGCCGCCATCGCGCGGCGCGAAGCGGAGTCGGGGCGCACGCTGCTGGTCGCGATGGGCGGCGACGGCACCATCTCGGAGGTCGCCGACGGGATCCTGTCGGCCGGCGCCGGCGCCCGGACCGAGCTGGGGATCATCCCGCGCGGCACGGGGGGCGACTTCCGCCGCACGCTGGAGCTGCCCCACGACATCGCCGAGGCGGGCCGGCGCATCCGCGACGGCGCCGCGCGCGTCGTCGACGTGGGGCGCGTCAGCTACCGCGGCGCCGATGGCCAGACGGAGACGCGCCACTTCGTGAACGTCGCGTCGTTCGGGTTCTCGAGCGCCGTCGCCCGGCGCGCCAACGAATCGAGCAAGCGGTTCGGCGGCAAGATTGCTTTTCTCAGCGCCACCGTCGGGACGCTGATGTCGTACGACAACACGGACGTCTGGATCAGCGCCGACGGGGGCGAGCGGCAGCGGCGCCGGGTCCTGCTGGCGGCGGTCGGCAACGGGCGGTTCTTCGGCGGCGGCATGAAGATCTGCCCCGACGCGGTGCTGGACGACGGGCTGCTGGATCTGGTCACCGTGGGCGACTTTTCGCGGGCCGAGGTGCTGACGAAGATCGGCCGCCTGTTCGGCGGAACGCACATCGAGCTGGAAGAGGTCGACAGCGCGCGCGTCACGCGCGTCACCATCGAGCCCGTCGAGGCCGACGCCCTCATCCCCGTCGAGCTGGACGGCGAGACGCCCGGCCACCTGCCGGCGACGTTCGAGATCCTCCCCGGCGCCCTGCGCGTACGTCTATGACAATGAAACGATCCTCTCTGTGGATGGCGGCCCTGCTGGCGGCCGCCGGGTGCAGCGGCAAGGCGATCCGGCCGGTCACGGCCGAAAAGGTGACGTCCACCCCGGAGCTGGTGGCGCGGGGCGGGTACATCGTCAACCAGGTCTCGGCCTGCGGGGCCTGCCACACGCCGCACGTGAACGGGTCGTTCGTCGAGGGGGAGCGCGCCGACGCCTACCTGGCCGGCGGGATGCGGATCGACGACGACGAGTTCGGGCTGCACGTGGCCGTCCCCAACATCACGCAGGACGTGCAGACGGGCATCGGCGGCTGGACGGACGACCAGATCGCGCGCGCCGTGCGCGACGGCGTGCGCGCCGACGACCAGCTGCTGATGCCGCCCATGCCCTTCGGCAGCTTCGAGCACATGAGCGACGACGACACGCGCGCCGTGGTCGCCTATCTGCGCACGGTGCCGCCCGTCAAGAACCCGGTCGACCGCGCCCAAAACCACTTCTCGTTCGCCGTTCGCTTCGCCAAGCGCATGGGGTTCATCCACCACAAGCCGGCGGCCCACGTGACGGCGCCGCCGCGCACGGACCGCGTCAAGTACGGCGAGTACCTGGCGCACGGGATCGCGATCTGCCACGACTGCCATTCGCTGACCGGCCGCGGGCCCAGCGACGGGAACCTCTTCGCGGGCTGCGACGACCCGATGGAGGATCCGTCCTGGGGCAAGGTCTACCCGCGCAACCTGACGACCGACCGCGAGACGGGGCTTGGCAACTACACGGCCGAGCAGATCAAGCAGGC
>CAZJMY010000808.1:0-7992 GCA_964546845.1 uncultured Myxococcales bacterium | reverse complement strand
CAGCGGCGGCGGCGCGGCGGGCGCGGGGGGCAGCGTCACGCCCACCGGTGGCAGCGGTGGCCAGACCGGCGCGGGCGGACTGGGCGGCACGGCAGGAAGCACGGGGGGCGCGGCGGGCGGGCCGGTTGCGGGCGCCGGGGGCACGGGCGGCATGGCGGGCGCCGGCGGCGCGATGCCTCCCGGAAGCCAGCAGTGCCCGGACTTTTTCGGTCAGACGCTGCAGGCGTTCTCGATCGACATCTCTGCCGACGACTGGGCCGCGATCCAGGCCGAGTTCCTCAGCGCGGGCCAGCTGCCCGACGACATGTTCGTGCAGTACGACCCCGCCTATTACCCGATCGTCTTCCACTACGGCGCCGAGACGGTCTCCGACGCGTACATCCGCCTCAAGGGCGATTCGTCCTGGCGAGAAGCGGTCATGTACGACGGACAGAACGGGAAGATGCAGTTCGTGATCGCTTTCGATCACGTCGACAGCAAGGCGGACTTCCACGGCGCCGGCAAGATCGGGTTCGACATGCCGCGCACGGATCCGACCTTCATGCGCGATCGCATCGCGAACGCCTGGCTGCGGTCGATCGGCGTCCCGGCCATCTGCGCGACCAACGCCGTCCTGACGGTGAACGGAAGCCTGTACGGTCTTTTCGTCGTCGAGGAACGCATCGGCCATCACTTCGTCAAGGAATGGTTCCCGGGGAACTCGGACGGCGACCTGTTCAAGGGCGGGTGGACGGCGGAGACGAACGAGTCGAATCCGAACTGGACGCGCCTGGATCAATTCTGGGGGGCGGCGACGCCCGGCCAGCTGGCCGCGATCGTGGACCTGCCGCCGTCGATGCTGTCGTGGGCGGCCGAGGCGATGCTCAACGATGCGGACGGCTTCTACGGCGGCGACCACAACTTCTACATCTACGACGAGGGGGCGAACAAAGGCTATGCCTTCTTCCCCGACGACCTCGACTCGTCGCTCGACTACATCGGCGACGCGACGACGGATCCGATTTACTGGTGGTCGGCACGCCACGACGTCGCGGACGTGCTGCAGCAGTATCGGGTCGTGATCGGCGACGACGGCCTGCGCGCGCAGTACATCGCCGCGCTCGCCGCGCAGCTCGGTAAATGGAACGTCCCGCAGCTTCAGTCCTGGATCGACACCGCGGCCACGCAGATCGCGTCGGCCGTCGCCGCCGACCCGCACAAGCCCAGCACGACGACCGTCGCCGACTTCCAGGCAGCCGTCGCGCGCGAGCGAAGCGGCATCCAGGCGCGCGCCGACTACGTCTCCAGCTGGCTGGCGTGCCGCGCGAGTGGCACCGGCGCGGACTCTGACGGCGACGGCGTGATCTGGTGCCTCGACTGCCGCGACGACGACGCGACGATTCACCCGGGTGCCCCCGAGGTCTGCGGCAACGGCGTCGACGAGAACTGTAACGGCCAGTTCGACGAAGGCTGCCCCTAGCGCTCAGCCGTCGGAGAGCGCGAAGTCGTCCACGGTGAGCTGGGCACCCGACGCGGAGACGCCGATCGTGCACTGGCCGCCGGAGACGGCGACCGTGCCCGTCGTGACGCTGGTGAACGACGCCGCGGCGCCCAGCGGCACGCTGGCGTCGGTGCCGCCGCAGCCTCTGGCGTAGAGCTGTCCGCTGCCCCCGGTGGTCTTCGCGAAGACCGAGAGCTTGTAGGTGCCGTCGGGGATGCCCGCGATGCGCTGCTCCAGCGTGCCGCCCGACGCGAGCTGCCACGACCAGCGCCCCGTGTGACCGGATTCGACGTTGTTGCCGCCGGTGGCTTTCCAGCCGGCAGGAACGGTCACCGCGACCCGGTCCGCCTCGAACGACGGGTTGAGGACGTAGTTGTTCCCGCGCGCGACGCTCCAGGTCCCGGCCTGCGCGTCGATCGACCACCGCGACAGCGAGTTGAAATGCGGCGTCTTGCCGCTGAACGAAAGCGGCATCCACTGGTTCATCCCCAGTCCGTTGCCGGCGAAGTCGCTCCAGCGGTCGCCCGCGAAGATGATGGTGGTCGCCTTGCTGCCCTGCACGCTGATGAAGAACCCGGTCTGGGTCACGTGGCTGAAGTCCGGCTGCGTGCCGTCCAGCACGAACTCCGCGGACCACGGTCCCTTGAGGTTCCCGGCAGAGACGCAGTACGTCTGCGACGCGTTCCAGCCGTGCAGATCCGACGAGCAGAAGTAGTACGTGCCGTCGTACTTGAACATGCAATTGCCCTCGCGCCCGCCGTTCGAGTAGACAGGCATCGCGGTCTCGGCGGCCAGGAAGTCCGCCGCGCGCAGGGGCGACACGTAGCGGTTCGCGCGGCCGCTGCTGCTGGAGCTCACCAGGTACGCCGAGCCGTCGTCGTCCTGGAACATCGTCTGGTCGCCCGTCGAGCCGTTGGCGATGCCGGGCAGGTTCGTCTGCACGCGGTTGTAGACGAACGGTCCCGCCGGCGAGTCGCTGGTCGCGAAGTACAGCCCGCCACCGCCTTGCGCGACGAGGACGTACTGCTTCGTGGCCGCGTGATACACGACGCCGAGCCGCCCGAACCAGCCGCCCGTGCCGGACGGTCGCGAGACAGTCTCCAGCTTCCAGTTCACGAGGTCTTTCGACGAGTAGGTCGTGATCCCCTGGAACGAGGTGTCGCTGTTCTTCCCTTTGGGATCCGCCGCGTACGTGACCGCTCCACCGTACTTGACGCCGTACCAGTAGTACGTGTCGCCCACGCGCAGGACGCCGCCCCCTTGCGAATAGATGGGCGCGCCCGTGGTGTCCTTCCAGAACGTCTCGTTCACGATGGTCGCGCCCCCGGCGGTCACGCCGCCACCGCTGCCGCCCGACGCGCCGGCGGCAATCCCCGCCGCGCCGCCGGTCGCCGGGGCGCCCCCCGTCGCCCGGACGCCACCCGTGCCCGGGTTCCCACCGGAGGCGTCACCACGCGCGCCGCCGCCGGCCCCGCCGGGCGTCGCGCCCCCCGACGCCGGCGCGCCACCGGTGGCCGTCGTGCCGCCGGTCGGCGCGCCGCCGCCCGTCCCCGTCTGCGCGTCGTTGCCGCCGGCGCATCCTGCCGACGCGGCGATCAACAAGCCGATGAGGGTCCGCTTCGCGGTCACAAATCGCCTCCCGAGTTTCCGCACCAACGGAATAGGGGGACGTTCGCCCCCGGATGATTCAGGGCCCCGCGGGCCGCGGGGCGGAATTGCTCACGTCGCGTTTTGGAACCCCCCCCACTCTTCATCACAAGTGTGGCTGGCCCGCGACATCACAGACGGGCCGTCGTGTCGCCGATGGCCGTGACCCCATTCCTGTCCGGGAGGCCTCCATGACGCACCGCCTGTCCCTTCGCATCCTGTTGATGTCCGTGTGGTTGGGGGGCGCCGCCTGTTCCAGCTCCATGGGCGGGTCCGGAGGGGAGGGGGGGAACGCGGCCACCGGGACCGGGGGCACGTCCAGCACCGGGACGGGTGGCACCGCGTCCACCGGAACGGGGGGAACGCCCACCACCGGGACGGGCGGGACGCCCCCCGGCACCGGCGGCACCGTCGCGACGGGCGGCGTCACGGCCTCGGGTGGGCGGAACGGGGGCGGCGGGGGCGGCCCGACGGGCGCCGCGGGGATCTCGGGCGCGGCGGGGAGGTCGGCGACGGGCGGCTCGACGGCCAGCAGCGGCATGAAACCGTGCGACATCTACGCGGCTGCGAATACCCCCTGCGTCGCCGCCTTCAGCACGGTCCGCGTCCTCGTGAGCGCCTACAAGGGGCCGCTGTACCAGGTTCGCAAGGGCGGTATGAACAACGTCTTCAACGGCAAGCAGCCCATCGGCACCGGCGGTGGCACGACCGGCGGCACGATGCAGGACATCAGCGCCACCGCCGACGGGTTCGCCGACTCCGCGGCGCAGGACGCCTTCTGCGGCAGCGAGATGTGCACGGTGTCGAAGCTCTACGACCAGTCGGGCAAGGGCAACGATCTCATCCAGGCTCCCGCCGGCCAGTACGAGCCCGGACCGGACTACGAGGTGCCGGCGACCCACTCGGTGATGGTCGGGGGTCACAAGGTCTATTCGCTGTACTTCCCGAATCCGCCGATGCTGCCCAGCGGGTCGGCGCCGTCCGGCTACGGCTACCGGAACAACAAGACCATGGGGATGCCGACGGGCAGCAGCGGCGCGCAGGGCGTCTACATGGTCGCCGACGGCACGCACTCGGGCAACGGCTGCTGCTTCGACTTCGGCAACGCCGAGACGAACAACGGCGCGGGCCCGACGGGCGCGATGGCGGCGCTGAACCTCGGCACCAACTACTGGGGGCAGGGCAACGGGAGTTCGCCCTGGTTCGAGGGGGACTTCGAGGCGGGCGTCTGGGCCGGCGGGTCGTCGTGCGGTACGCCGGGCTCGGGCCAGCTCACGTGCAGCGGCCGCAAGCCCAACCCGCAGAACCCCTCGATGAAGGGGATCCCCTTCGCGTTCGGCATCCTCAACACGGGCACGATGAACAGCATGCCGGAGTGGGTGCTCAAGGCGGCGGACGCGACCAAGGGCACCCTGACGACGGCGTACAACGGCGTGGCGCCCGGCAAGTGGGCGCTGCAGGGGGCCGTTCTCCTCGGCACGGGCGGCGACAACAGCAACTCGTCGTGGGGGACGTTCTACGAGGGCGCCATCACCAGCGGCCAGCCCTCCGACGCGACCGACGAGGCGATTTACGCCAACGTCGTCGCCGTCGGGTACGGCAAGTAGCGGCGTCCGCCCGGCGCGATCGCCGGTCCCCGTCACTGGGCCTTTGACTTTTCCGCCGAACGGAACAGGTTACGGGTCCGTGATTCACGACGTGATCATCGTCGGCGGGGGGCCGGCGGGCAGCACCTGCGCACGTTTCCTCGTGCAGGGGGGCGCCCGCGTGGCGATCGTCGACCGGGCGCAGTTCCCGCGGGTGAAGCTGTGTGGCGGGTGGATCTCGGCGCCCATCTGGGACGTCCTGCAGCTGGCGCCGTCTCAGTACCCGGGCGGTCTCTGGGAATGGCGCACCTGCCACGTGAGCTACGGCGGCGAGAGCCGCGCCATCCCGTGCCACGGCTGGTTCATCCGCCGGTTCGAGCTGGACGACTTCCTGCTGCGCCGGTCCGGCGCCGAGCTGCACCTGGGCGTCTCGGTCCAGGACATCACGCGCGACGCCGACGGTCTGTGGTCGGTGGCGGGCCTGCGCGCGCGGCATCTGGTCGGGGCGGGCGGAACGCATTGCCCGGTGGCCCGGCGGTTTCCGCCGCCGCGGCCCAGCGGCCCGGTCGGCGTGCAGGAGCACGAATTCCGGGCCGACCCCGCCGCCATCGCCCGCACGCGCGCCGGCGCCGATGGTGAGCCCGAGCTGCTGCTGCACGACGACCTGCGCGGCTATTCCTGGAACGTCCCCAAGACGGACTGGCTGAACGTGGGCGCCGGCACGATCGAGCCGCACGAGGTGCGCGCGGCCTGGCAGAAGGCGCGCGCGCACTTCCTGGCCGCCGGCCACGTGCCGCTCGAGTCGGCCGGCGAGCTGGAAGCGATGAAGGGGCACACGTATTACCTCTTCGATCCGGCGCACCTCGACGGCGCCGCGCATGCGGGCGGCGTGCTCCTGGTCGGCGACGGGCTGGGGCTCGCGCAGCCGCTCACGGCCGAGGGGATCCTGCCGTCGGTGATCTCCGGCCGCACGGCCGCCGAGGCGATCCTCGCCGGCGCGGCCGCGGAGTACCCGGCGCGGCTGGCCGCGCACCCCGTGATCCAGGACTACCGGCGCGTGTACCGCGCAGTGCAGGCGGCGGCCAGCTTCGTCCGCCGCGCGCCGGGCCCCTCCGCTGCCCGTGACGGTGGCGGGACACGGTTCGCGCGCCAGGCCGTCGCGCGTGGGTTCGCCTGGATGTTTTCGGGCGCACGCCTGCCCGCGCCCCGACTGGTCGACGCCGCGCTGGCCGCCGCCGAGACCTGGACGAAGCGGCGATCAGAGAGGGTTTCTTGAACTTCCCGCGACGACTCCGCTGGGCAAAGCGCAGCTCCGTCAACGCGTCACCCACACAGAGGCCTTCATGATCGAACTCGCCCGCAAGCTCGCCGGAACCCTGGACCGCAACCCCGCCGACATCATCCGCGAGGCGCTCGCGTCCGCCGGCATCACCATCAACGGTGACGCGCCCTGGGACGTGCAGATCAAGGACACGCGCGCCTACGAACGCATGCTGCGCGACGGTACGCTGGGCGTCGGCGAGTCGTACACCGACGGCTGGTGGGACTGCGAGGCGCTGGACCAGATGATCGTCCGCGCCACGCGCGGGCGCGTCGACGCCGTCCTCGGCAAGAGCTGGGCGCTGCGCGCGCAGGTCGTGCGGGCGCATCTCTTCAACGTTCAGGCCATGCGTGCCTTCGAGGTCGGCGAGCGGCACTACGACGTCGGCAACGACCTCTACCGCGAGATGCTGGGCCCGCGGATGATCTACACGTGCGCCTACTTCAAGAACACCGACTCGCTGGACGCCGCGCAGGAGGCGAAGCTGGATCTCGTGTGCCGCAAGCTGGGCCTGCAGCCCGGCATGCGCATCCTGGACCTCGGGTGCGGGTGGGGCGGATTCGCCGCCTTCGCCGCCGAGCGCTACGGCGTCTCCGTCGTCGGGTACACCGTCTCGCGCCAGCAGGCCGCCTGGGCGCGCGAGCACCACGCGAAGCTGCCCGTCGAGATCCGCGTCGAGGACTACCGCAAGGCGACCGGCCGCTACGACGCCGTGGTGTCGATCGGGCTCATGGAGCACGTCGGCCCCAAGAACCACCGCCCGTACATGGAGCTGGCGGCGCGCCTGCTGAACCCGGGGGGCAAGGTGTTCATCCACACGATCGGCGGCGCCAGCCCGCGCACGCACATCGATCCCTGGTTCGACAAGTACATCTTCCCGAACGCCGCCATCCCGACGCTGGGGCAGCTGGCGACGGCGATGGAGGAGATCCTGGTCCCGGAGGACGTCCAGAACATCGGCCCGCACTACGATCCGACGCTGATGGCGTGGTGGGCGAACTTCGACGCCGCGTGGCCGCGCCTGCGCGCGAAGTACGGCGACGCGTTCTACAGGATGTGGAAGTACTACCTGCTGGTCAGCGCCGGCTACTTCCGCGCGCGCGAGCACAACCTGTATCAGATCGTCGCCACGCCGGTCGGCTCGCCCCAGCCGCCGACGGTGCGATCGAGCTGAGCGCCGCGCGCGACCGCTACTTGGGCAGGAAGCTCTTGATGGCCGCGTACCAGATGCCGGCCATGTAGACGTACCCCTGGTCGTTGGGGTGCACGTTGTCGCTGGCGATGTCGGCGGGCACGGGCATCTTGCTCATGTCGACGCCGATGATGTGCTGCCCCTTCGCCGCATGGGCCTGCACGATGCCGGGGATCTTGGCGTTGTAGGCAGTCAGCGCCGTGTTCGTGTAACCGAGCGGCGTGATCTGGGCCAGCACGATCAGCGCGCTGGGCGAGGTCTGCGCGATCTTGTCGAGCAGGGCCTCGAGCCGCGTGGACATGTTGGCCGAGTCCTTGGCGCCCGTGTCGTTGGTTCCGATGTGCAGCAGCACGATGTGCGGCTTGCCGTTGAACGCGGGGCTGGGCACCAGGCTGGAGATCCCGCCGGCGCCGTAGCTGCTGTAACCGGGATCGATCGTCCAGCCGTCGTGCCCCTCGTGGGTGCGCGGGAAGGTCTGCCCGGACACCTGCGTCGGTCCGTTCGTCAATGAGCCGGTGAACGTGACCTTCTGGTTCGCGGCGACGATCAGCTTGAACAGCTGGGAGCGATAGCCGCCGTCGTCCGTCGACGCGTAGCCGTGCGTGATCGAATCGCCGAGCGGCAAGATCACGCAGGGATCGCCGTTGGTGGGGCAGGGGTTGTAGGCGCCACTGCCGGCCGTGCCGCCGGTCGCCGCGCCGCCGCTACCCGCGCGGCCGCCGGCCGCGCCCCCGGCGCCGCCCGTGCTGGACGCGCCGCCGTGGCC
>CAZJMY010000807.1:0-6859 GCA_964546845.1 uncultured Myxococcales bacterium | reverse complement strand
GACGATGTCCCCCTCTTTGACATCTTCGTGTTTGAGGGACTCTTCGAACAACGCCGCGAAGTTCTCCTCCTCGTGTGAAGTGGTTTGACGGGTGGTCGGTGAAACCATGCGCTAGTCCTCTGCCTTCCGGGCCCCGAATGGGTTTGGGGGGGCCATGCTTTGATGTCCCGCGACGCGCGGGGGTTCGGGTTTACATCGCGAACGCCGAGGAATTCGGTGCCGCGAGGCTTCAAAGAAGGGGCGAAACTTAACGTTGCCGCCCCGCGATGTCAACGCGGTCGATTCCCTCGAAATCCCCTGGATTCAGGCCTGTCGGGCGGGGGTCCGCCCCCGGCACCCGGGACCCGACGATCTCGGCCATCCGGGTGACGACCTCGTCCGGACCCATCGCCGACGAGTCGATCTCCACCGCGTCGTCGGCGCGCCGCAGCGGCGCCGCCGCCCGGTTCGAGTCCCGTTCGTCCCGGGCCAGGATTTCGGCCTTGGTCTCGGCCAGTTCCGCGGGCCGCCCACCGGCCCGCAGCTCCGCGACCCGGCGCCGGGCCCGCTCGTCCGCGCTGGCGGTCAGGAAGAACTTGGCCTCGGCATCGGGGAAGACGACCGTTCCGATGTCCCGCCCCTCTACGACCACGCCGCCCGGGGCGCCGATCCGGCGCTGCAGCCCCAGCAGAGCCGCCCGGACTGCCGGCAGCGCCGAAACCCGTGAGGCCCCGTCCGAAATTTCCGGGGTGCGGATGGAGCTCGTGACGTCCTCGCCGTTGGCGATGACCCGGTTCACCTGGCCGTCCAGGCGAAAGGCGAGCTCCAGGTCGTCGGCCAGGGCCGCCACCCCCGGACCGTCGTCCCAGCCGATGCCGCGCTGCCACGCCCGCAGGGCCATGGTCCGGTAGATGGCGCCCGTGTCCAGCAGCGCATAGCCCAGCCGGGCGGCCAGCAACCGGGCGGCCGTGGACTTGCCGGCCCCTGCCGGGCCGTCGATGGCGACAATCAACCGCGAGCGCAAAAACCGGTCTCCGCCCGCGCGTCCGCCGGCGTCAGCCGTTCTTGCGGAAGCGCGAGGGGTAGGCTTCGCCGAACTCTTTTTCGGGATGAAGCGACTTGGCGCGCGTGATCAGCGCGTCCTCGGTCTCGACGTTCTTCGGGTCCGGCAAGCAGCATTCGACCGGGCACACCGCCTGGCAGGCCTCGTGATCGTGAAAGCCGACGCACTCCGTGCACAGCTTGGGGTCGATCACGTAAATGTCGTCACCCTCGCTGATCGCCTCGTTCGGGCACTCCGGCTCGCAAGCGCCGCAGTTGATGCATTCCTCGGTGATGTAAGTGGCCATCGATTTCAGCGCGGAGTCTAGGGGAGTGCCGGAGCACCGTCAATTGGCGAAATGAAGACGCGGACGTCGAACCCGGGTCGGAAAAACTAGGCCTGCGCCGGCGCGGGCTCGGTGACGACCTGCGCCCGGCCGACGCGGCCGCTCGACCCATTGCGCAGGTTGACGGCGACCAGCTTGGACACGCCGGGCTCCTCCATCGTGACGCCGCACAGCCGGTCCGCGATCTCCATCGTGCGCCGGTTGTGCGTGATGATGATGAACTGCGAGCGGTCGGTCATCTCGCGGACGACCTGATTGAACCGGCCCACGTTCGCCTCGTCGAGCGGCGCGTCGACCTCGTCCAGGACGCAGAAGGGGGACGGCTTGACCAGGAAGATGGCGAACAGCAGCGACACGGCCGTGAGCGCCTTCTCGCCGCCCGACAGCAGCTCGATGTTCTGGCTGACCTTCTTGCCGGGCGGGTTCGCGACGATGTCGATCCCCGTCTCCAGCATGTCGTTCTCGTCCGTCAGCGCCAGCTTGGCGTGACCGCCGCCGAAGAGGCGCGGGAACATCGCCTGGAACTCGGCGTTGACCGCGTCGAACGTCTCGCGGAACCGCTTGCGCGAGGCCCGGTTGATCTTGTCGATCGCCGTCTCCAGCTGCGCGACGGCCGACTCGAGGTCCGTCCGCTGGGTGGTCAGGAAGTCGTATCGCTTCTGAAGCTCCTCCGACTCCTCGATCGCCGTCAGGTTGATCTCCCCCATGCGGTCGATGAGGCCGCGCAGCTCGGTCGCGCGTTGCTCTTCGTTGCCGCCGAACAGCGGCCGCAGGTGGTAGTCGACGACGACCAGCCCCAGCTGCACGTCGCGGTAACGATCGGAGATCTGCTCTTCGATGCCGGCGCGCCGCATCGCCGCCTCCTGGGCGCGCAGCTCCAGGCGCGAGGCCAGCTGCGCGAGCCGCGACACCTCGGCCCGGGCGGCGCGCAGCTCGGCTTCGCGAGCGGCCAGCGCGCCGGTGCGGCTCTCGAGCGCGCCCTGGCGCTCGCCGTGGGCGCGGGCCAGCGCCTCGGCCTCGGCCTGCGCCAGCTCGGCTTCGCCTTTCAGCTCGACAGCCTGGGCGGCCAGCAGCGCGGCGCGCGACAGATCCTCTTGGGACGTCCCCTCGAGTCGCGCCGAGCGCGCGTCGTCCTGGGACTGGTCCGCGACCAGGCGATCCAGCGTGTGGCGGGCGTTCTGCCGGCGCTCGGTCGCCTGGGTCGCCGCGATCTTCAGCGTGGTCAGCAGGCCGACGCCCCGATCCACCTCGTCGGCCAGCGCGACGGTCTGCAGCCGGAGCTCTCCGGCCCGCATCTCGGCTTCTTCCTGGGTCGCCCGGGTCGACTCCAGCTCGGCGGCCGCCTTGGCGACGCGCGCGTCGTTCTCGTCGGCCGCGCGCGCGAGATCCAGCGCCTGCGCCGCCAGCGCCGCTCGCCGGCTCTCGAGCCGCCGCCGTTCGTCGACCAGCCGCTCGAGATCCTTGCGCTGCCCCAGCAGCGCCATCTCGTCGGTCCGCAACGCCGCGGCCGCCTCGTCGCGCGAGCGCGTCAGGTCGGCGGCCGACTGCTTGCGCTCGACGTGCTTGGCCAGCGCCGCCTCGACGTCGGCGTTCAGGCGCTCCATCACCGCCTCGAGCTCGCGAATTTCGCGCTTCTGCTCGAGGACGCCGGCCAGCGCCGACTCCCGCGAGCCGCCCGTCACGACGCCGTGCGGATCGATGACCTCGCCTTCCAGCGTGACGATCGTCTTGTCGGTGCGCGTCTCGCGCCAAAGCGCCAGCGCCTTTTCCAGATCCTCGACGACCAGCACGTCACCCAGCAGGTACGTGGCGACCGCGTCGTACTTCCGGTCGTAGCCGATCAGATCCAGCATGCGCCCGCGGACGCCCGGCGCCTCCGGCCAGACGCCGGACACGGCCGCCGGATCGACCAGCGGCATCTCAGCCGGCGCCCCGTCGACCGAGGTGCCCCCGCTCGCGTCGTACAGGACCTCGCCGCGCGTGGCCCGCAGCGCGCGAGGGATGAACGACGAGCGCCCCTCGCTCTTGCTCTTCAGGAACTGGATCGCCTCGATGCCCGCCTCGTGGGATTCGACGATCACGTTGCCGAGCCGCTCGCCCAGCACCGCCTCGACGGCGGTCTCCAGCTCGGGCGGCGGCCGCATGATGTCGGCGACCAAGCCCTCGATGCCGCGGGCGCCCTGCCCCTGCTGGTGCTCGCGCATGATGGCGCGCACGCCGCTCTGGAAGCGCTCGTAGCGCTCTTGAATCTCTTTCAGCGACGCCAGCCGCGACCGGCGGCGGTGCGCCTCTTCGCGGAGCGTCTCCAGCTCCAGCTCGCCGCGCGTCAGCTCGCCGCGGACGATCGCCAGCGCCGCTTCGTCGTCCTTCACGCGCTGTCGGGCCGCCTCGACCCGCGCGCCGATCGCTTCGACCTCTTCGCCGAGCGCGGTCTCCTCGGCGACCAGCGCGGCCAGCCGCTCCGACGCGGCGCCGTCCTCGCCCGCCAGCCCGTCGAGCCGAGAGCGGAGGTCGTCGCGCCGGTGCTCGGCCGCGGCCCGCTCGGCCTCGATCCGCGCGATGCGCGCCGTCGCCGACCCCATCTCGGCCAGCGCCGCTTCCAGCGCGCGCCGCGCCTCGGACAGCGAGGCCCGCCGATTCTCCTGCACGGCCGCTTCTGCGTCGTGCTCCTGTCCCTTGCGTTCGGCGTCGGACTCGATGTCGCTCAGCCGGTTCTGGATCTCCTCGATCTCGGCGGCGCGCAGGACCGCGCGCGCGCGCAGCTCCTGCGACTCCTTCGCGGCCGCCTCGGCGCGCGAGCGCAGGTCCGCCGCCTCCGCCTCGTGATGGGCCGCCCGCTGCATGCCCAGCTGCGCCTTGTTCGACAGCGCGAAGAGATCGTCCTTGGCCGTGGCCAGCTCGTTCGCCTCCTCGGAGACCGCCAGCCGCTCGACTTCGACCGAGGCTTCGTCGGCGGCCAGCGTCGTGGCCTGGGTCTCGTGCAGCTCACGCACCTGAGCGAGCTCGGCGGTCGCGGACTTCTCCTCGGCCAGGTGACCGAGGTAGCGTTGCGCCGACGACCAGAGGTCCAGGTCGCGCAGCTCGGCTTTGTAACGCTTGTAACGCTCGGCCTTCTGCGCGGCCAGCCGCAGCGATCGCAGGCGGCCTTCGATCTCGGTCACCACGTCCGAGACGCGCAGCAGGTGCTGACGGGTCGAGTCCATCCGCCGCTCGGCCGCCTTCTTCTTGGCCTTGTAGCGGGTGATCCCCGCCGCCTCGTCGATGAGGCCGCGACGATCCTCCGGCCGCGACGACACGATGAACCCGATGCGCCCCTGCTCGATGATGGCGTAGGCCTTCGACCCGACGCCCGTGCCCAGGAAGAACTCCACGACGTCGCGCAGTCGCGAGGGGACGCCGTTCAGCAGGTACTCGCTGTCGCCGTCGCGGTACAGCCGCCGCGTCACCACGATGTCTTCCGGCGCCGCCAGCCCCCACGCCACGCCGCCGGCCTCCGCGTCCAGGCCCAGGCCGCGGGCGTCGAACGTCAGCGAGACCTCGGCGAAACCGGCGGGGCCACGGCTCTCGGAGCCGGCGAAGATCACGTCCTCCATCGCGCGACCGCGGAGGTGCTTGGCGGACTGCTCGCCCATGACCCACCGGATCGCGTCCACGACGTTCGACTTGCCGCAGCCGTTCGGGCCGACGATCGACGTGATCGGGTCGGGGAAGCTGATGCTCGTCTTGTCGACGAACGACTTGAACCCGCAGATCTCGATCCTCTTGATCTTCACTCAGCCCTCCGCTTCGGGTCGGCGTACCGCGTGGCCATACGTGCGACGTATGGTCACGGCATGAGCCCTTCTTGTAGCACCCGGCCAGTGGTTCTGTAAACAGCGTCGCGCGCTGTCCATCGAAGCGTCGCTCCCGCTCCCGCGATGCGCAAATTCCCTGCCGCTCGCGCAGGTCCCGGCGCGCTTTTTCCGCCGCGCCGGGACGCCCACGTTTCGTGATAATCTCCCACCCCCCCGATGGACCTCTCGTCAATTCACCTCAGCGCCACCGAGCTGTACGAGCTGATCGGCGTCGTGGGCGGCCTCGGCGTGACCGGGACCCTGGGCGTCCTGTTCGTTCGCCGGGCCCGCGACAGGCGCCGCCGCCAGATCGAAGAGTCCGACGGCCCACCCGCGCTGGGACGTCCGGAACGAAGCACCGGCGAACGCGCCGGCAAGGCGCCCCGCCCCGCCGACCGGCTTGCTGCCGAGCCTCAGCCCGAGCCGGAGCCCCGGGGGCGCGAGCGCGGCGGCGCGGCACCGACGCGCGCTCCCGAGCACCGTCCCCTGCCCCCGCCCAGCCGCGACCCCGATCGCGCGGCGCAGGTCATCCCGTTTCCGTCCCCCGCCACGGAGCCGCAGCCCGAACCTGCGCCGAAGAAGAAGGCGAACGCGCTGGCCCCAGGGCTGGCGCGGACGCGGTCCGGCTTCGTCGCCCGGCTGGGCGCCGTCTTCACGGGCCGCAAGCAGATCGACCCGGCCGTGGTCGACGAGATCGAGAAGGTCCTGCTGACCGCCGACATCGGCGTGAAGACCAGCCAGAAGCTTCTCGAGGAAATTCGCAGCTCGCTCTCGCGAAGCGAGCTCAAGGATCCGGACGCCGTCTGGGCGTTCCTGCGGCAGCGCAGCACGGAGATGCTGTCGCTGCCCGCGCCGGAGGTGGACTTCGGCTCGGCCAAACCGTTCGTGCTGCTGGTGATCGGCGTGAATGGCAGCGGCAAGACGACGACCATCGGCAAGCTGGCCGCGCGGCTCGCGGGTCAGGGCAAGAAGGTGCTGATGGCGGCCGGGGACACCTTCCGCGCCGCGGCAGCCGAACAGCTGGAGGTCTGGGCGGGCCGGACGGGCGCCGCGATCGTCCGGGGCAAGGAAGGGGCCGACCCGTCGTCGGTCATCTTCGACGGCATCAAGCGGGCTGCGACCGAAGGGTTCGACGTCGCGATCGCCGACACCGCGGGGCGCCTCCACACCAAGACCGACCTGATGCAGGAGCTGCAGAAGGTCCGGCGCGTGCTCGGCAAGGCCACGCCGGGCGCGCCCCACGAGACCTGGCTGGTCATCGACTCGACCAGCGGCCAGAACGCCATCGCGCAGGCCCAGATCTTCACCGAAGCCATGGCCGTCTCGGGTATCGTCCTGACCAAGCTGGACGGAACGGCGAAAGGCGGCGTCATCCTGGGGATCGCGGATCAGCTCAAGATTCCGGTCCGCTACGTGGGGATCGGCGAGAGCGTCGAGGACCTGCGTCCCTTCGACCCGACGGAGTTCGTGGAAGCGCTATTTGCCCCGTTGGAAAGCTAGTTTGCGGCGTTCACGCGATCAGGGCGCAGGGTGCAGCTCAGCATTTTTAGTTGCTTGGAATTTTTTACGCGTGCTATAGTGCGCGAAATTCCGAACCCGGCCGTAAGTCTTTGAAATTTTTTGGGTTTTAGCCCCTTCGGCGGTTTTTCCCCACCCCCC
>CAZJMY010000806.1:0-13009 GCA_964546845.1 uncultured Myxococcales bacterium | reverse complement strand
CTCCGGAACCGCTCGACGGCCCTGGGCTGGACCCACAAGCCCCCAGCACCACCGAGGCCACCGCGACGAACGCCAGAACGGGAACTGAACGCATCCGCCTCCGCGTTGCAATGCGCGTGCCCCACCATGATCCGGCGACGGCCGCGCCAGCACGCAGCTTCGCCACGGAATTCTGAGGCGACCACGACGCTGCCGGCGCGCGTAACCGCGGCGCGACCACGGCGTAGGGAACGCGGGCGCGCGGAATTCCTCCGCGCACGGCTCTCTTGGAACTGGAGGACAGCATGCGATTCGTTCGTTCACTCGCGCCGGTGGTCGTCGGAACGGGACTCTTGCTCGGGGCTCTGACCGCGGATGCGCGCGCCGAGCGCCCGATGAACGCCCAGGTCTGCACGCTGGGGTCGGCGGCCGTCGGGCAGCCGGGCACGCTGATCTGCAAGGACCTGCGGTCAGGCGCGACGACGCAGGCCATCCCGCTGGGCGCCACCGTCTCGGCCGCGGGCGCCATCGGCGGCAGCCTGGCCAGCCGCGACGACCGCATCCTGGTGACGAATCAAGCCGCCGGCGCGATCCTGTTTCGCGTCGGACACGGCTTCCTGGTGAACCCGCTCACGCTGCTCACCGACGGTGAGGGGTCGCTGTCGGGCGCGCTCGGCGAGCGCGGCGCCTACGTGCTGACCGGGACGAAGCTTCGGTTTTTCCGGCACGGTCAGACGACCGCCGCCAGCGCGCGCCCGCTGCTGCTCGGCGACGGCTCGGCCGCCGCCGTCACGCTGACCAGGCGGTTCGCGTACGTCTCCGAGAAGAACGGCTCGCTGGAGGCGTTCGCGCTCGCCGATGACGGCAGCCTGGGCCCGGCCACGGCCGTCACCGGCATCACCCCCGGCGTGATCGTCGGGATCACCGGGCTCGACCGGCTGGTGGTGGCGCCCATCGCTCACCTGGCCAGCAACCCCGCGCAAGCGGAGATCTCCGTCGCCGAGGGGACCGCGCAAGCACAGCGCATCCCCACCAAGGAGGTCGCCGCCTGCTGGGCCGGCAACGACGACGGCGAGGTCTGCGTCGCGAACCCGGGCAGCATGACCATCTCCTGCGGGCGCGCCGGCGACGACGGCCTCCTCAGCTACACCAGCGCCGCCGCCAGCTTGCCGGGCGAATCCGTGTTCGACGTGGCGATGGACCGCGGCCTGGTGGC
The DNA here is from genome assembly GCA_964546845.1 of uncultured Myxococcales bacterium. Lineage (GTDB taxonomy): Bacteria > Myxococcota_A > Polyangia > Fen-1088 > Fen-1088 > JADGRB01. Next base: position 11,814 of record CAZJMY010000806.1, on the reverse strand, counting down.
GCTGCAGGGCGTGCACGGCGGCGCGCCCGTGCTGCTGGCGTTCCACCGTACGGCGGGCGACTTCCTGGCGCCCGCCGCCGAGCTCCCCGTCGGGACGGCGCTGGCTGCGGGCACCCTGCTGCTGCCGGCGCTCTCCCGCTGATTACTGGGCGGTCACGCTGGCGGTCGTGAAGTCGATGCGGCCGCTGCCGCCGCCCGCCTCGATCAGGACCTTCGCCTCTTCCAGCTTGCCCAGCGTCATGCCGAAGCCCTTCCAGGCCGCGAAGTGCTTCGACAGCGAGATGTGCCCGCAGGTGCGGGCCCCCTGCCGAACGCTGATGAACTGGTCGAAGGTCGACGTGCCTTGAATCGACGGCTGGTTCACCTGCGTGTGCTTGTAGACGTCGTAGGTCCCTTCACCGTCGATGGTGAAGGTCCCCATCTTCGTGCCGCTGCCCCCGAGGCGATTGTAGGAGTCCTCGTCGACGTAGAACTCGACCAGCGGGCTGACGGACCAGCCGTAGATCCCGATCGAAGAGTAACCGCCGCCGCTGCCCGACTTCGTCTCGGCGAAGTCGGCGGCGATGGTGGTGAACTGATCGTACGTCTTGCTGGAGCCCAGCGCCTGGCCGACGCGCGCCAGGAAGTCGCCCGAGTTGTTCCAGGTCGCGCTGAACGCCGCGCTGGAGCCGTAGGTGATGAGGCAGCCACCGCTGCCGCTGGACCAGATCGTCCACTGCTGGTTCCCGACGCTGCCGGACTGATTCGACGAGCAGTGCGACGTGCCGCCGCTGGGGACGGTGGCGGGCGCGCACGCGTTGGTCGAGCCGCCGGTTCCCGGGCTGCCGCCCGTCGCGCCGCTTCGGCCCGCGGCGCCGCCGTTTCGCCCGCCGCCGCCGCCGCCGGTCATGCCCGCGTGGCCGCCGCTGCCCGTCGTGACCTGTCCCCCCACGCCCGTCGGGCCCCCGCTGCCGCCGGAGCCGATGCGCCCGCCGGTCGCCTCGAGGCCGCCCGATCCCGTGACGCCGCCCGTCGCCCTGCTGCCGCCGCTGCCGGTGATCCCGCCCGTCGCCGTGAAGCCGCCCGTCGCCGTGAAGCCGCCCGTGCCGGTCCCGCCCGTGCTCGTCCCGCCGCTCCCCGTCGAGGAGCCGCCCGAGCCCCCCTCGCCCTCCACCGTCTCACCCGTCGCGCAGCCGGCCAGCGTCAGGGCGACCAGCAGGCAGTGGAACAGAGCTCCGACGGACGTATGACGGGGGCGGGAGGGATGCATATGAGGCGATTCCCGGTCGAGCCCGATCTGGATCGCCTTCCAACTTCCGGTTTTTGGCGGCCGTGAAGCCCGCCGCCGCTGTAGGCCCCGGTGGGTCGAGGTGCGCGCGCGCGCCACGCGGCGCGCGCGCACCTCGGGAGTGTCGGCCCGCGCTCGGCCGTCGCCCTACTTCAACGGAACGCACGCGCAGACGGACGGCGAGCTGTCGAAGTGACTGTCGGTCGTGCACAGGACGTTCTGGACGCACGAGCAGATGCCGCCGCAGTCGGCCCCGCCCGTCTTCGGGTCGCAGCTGTCGCTGGGGTCGTCGACGCACTTGCCCATGCCGGGGCAGGGCTTGCCCGCGAGCCCGCCGCACGAGACGTCGGCGGTGCACTTGCCGGCGTCGCAGTGCGTGCCGGCGGCGCACTTCACGGTCGCGCAGGGATCGCTCGGCGGCGGGTTGCACGTGCACGTCGCACAGCCGTTGGCGTCCAGCACGTTGCCGTACTCGCAGTAGATGGCGCAGACCGGGCCACAGATGCATTTGCCCGTCGCGGGATCGCAGTCCATCCCCTTCGGACACTGCGTCGCCGCGCACATCCCGGCGGCGCAGTCGAGGATCGAGTCGCTCTTGTAGAACTGCGCCGACGTTCCGGGCTGCGCCGGGAACTTGATGAGCGCGTACGGCGTCGTGACGATCGCGGGCTCGGCGCACAGGGCGCCCGGCGACACGAGCTGCGTGATCGCGATGAGGCTACCCCCGGCGCGCAGGACGGCCGTGAAGCTCGCCTCGTAGCCGCCGGAGGGCTCCGTGCCCGCGGCGTAGAACATCACCCACTCGCGCGAGAAGTCGACGGCGGCCGGCGGCGCGTGTCCGAAGAAGCTCCGGTAGCCGGAGGCCGTGCGGATCAATGTACGCGTCTTGGTGGCGGCGCGCGCGCCGACGTCGTCCGAGAGCTTCTCGAACGCAATGGTCGAGGCCGCGTCGGGCTGCTGGCCGAGGGCGCGGACGTCGCCCGCAACCTGCTGGACGTCGTCGTTGCCCGTGAGCCCCTCGCCGCAGCCGACGGCCGCCAGCGTCGACAACCCGGCGAGCGCGGCGAGCCAGGGGCGGGTCCTGCCGATCGAAGTGTGGAACATAGTCTTGGAAGTCATGATCCCGGTTCCTCAGCAAACTCCGGGCCGACAGCGCCGGCCGCGCCGCGCCGCGCGCCGGCCCCGCCCGCGGCTCAAAAAACCGAGGCCCGGCGGGGCGGCTGCGTCAATGATCTGAAGGAAATCAGCGAGGGCTCTATAGTGCGCCGATGGCGAACGACGACCCTCCGTACGAGCTCTTCTACTGGCCTTCGATCCAGGGGCGCGGCGAGTTCGTCCGCCTGGCGCTGGAGGCCGCCGGCGCTGCTTACGTCGACGTCGCGCGGGTGCCCGCCGAGCAGGGGGGCGGGGTCAAGGTCATGCAGGCGCTGCTCGCGTCGACGACCGGAGGCGGGCCGTTCTTCGCGCCGCCCGTGCTGCGGCACGGCCGCGTGACGCTGTCGCAGACGGCGGCGATCCTCCAGTACCTCGGCCCGCGCCTCCGGCTGGTCCCCGACGATGAAGCGAGCCGGCTGCGCGCGCATCACCTGCAGCTCACCGTCGCCGACTTCGTGCTGGAGGCGCACGACACGCATCACCCGATCGCTTCGAGCCTCTACTACGAAGACCAGAAGCCGGAGGCGCGGCGGCGCGCGCAGGCGTTCGTGCAGAGCCGCCTGCCCAAGTACCTCGGCTACTTCGAGCGCGTCGTCGAGAGCAACGCCCCGGACGGTCCGCCTCACGCGGTGGGCGGGGCCCTCTCGTACGTCGACCTCTCGCTGTTTCAGATCATCGCGGGTCTCGAGTACGCGTTTCCGCGCGCGCTGGCGCGCGTCGCCGCCAAGACCCCACGGTTGCTGGAGCTCCGGGATCGCGTGTCCGCCGAACCGCCCGTCGCCGCCTATCTGCGGTCGCCCCGGCGCGTTCCGTTCAATCAGCAGGGCATCTTCCGCAGCTACCCCGAGCTGGACGCCTGATCGGCAGCGCCAGACGTCCAGCCGTCAGGCGGTACAGCTCACCGTGAACATGTGCGCGTGCGCCGGCGTGCCGGCCGACGTCGACGCGACGGTGACCTGGCCGCCCGCCTTGATCGCCGCCAGGTTCGCCGCGGTCAGGGTCACCGCGTGCGAGTGCCCGAACGCGACGCTGGTGTCGACCATCTGATCGGTCGAGGCGTTCAGATCCGATGCGGGGATGGTCACCGTGTGCGTGTGCCCGGTGCTGTCGGCGACCTGGGTCTCGGGCAGCGGATCGGTGCACGCCGCGCCCGTGGTCCCGCCGCTGCCCGTCGTCGGTCCCGTCCCCGTCGTCCCGCCGGTTCCACCGGAGGTTCCGCTGGAGCTGCACGCGGCGGCAGCCAGGCCGCCCCCCAGCAGCGTGAAGGTCAACGTCAGGAACTGCTTGCGGTCGAAGGTCTTTGAAGTCATCGCTCGTCTCCCGCGACGGCTTTGCGTCGCTGAATGACCGTGACCACAGCGACAGTCCCCCGCCAGGTAACGGATCGCCTGATTCGCCGGCGGTTCTTGCCAACGCGCGCGCCTTGGCCGATCATCCCGGCGGGCTGAAGTTTCCTGGGCATTTTTCGTCGGTGTGACGTTCATCCCGTCAAAGGCTGGCGGGATCTCGGCAGGGAGGTCTCCATGGCAGGCATCGGTCGAGCAGCACCCCCTCGTTGCAAGGTTTTGCGCAAGGTTTCTTCTTGGATCTCGGGCGTCGTGGCCATGGTGGCGGCGGCGGGTTGCGGGGGCAGCGGCTCCACGCCGGCGGCCACGCCGCAGAAGCTGACCATCCTGCACACGAACGATCTGCACTCCCATCTCATGGGCAAGTCGCCCGAGGCCGACTACACGCCGGCCACGCCCGGTGACGATCAGACGACGGGCGGCTTCGCGCGGCTCGCCACCGCCATCGGCGGCGCGCGAGCGGCCGCCGCGGCCGCCGGACGGCAGGTGCTGTTGCTGGACGCGGGCGACTTCATGATGGGCTCGCTGTTCGAGATCATCTCGACGCGCGCCGCGGCCGAGCTGTCGATGATGAACGCGCTGGGATACGACGCGACGACCATCGGCAACCACGAGCTCGACTGGACGCCGGCCGGGCTCGCCGGGATCCTGCAAGCCGCCACGGCGTCGGGCCCGACGGTGCCCATCGTCGCCAGCAACATGAATTTCTCGGACAGCAGCGCCGACGACGACGGCTTGCAGGCGCTGGCCGCCGCCGGCGTCATCCAGACCAAGCTGATCAAGACGGTCGGGACGCTGAAGATCGGCATCTTCGGCCTGCTGGGCGCCGAGGCCGCGTCGGTGACGCCGCAGGCGGCCCCGCTGACGTTCGACCCGATCGCCACGGCCGCGGCCCGGATGGTCGACGACCTGCGGAACAAGGACAAGGTCGACGTGGTGATCGCGCTGTCGCACTCGGGCATCTACAGCGACGGCACGGGCGAGGACGCCGTCCTCGCGCAGGCCGTCCCGGGGATCGACGTCATCGTCAGCGGCCACACGCACGACACGCTGACGCAGCCCAAGCAGATCGGCAGCACCTGGATCGTCACCGCCGGCAAGTACGGCGAGAACCTGGGCCAGCTGCAGCTCTCCGTCACGAAGGGCGCGAAGCCCGGCGATCCGGCGACGGTCGTGCTGGACGGCGCCTACGTGCTGCAGCCCATGGACGATTCGGTGCCGGGCGACGCCACGACCCAGACCGCGGTCGAGACGTACATCGGGGCGGTCGACACCGCGCTGCAGGCGGCGAGCCTCACGTACCGATCGCCGGTGGCCGAGACGTCCGCCGACCTGGGGCTGCCGGCCTTCGCGGAGGCGCCGATCGGCAACCTGGTCGCGGATGCCTACCTGAACGTGACGGGCGCGTTGCAGCCGGCGGCGCCGCCCGTCATGGGGTTCGAGGCCAACGGCCAGATCCGTTCCGACCTCCAGAAGGGGAAGACGGGCGTCGTCTGGTTCGCGGACCTGTTCCGCGTGCTGCCCGACGGCATCGGGCCCGATCAGAACCCGGGGTACCCGCTGGTCACGTTCTACCTGAACGCGGCAGACGTCCTGTCCGGCCTCGAGTTCGACGCCGCCAGCGACGTCGTCGGAAACGACTTCTTCCTTCAGGTGGCCGGGCTCTCGATCACCTACGACATGAGCCGTCCCGTGTTCGGACGGATCACGGGCGCCAGCGTGAAGACGGCCGCCGGCGTGGTGCCTCTGGACCGGACGGACACCACCACCTGCTACAAGGTCGTGTCGACGAACTTCGTCGCCGGCCTGCTGGGGGTCGTCAAGGCGCAGACGGGCGGTGTGCTGCAGGTCGTGCCGAAGGCGGCGGACTGCACGACCGTCGTCGACCCGACGATGAACCTGGTCGACCGCGACCCGACCACGGCTCCCGTCGAAGAGCTGAAAGACTGGCAGGCGCTGCTGAAGTACGTGGGCAGCTTCCCCGACACCGACGGCAACGGACTGCCCAACATCCCCGCGGCGTACGCCATGCCGCAGATGCGCATCGTCGCCAAGTGATGCGCGCGGCCGCGGGTGCGATGGGGCTGCTGGGTCTGGCGGCGGCGGCCGCCTGCGCGCCGAGCATCGGGAACGATCCGGTGCCGGCGGCGATGCAGTGGGACGCGAAGCCGCCGCGCGTGCCCAGCCCGTCGCTGTTGCTGGTGAACCCGGCGACGGGTCGGATCGACTTCAGCCAGGCGGGGATCCCTGTCCCCGATCAGTGCACCGCGCAGAGCGAGCTGCCGCAGGCCGCCTGCGAGTTCGATCAGTACCTGCAGACTTTGAACGGCTTTCCGACCACCACCACGGCGATGGCGCCGGCCAGCGCCGCGCTGGACCCGGCGACGCTGACTCTGGGCACCAACGTCGTGGCCCTGACCGGGACCGGCGCGCCGGCCAGCGTCGCGGTCGGGTTCGACCCCGCGCTCGATCACGATTTCGTGACGATCGCGCCCCAGCCGACCTGGGAGCTCGGGACGCTCTACTGGTTCGCGGTGCGCGGCTACGAGAACGGGGTGCGCACGACCACGGGCGGGCAGGTCGTCGGCTCGCCCACGCTGTCGCTCCTGAAACAGGAGTCGCCTCTGGACTGCGGGTTGACGGACGACAGCCAGCTCGATCGCACCTGCCCCGCCTACGACCTGCTGTTCTCCCAGGGGCTGGCGCCGCCGGAAGCGGCGGCGACGCTGAGGCAGCTGGAGGCGGCCCGGACGGCTTATCTGGCCGCCGGCGCGTGGGACCTGGTCGCCGCGGCTGGCATCCCCAAGGCGGAGGTCGCCGCGCTGTGGGGCTTTCCGATCCACACCAGCTCGGTCGCCGAGATTAGCGCGCCCGCGCCCGTCCCCCAGGTCACCGCGCCCAACCAGATCCAGGTGGCCGTGCACGGGCCCCTCGATCCCGCCACGGTCGTCCCGTTCATCGTCCGCGAGCAGACGGGGACGGTCATCCTCATGGACCTGGACGCCGTCGCGAAGGGCGATCTCGTCAACGGGCTGCCGCGCGTCGACGCGCAGGTCGTGAACGGCAACATCGTCATCACCGGGCAGAATGCGTTTTCAGCCAACCACACGATCGGGCTCTTCTTCACGAACGGGCTGCACGACCCGGCGGGCGCGCCGCTGGTCGCCTCGCCCGTGTCGGTGCTGCTGACCGTGCAGGGCTCGCTGGTCGATGCGAACATGCACAGCGTGATCTCGGGCCTCTCGGACGCGCAGGCCGCCGTGGCGGAAGCGGGGCGGCAGCAGCTGCAGCCGCTGTTCGACAACGCGGCCCTGACCGGCTTGACCGGCATCAAGCGGAGCAACCTGGTCTACTGCTTCGCATTCACGTTCGGAGGGACGCCGTGAAGCGGCTCTGGTGGGCGGGGGCGCTGGCGGCCGCGGCCGTCACGCTGGGCGCCGCGCGCCCGTGCCGGGCGGGCGGCTTCTTGATCTACGACCTGTCGGGCGAGGCGATCGGCCGCGCGTCGGCCGTCGCCGCCTCGACCGACGAGCCGGCGGCGGTTTGGTTCAACCCGGCCGCGCTGTCCTTCATGGGGCCGTCCGCCTCGGCGGGCGGCGTCTACGTGACCGTCAAGTCGCGCTTCTCACCGGCGGCCGGCGGCGCGTCGACGGACAGCGAGCGGGGCAACTTCTTCCTGCCGACGGTGTTCGCGAACACGCCCATCACCAACCGCGTCGCCGTCGGGCTGGGCGTCTACACCGCCTTCGGGATCGGCGTGCGCTGGCCCGACGACTGGATCGGGCGCGAGGCGACGGTGTCCGCCATGCTGGAGACGCTGGCGATCAACCCGACGGTCTCCGTGCGGCTCGAGCACCGGCTCTCGCTGGCGGTGGGGTTCGACGCCGTCCGCGGCGCCGTGGACTTCACCAACGGGCTGCCGGCGCTGGCGGGCGGCGACGTGCGCCTGGGGGGCGGCACCTGGGGATTCGGCGGCAACGCCGCCCTGCTCTACCGGCCGCTGCCCAACCAGCTGCACGTCGCGCTGACCTACCGCAGCCGCGTGCGCCTGAAGTTCGACGGACAGGCCGACTTCGATCCGACGAACCCGGACTTCGCGCCGGCGCTGCCCGACCAGCCCGGCTCCGCGACGATCACGCTGCCGGACGCCTTCACGCTGGGCGTGATGTTCCGGCCGCGCGCCGACCTGACGCTGGAAGCCGACGTGAACTACGTCCTGTGGAGCACGTACGACCGCATCGACATCAAGTTCCAGAGCGCCCCCGCGCACGTGATCCAGCCGGATGGGCGCAACGCGATCACCGCCCGCGTCGGCGCCGACTTCCGGCTGCCCAGCCCCAACCTGCGCCTGCGGGCCGGCTTCATCTTCGACCAGCAGACGATCCCGTCGTCGGCGCTGGGACCGGGCCTGCCCGACGGCAACCGCCTGGACGGCACCGTGGGCGTCGGCTACACGTACGACCGGTTCACGGCCGACCTGGGCTACATGCTGGTCTACGTGCTGCCCGCGGATTCGACCACGGGCCGCGAAGGCCCGGAGGGCACGTACCACACGATCGCGCAGCTGGTGGGGCTCACGCTGCGCGCGCGCTGGCCCTGATCCTGCCGGCCGCCGTCAGCTCTCGTGGGTGGCCACGATGCTGGTCTTGATGCCACCGCGCACGTTGAAGACCGCCTCGATGCGGGCATGGCGCGGCTTCACCGCCGCCACCAGGTCGTCCAGGATCCGGTTCGTGACCGCCTCGTGGAAGGCGCCTTCGTCGCGGAACGACCACAGGTACAGCTTCCAGGACTTGAGCTCGACGCAAAGTTTGTCCGGCACGTAGTCGACGTGGATCACCGCGAAGTCGGGCTGCCCGGTCTTCGGGCACAGGCAGGTGAACTCCGGGCACTCGAAGACGATGTGGTAGTCGCGTTCGGGCTTGGGATTCGGAAACGTCTCCAGGGATTTGCTGGGGCGGGTGCTCATGGCGGCCAAACAGGTTATACGAAATGAAAGCCATGCGGCTCGCCGGCATCGACATTCCCGCTCCGCCGCAGATCGCGCTGCCGATCCTGATCGCCGGCCTGGTGGTGCTCGGGCTGCTGGCCGGCCGGGCGGCGCGCGCGCTGACGGCCCGCTGGCTGAAGAGCCGGCCGGCCGTGGCGACGCCCACCGCCTGTGCGGTCGTCGTGGGCGGCCTGCACTGGGTCCCCGACCTGGGCCTGCCCGGGCGCCTGGGGCGCTGGCTGGCCGGCGCGCTCGATATCGCGTTCGTCTTCGCGTGCGCGCTGGTGGTGGCCCGGATCGCGTTGGCGGCGGTGACCGAGTACGCCGACAAGCACCCGTCCGTGAAGCCGGCCACCGGCGTCGCCCGCGTCGCCGTGCGGCTGCTCATCGGCGCGCTGGCGATCATCATGGCGCTGGACAGCATCGGCGTTCCGGTCACGCCGCTCCTGACCACGCTGGGCGTCGGCTCGCTGGCCGTCGCGCTCGCGTTGCAAGAGACGCTGGCCAACTTCTTCGCCGGGCTCTACCTGCTGGCTGACCGCCCGGTGCGCGCGGGCGACTACATCAGGATCGACGCCGCCGCGGGCGAGGGCTACGTCGAATCCATCGGGTGGCGGTCGGCGCGGCTGCGCACGCTGGCCAACAACACGATCATCGTCCCCAACCAGAAGCTGTCGCAGGCGATCCTGACCAACTACCATCTGCCGGCGGCTCCCGTCGGGATGGCCGTCAACATCGCGATCGCGCACGACGCCGACGTCGCGAAGGTCGAGGCAATCCTCAACGACGAGCTGGCGCGCGCGCAGGCGGCGGTGCCGGCGCTGATCGGCGGCAAGCCCGCCGCGCGCCTGGCCGACGTCACGGAGGCCGGTCAGCTCTGGGCCTGCGGGCTCGAGGTGGCGGAAGTCCAATTACAGGCGCCCGCCGGTCACGAGGTCCGCAAGCGACTCATCGATCGCCTCCAGCGCGAGGGGATCCGCCTGGGCGTCCCGGCCCGCCTCTTGCGTGAGGCGGACGAAAGGGGAAAAAGCGACCCGCCGGGAGCCGATCACGCATTGACAGGGGGGAAAGCCCCACGTTAGCCTGCTGACCTCCTTGCGGGGCCTTGTCCCCCCTGGCCCCTGATTCCGCGGATGGTCTCCCGCCTCTTTTCCCCCGCTGTCCGTCTCGCGCTCGCCACGACGTTCTTGCTCGCGGTCGGCTCGACGGCCCGCGCCGGCACGGTGAAGGGCACGGTCAAGCTGCCCGACTACGCGCGCTCGACCCGCCTCTACCAGGGTTACTGGCGCCTCGAGAACGGCAACGTCCCCGTCCAGACCACGGGGGGCGCCAAGCTGGAGACCGCGGTCGTGCTCGAGGGCGTCAACGGCGCCCACGCGCCCCCGGCGCGCACGGTCACGGTCGAGATCGGCGGCCTGGACGCCCGCCCGCGCCTGGTCGTCGTCGGCCCGGGCTCCGTCATCGAGATCAAGAACACCGGCAAGGTGAAGCTGAACTTGTCGACGCCGGCCAGCCCGTCCGTCATGCCGCCCGAGCTGCTGCCGGCGGGCGCCATCCGCCGCCAGAAGTTCGACTCCATCGGCGGCTTCGCGATTCGCGACGCCGACTACCCGCACATCATGGTGTCGGTGCTGGTGGTCGACTCCCCGTACTACGCCACCGTCGACGAGAAGGGCGCGTTCGCGATCAACGGCGTCCCCGACGGCAAGGCCAACCTGAAGGTCTGGACGCGCGGCAAGTGGTCCGCGCAGCAAGAAGTCGACACGGGATCGAAAGAGGAGCTGACGGTGAAGGTCGGGGCTTCGGGGGAGAAGGAAGCGGCCGAGTAGCGCGACGAGGAGTCCATGTTCCTATCGAAGATCTGGTTCATCCTCATCGCTCTCGTGTCTGCCGTGGCGGGGACCTTCGCGCTCATCGCGCCCCGCCCGGCCGTGCAGAAGCTGGCCGCGCTCGAGGGGCAGCGCTTGGATCGGGCCCAGTACGCGGCCGAGCAGATGTTCAAGGTCGACGCCCACAAATGGATCGACCGCGTGTCCAAGCTGGGCCGCGACGCCATCCTGTCGGAGTCGCTGGACGCGGCGTCGCGCGGTTCCGGTGAGTACGCCGTCATTCACCGCACGATCCAGGACCGCTTCCGCACGCTGATCCCCGACCTGTCGACGGGCGGCATCGACGAGCTGGTGGCGGTCGACAACAAGGGCCGCGTCATCGCCCGCGTCGGCGGCGACAACGACAAGGAGTACGGCGACTACATCGGCGGCATCGAGGTGGTGGCCGACGCCCTGCGCGGGTACCTCTCGGACGACGTCTGGGGCGTCAGCGGCAAGCTGGAGCGCGTGGCCGGCGCGCCCGTGCTGTCGAAGAACAAGGACCGCATCGTCGGCGCCATCTACGTGGCCGCCGAGACGGGACCGGCGCTGGTCGAGCGCCTCAAGAAGAACCTGAACGTCGACGTCGCCCTGCTGTTGCACGGCAAGGTGATCGCCTCGTCGCGGCCGGCCGGCGAGCTGGACGCGCTGCCCGAGTTGATCGGCCAGCACGAGGCGGACATCGCCTCGTTGAAGCGCACGCCCGCGCTGCCGTTGGCCGTCGGCCAGGACAAGCTGCTGGTGGTCGCGGCCCCGTTCCCCGGCCAGGCGGGCGAGCAGCGGGCCTACTACGCGCTGCTCGGCGTGCAGCCGGCCAAGTCGGACCTGGGCGCCCTGCTGGCCAACGTCCGCGCCGAGGACCTGAAGTGGGGGAACTTCCCCTGGGTCGGCCTGGTGTTCATGACCTTCGCCATGATCGCCGTCGGCCTGGTCCTGCAGCGGTTCGAGGTCGAGGCTCCCCTGCGCAAGCTCCGGCGCGAGCTGCAGCGCCTGGCGGCCGGCGACATCCACAAGATCGACGACCACAAGTATCCGGGCATGATCGGAGGCCTGGCGCGCGACGTGAACGCCTCGCTCGAGCGGTTCACGCTGGCGCCGGCCGGCGGCAGCCGCTCCGAGATGGCGGGCAAGGATCTGAACGCCATCCTGGGGCCGTCGGGCGGCAGCACGTTCGACCTGCCGGCGACC
>CAZJMY010000805.1:0-2295 GCA_964546845.1 uncultured Myxococcales bacterium | reverse complement strand
GCGCGCCCGCAGCACGGCCGCGTGGCGGCCCGGCAGCCGCGGCGCCAGCTCGTCGGCGGAGCGCCGGACGCGCCACGCCAGCTCGGCGACTTCCAGGCGGCGATCGGCCGGCGCGGCGGGGTCGGCAAGGCCGTCGCCGACCGAGGCGCCGTCGGGCCCGCGCGCGGCGTCCATCGACACCTCCGCCGTGCCGACCACGCCCTTGAAGAACGCCGCGCGTTCCGCGCGCGTCCGCACCGCGCGCACGATCCGGACGTTGTCCATCGCGTACTTCATGATCGCCGCGCGGATCCAGAAGGCCGCGTACGTGGTCAAGCGGGCGCCCTTGCCGGGATCGTAACGATGAATGGCCTCGATGAGGCCTAGGCAGCCCTCCTGCACCAGGTCGTCGAAGGCGCGGCCGCCCGTGCGATCCAGCTGGCGCGCGATCTTCAACACCAGCCGCAGGTTCGATTCGACCAGCCGGCGCTCGACGGCGGGGTCCCCCGTCCGCCGCAGCTCCCGGATCAACCGGTCCTGTTCGGCGGCGGGCAGCGGCTTCGTTCGCAGCGTCATCCAGGCGTCGTGGCTCATGCAGTCTGCTCTTGCACCCGGGATGCCAAGCGGCGGAAGAACCACCGCTTCACCAGCTCGGCGACCGCGACATAGGTGACGACGATGGCCGCGATCAGGGCCAGCACGCCGGCGCGCGGCGGCGCGAGCCCCAGCGGGGCGGCCAGCGGCGAGAACGGCAGGGCCACGGTCGCCGCCGCGCAGAGGGCGGTCGCCCTGACCAGCGCCTGCCCAGGGCGGCTGCGCCCCAGCGGCCGGCGGCTGCGGATGACCAGCACCACGCTGGCCGCCGAGACGACCGACTCGATGAACCAGCCGGTGCGGAAGGGAGCCGGCTGCGGGCCGACCAGCCACAGCAGCGCGCCGAACGTGAGGTAGTCGAACACGGAGCTGAGCAGACCGAACGCGATCATGAAGCGCCGGACCAGCCCCAGATCCCAGCGCCGCGGGCGCGCGACGTCCTCGTCGTCGACGGTGTCGGAGGCGATCGCCATCTCGGGCATGTCGGTCAGCATGTTCGTCAGCAGCACCTGCTTCGGCACCAGCGGCAGGAACGGCAGGAACAGCGACGCCCCCGCCATGCTGAACATGTTTCCGAAGTTGGCGCTGGTGGCCATGAACACGTACTTCAGGGTGTTGGCAAACGTGCGCCGCCCCTCGCGCAGCCCGCGCGCCACGACGCTCAGGTCCTTTTCCAGCAGCACCAGATCGGCCGCCTCGCGCGCGACGTCGGCGGCGCCCGCGACCGAGATGCCGACGTCGGCCGCGTGCAGCGCGGGCGCGTCGTTGATGCCGTCGCCCAGGAACCCCACCACGTGCCCCGATCGGCGCAGGGCGGTGACGATCTGTTCCTTCTGGGTCGGCTCGACCGCCGCAAAGATGTCGACGGTGCGGGCCAGCGCCGGCAGCGCCGCCGCGGCCGCGCGGCGCAGCTCGGTCCCCGTGACGACGACAGGCGCCGCGAGCCCCAGCCGCCGCGCCAGCGCGCGCGCCGCCGCCGCGTTGTCGCCGGTGACGACCTTCACCGCCACCCCCAGCCCCGCCAGCTCGTCCAGCGCCGCGCGCACGTCGGCCTTGGGTGGATCGTGAAAGCGGACCAGGCCCGCGAAGGTCATCCCGCGCTCGTCGTCGCGGGTGACGGCCGCGCGGCCGGGCAGCGCGCGCGTGGCGACGCCGATCACGCGCAGCCCGTCGTCGCAGGCGCCGGTGAACGCGGCCTCGATCTCGGCGCGCCGACCGTCCAGGGGCACGACGCCGGCGGCGGTCTGAACGGTGTCGCACGCGTCCAGCACCGCCCCGACCGCCCCCTTCGTGATCAGCAGGCCGCCGTCCGTCGCCAGCAGCACCGACAGGCGGCGGCGCACGAAGTCGAACGGGATCTCGTCGCGCTTGTCGGCCGGGTCGACGGCGGTGACCGCCAGCTCGCGCAGCGTCTGATCCAGCGGGCTGGCGTAGCCGGTCTCGTGCGCCGCGTTCAGGAAGGCCAGCCGGAGGACGCGCTCGCTCGGCTGCCCGCCGGCGTCGACGGCGCCCTCGAACGTCAGGCGCCCCTCGGTGAGCGTGCCGGTCTTGTCCGAGCACAGCAGCGTCATGCTGCCCAGGTTCTCGATCGAGGCCAGGCGCCGCACGATCACCTTCTCGGCCGCCATGCGCGACGCGCCGCGGGCCAGGTTGACGGCCACGATCGCCGGCAGCAGCTGGGGCGTCAGCCCGATCGCCAGCGCCAGCGAGAACATCAGCGAC
>CAZJMY010000804.1:0-1944 GCA_964546845.1 uncultured Myxococcales bacterium | reverse complement strand
CCAGCGCCAGCGCCGAGCGGATCACGTCGGCTTGCATCGCCGTGGGAGCTTTGGCCATGGGTCGGCGCAAATGGTACGCTGATCGAGGGCTCGGATGAAGTCTGCTTGGCTGCCACGCCTGTGGCCCGTGCTTCTGGGGGCGCTCGTCCTCATCGGCATCGCGTTCGATCTGATCACCCGGTCGCGGCTTTCGGCCACGACCGGGTTCATCTGCCAGGGCGAGTACGCGGACACGCTGCAAGTGCAGTCGATGCACTCGCGCGAGGTCGATCAGAGCGCGAGCTCGCAATACAGCTACCTCGTGCGCAGCTCGGCCAAGTACGAGTGCCCGTTCTTCGGCCCCGACGGCAAGCTGCGCCGCCGGCGCGTGCAGGCCAGCGAGCTCGGCACCGCCTTCGCCTACGAGGCGGCCGGCAACGACACGTACCTCTTCACGAACGAGCACGTCGCCGCCTGGCCCGAGGTGACGGACCCCTTCCACCGGATCGACGGCGTTCCCGAGGGGTGCAAGCGGGTCGAGGAAAAGTTGCGCATCGTGCGCGACGAGCGCGACGACTTCGAGCCGGGGCAGATCGCGCTGACCCGGGTGGCGGTCGACCCGCTGCTGGACGCGGCCATCCTGAAGGCGAACCAGAAGCTCACCGTCATCCCCTACAAGGTCGGCAAGAGCGCGGCGCTGCGCCAGGGCAACGCCGTCGAGGTGCGCGGCTTCCCGCTGGGCGTCATGCAGGCGGTGTCGACGGGCAAGGTGGTCAACCCCTACGACCGCGACCAGGAACAGGGGTGGGATCACGTCGACTTCGTCATCGACGCGCTGCTGGCCGAGGGGAACTCGGGCAGCCCCGTGCTGGCGGCGTCGTGCAAGACGCGCGACCTGGAGCTGGTCGGCGTCTACCACGCCGGCTACAAGGGTCACGGCGCGCTGAACGTGGTGGTCGGGATCGACCAGCTCGTCGACTTCATGCACAAGAAGCGGCGCGTCCCCCATGCGCTGGCGGAAGAAGGGCCCGGCGCGCCCACGCCGGCGGACCGGGCGCGGGTCGAGGGGGCGCTGTCGTCGGCCATGCTGCCGCTGTTCGACTTCGGCGGTCTCGTCGTCCGGGCCGAGGCGACCGGCCCGGCGCTGCTCTATCACTTCTACGGGCGGCAGTTCCCGCTGGACGACCGGCGCGTCGCCGTCATCGAGGATCTGCGCAAGGAAGGCGCCTTCGGCGAGCTGGGGCGCCTCTGGGTGACCGGGGCCAACGGCTGGCGAGAGTGGAAGCCGTCGGCGCTGGGCGCGGACGAGCGCGATCTCTTGAGCCGCGTCGTCGATTCGGTGCGCCTGCAGGTGCTGCACACGATCGACTACCGCAAGGCGCTGGGCAACCCGGCGTCTCCCGAGGACCGCAAGCGCGGGCGCGAGCTGTCCCGCACGATCGCGCGTGACGCGCCGGTGGCGCGCGACCTGGGCGGCAACCTGCTGGACACGGTCGATCGCCTGTCCGTGGGGCACGACACGACGGGAAGCGCGGTCGCCTCGACGGTCGAGACGCCCCCCTCGCCTGCCCCGCTGCCGCTGCCGGCGCCGTCGCGCGGAACGCCGTAGCCGTCTTCAGTGGCGCAGCCGGACCCGCGGCAGGCCGGAGAGCCGGTAGACCCACTCGATCAGCTCCTGCGCCTCGGGCGAGCGGTTCTCGTCGACCAGCCAGCCGCAGGACGTCTCGCGCAGCGGCACCAGGATGGCCGGTCTGTTTTTCACGAACCGATACCCCCGGATCGTGACGTTCACGCCGAACTTGCAGGGATCCTTGCGCCGGTGCGTCCAGAGGATGCTGTGCTCCGCCGCCGCGATCAGCGCCTGCGCCCGTCCCAGCTCGTCGGCCGTCAGCGCCGGTGGCAAGGGCCGTGACGCCGCGATGAGGGCCGCCGCGTCTCGAACACCGACCGACTCCGCCCGCAGCG
>CAZJMY010000803.1:0-3184 GCA_964546845.1 uncultured Myxococcales bacterium | reverse complement strand
GGCACCGGCGGCGTGGCCGGGAGCGCCGGCGGTCACGCGGGCGCCGCTGCCGCAGCAAACGGCGGCCAGGCAGGCACCGGCCAGGGGGGCGCGGGCGGCAAGGGCGGCGTGGCCGGCACGGGCGCGCCCGCGATCAACGTGCTGACCCACCACAACGACATCCAGAGAACGGGCGCGAACCTGCAGGAGACGGTCCTCAACACGACGAACGTCAACGTCAACCAGTTCGGCAAGTTGTTCGAGTGGCCCGTCGACGGCGACGTCTACGCGCAGCTGCTGTACGTCTCGAACGTGACGGTGACCGGGGCCGGATCTCGCAACGTCGTCTACGTCGCGTCGATGCACAACACCGTGTTCGCCTACGACGCCGACTCGTCCAGCACGATGCCGCTCTGGGCCACCGACCTCACGGTGCTGGGCTCACCCATTCCGGTCAGCGCCACCACCGGCCTGGACGTTCAGCCGGGGCCCCAGGACATCGCGACCGAGATCGGGACCCTCAGCACGCCCGCCATCGACCTGGCCAGCCACACCCTGTATCTGGTGTCGTGCTCGCTCGACGGCTCGGGCGTTCACCACCAGAAACTTCACGCGCTGGACCTGTCGACGGGCGGCGAGAAGCTCGGTGGCCCCGTCGAGCTGGGCGCGAGCGTCGCCGGGAACGGGCCGGGAAGCACCAATGGTCAGCTCTCGTTCGACCCGGTGATCGAAAATCAACGCTCCGCCTTGCTGCTTTCGGGCGGAACGCTGTACATCGCGTGGGCGAGCCACAACGACGCGCACGACTACCACGGCTGGGTGATGGCGTACGACGCCGCCACGCTGAAACAGACCGCGGCCTGGGCGTCGACGCCGAACGGGCGCGCGGCCGGCATCTGGCAGACCGGCGCCGGTCCGGCGGCCGACGGCGCCGGCAACGTCTACGTCGAGACGGGCAACGGCGACTTCGACGCCAGCCGGCGGAACTACGGCGACAGCGTGGTCAAGCTGTCCGGCACCCTCGCGGTGGCGGACTCTTTCACGCCGCGCAACCAGGACTACCTGAGCGACATCGACCTCGACCTCGGCTCCAGCGGGCCGGTCGTCATCCCGGGAACGGCGTACGTGGTCGCCTCGGGCAAGGAGGGCAAGATCTACCTGCTCGACCGCGCGCACCTGGGCGGTTACAACCCGGCCGGCGACACCGTCGTCGACGAATTCCAGGCGACGCCGCTTCCAGCCTGCGACCCGGCCTGCAACGGCGGGCAGTGGCAGCTCTACTTCCACATTCACGCGGCGCCGGTCTTCTGGAACGGGCCGCAGGGCCCCTTCCTGTACGTGTGGGCCGAGCGGGACTACCTGAAGGCGTTTCGCTTGCTGCCGAACGGCTTTCAGCACACGCCCAGCGCGCAGAGCCCGTCGCCGGCCCCGCCCGGAATGCCGGGCGGGTTCCTGTCGATCTCGGCGAACGGCAGCCAGGCCGGCACCGGAATCGTCTGGGCCTTGCACCCCGTCAGCGTCGACGGCTCGAACACGGACGCGGCGGCCAGCGGCGCCCGCGTGCGCGGGATCCTGCAAGCCTTCGACGCCACGGACGTCTCGAAAGAGCTCTACGACTCGCGCATGAACGCCGCCCGCGACGACCTGGGCAACTTCGCCAAGTTCAACGTCGCCACGATCGCCAACGGCAAGGTCTACGTTCCGACCATGTCGAAGAAGATCGCCGTCTACGGCCTGCTGCCGCGCTAGCCGCAAACCGGGTGTGTGAAACGCCAGGACGCCGGGGGACGCCCAAAGGCTGGCATTCGGCGCCTGACGCTCAGACCGCTTCGGGCGCCTGCGCGCGCTGCTGCAGCTCGAGCTCGCGTCGCGCCGCGCGGAAGCCGTTCCGGATGGCGACGTAGACGTCGTCGGACGGAAGGTTGGCGGGGTGGTCGGAGCCGATCAGCACGGGCCCGGCGGGCATCTTCAGCTGGATCCGGACGCGATAGCGACGCTCGGTGCGGGCCTCGTCCAGCGCTTCGATGACGACGTCGCCGTCCAGCATCGGCCCGGTCAGGGCGCCCAGCCGCGCGAGCCAGGCCCGCACCTCGACCCGAGGCGCTTCGCTGGCGACGCAGCCGTGAAACGTGATGCGACAGGGTCTGGCCGGCTGCGCCGGCGGCACCGCGACGGCCGGCGCTGGTGAAGGCGCGAGCGGTTCGGCCGCCGTCGCGGCGTCGTCTGTCACATCAACCGTCCGTTCCATGGTGTCTCTTCCTGCCTCAGGCGGGGTCCACC
This sequence comes from uncultured Myxococcales bacterium, assembly GCA_964546845.1. Classification (GTDB taxonomy): domain Bacteria; phylum Myxococcota_A; class Polyangia; order Fen-1088; family Fen-1088; genus JADGRB01. Next base: position 925 of record CAZJMY010000803.1, on the reverse strand, counting down.
AGGTTGTCAGACTGGCCACGTGTTCCGATGGCCCACTCCGCGAACGGCCACGGTCCCCTCTCTCCTACGCGATGGGGCGGGCGTTTACAAGGTGTCATCGGCTGACGAGGCCGTGCCGTCAATGAACGCAACGCGCGAGGTACGGCGCGTTCTGACCGTTCCAGCTCAACGAGCCGGTGTCGACGGCCAGGAGCCAGGCGCCGGTCGGAACGCCGGACAGCGGCGAGGACGTCCAGTAGTAGTAGCTCGCGGGATTGGGCGCCGGGAACGCGGCGTCCAGGGTCGGCCCCGGAGAGGCCACCCCGTAGTCCACGATCGTCTGCATCTCCTTGATGCTCGGCAACCGGAAGCTCCCGGCCAGCCCCTTGCAGTAGTTGACCGCGTCGGACCAGACCATCAGCTGCGGGCCGACACCCTGCTGCCACACCAGGCCCGTGGCCTGGTCCAGCTTCGTGGCGGTCCCGCTGGTCGTCGAGGCGACGAACCGGGCGCCCGCCGCGTAGCAGCGCGCGCTGAGGACCTTCGCCGAGCGGACACAACGCACCCGCCCCGTCCCCTTCATGTCGATGAAGTTGTTTCCATTCTGGAAGTCGACGTACCAGCTCTTCGTGGCGTCGCCGGCCACCGGGGTCGAGGTTTGAAACCAGCTGGCGCGCGTGTTGTCGGCGGGCGTGTTCGGAAAGGCGGCGGGATCGATCATGCCCGCTCCCTGCGCCTGCATGAAGTCCATCAGCGTGCCCAGCTCCAGCACGGACGGCAGCCGCCAGTCGGACGAGCCCCCGAGGCGGTTGGCAGCGCAGTAGGCGGCGGCTTCCGCCTGCGTGTAGGAGCTGGTGCTGAGCGTCCTCTCCCACGCCAGCCCCGTCACGTTGTCGAGCACGATTCCGGCCGTGCTGACGTCGTAAGACGCCGGATTGGGAAGTGA
>CAZJMY010000802.1:0-1653 GCA_964546845.1 uncultured Myxococcales bacterium | reverse complement strand
ACCCGCCGCGCGCAGCCCCGCCCGCCCCGGAGCCCGTGTCGGACTGGTTCTGCGCACACGCGAGCGAGAGCCCGAACGCGAAGAGGCTGAACGGCAGGATCGATCTATTCATGCGGCTCCGGGCGCAGGTGGCGTCGTCGAGAGAAGCCTACACATCGGCGGAGCCGCGACCAGCTTTCGCCGACTGCGCACGTCACGGCGCCAGCGGGATCACGAGCGTCACGACCGCGTACGCGGGGATGGTGACGGTGAAGCTCCAGTCCTTGATCGCGATGGGGGCCAGCGCCGCCAGGTTCTCGGTGCGCGAGGTCCGCAGCGCCGTCACCTGGCTGCCGACGCTGGCGAGCGGCGTCAGGTCGAACGTGAAGCTCTTGGTCGCCGACGTGTCGCCGTTGCGGACGACGACGGCGACGCTGGCGCCGCCGGGCGCGAGCGCGGCCACCATGTCCGGGCCGTTCACGGCCAGCAGCGTCGCGCCGGGCCGGATGTAGCGGCTGAAGCCGGCGTGCATGTAGAACCGCTTCACGGGCGCCCAGCTCTGCTTGCTTTCGTCCAGGACGATCGACTGCCAGGACGCGCCCGGGTCGCCGACCTGCCAGTCGATCCAGGCCTGCGGCTGCAGGTCACGCAGGTCCGTGATGATCCGCCCCGCCATGAACAGCGCAGCGTCGGTCGCGTCGGCCAGCGTGACGCTGAGCGGCCCCGACTCCGACTGCCACAGGCGCTTTCCCTTGCTGGTCGCCAGGGCGCGCAGGTTGGCGCGCGACGTCGCGCCGCCGCTGTAGCTGTGGCTGTTCATCTGCGACATCACCGCCAGCGAGGCGGCGTCGTACCCGCGCAGGTTGTTGTACGCGTCGTCCAGGCTGTTCTCGTCGGACGCGCTGACCGTCGTGTCCGACAACCCCTTGGTGGTGAGGCTGGCCCCGACCGCCTTGACGATTTGTTGCTGGTTGGCGGGGCTGAAGTGGCAGCCTTCCTGCCCGCCGTTGGCCTTCCACCAGCTCGCGTTCGGTTCGTTCAGCGGCTCCAGCGTGCGGAAGGTGATCCCCCAGACGTCCCGGTAGTGTTTGACGACCTCGGTCAGATAGTCGGCGAAGTCGGCGTACGAGGTGTCCTTGAGGTTGTTGGAGCCGTCGGTGCTGCCCGAGGCGCAGCCGCTGTTGGTCATCCAGTAGGGGGGCGAGTTCGAGAACGCCTCCAGCACGACGCCGGCCCCGCCGCGCTCCACGATCCGCTGCAGGATGGCGCGCTGGTTCGCGTCGGCGGTCCAGTCCCAGGTGCCGCGTGACGGCTCGAAACCGGGCATCTCGTGCCACTGTCCCATGTGGTCGTGGGCCGGGTTCTCGCCGCCGCCGATGTTGTACCGAAACACGTTGTAGCCGAGGCCGGTCGTCGCATCGAGCATGGCGTCGACGACCGCGTTGCGAGCGGTGGCGCTCCACCCGCCGACCCGGTTCGCCCACCAGCACAGGCTGGTTCCCCACCCCTCGAAGGTCGGCCCGCGGGCGGCCGTGTCGATCTTGACCAGCGTGGCGCCCGGGGCCGCCGTGACCGGACCTTTCGGGCCGGGCCCGCCCCCGGCGGCGGCGCTTCCGCCGCCCCCGGCGCGACCACCCGTGCCGCCGGCGACGCCGGCGCGCCCGCCGGCTCCCG
>CAZJMY010000801.1:0-1950 GCA_964546845.1 uncultured Myxococcales bacterium | reverse complement strand
TCGCCGGCGGCGCCGTAGCCAGCGTTTCCGCCGCCGCTTGCGACGCCACCCTGACCTCCCGCGCCGCTGGCACCGGTGCTGCCCGCGCGCCCACCGGGGCCGCCGCGCCCGGCGCTGCCCGCGGCGCCGCCCGTCCGCCCGCCGGTGCCGGTCTCGGTGCCGCCCGAACCGGCCATCGGCGCGCTGCCCGCCGCGCCGCTCGAACCGCCGGTCGAACTACCGGCCGGGGCGCCTCCCGAGGCCGTGGTGCCCCCGCTGCCGTCACCCCCCGACGGTGACGTGCTGGAGCCGCAGTCGACCCCTCCCAGCGTCGCGAGCAACCAGAAAATGCGGAGTCCCAGGACCGAAGCGCGCGGCGCGCGGCGACACCTCATGCCTGAACGCAATTGCGTGAGCCTCCGCGTTCCTTTGGACGATTTCAGGTCCCGCAGCTCAGCACCCGCAGGATCTTGATCTTGCCGGCCGTCGATCCGGGCGCCGGGTAGGCGACGGACCCGTCCGGGAACGCGCGGAAGTCCTGGTAGCGGCTGCCGAGCACGTTCGGGGACAGCTTCAGCGGGCCCACGGCGTCGGCGGTGCCGCCCGCGGGCAAGCCCGTCCCGGCGTCGAGAACCTGCAGCCACATCTGGCGGGCGGGTGCGTTCTGCGACAGGTCGCCGGTGGCGGTCGATTCTTCCCACGCCAGCAGCAGCTGGCCGTGGCCGTAGGCCGCCAGGTGTGGCGCGCGATCGTTCTGGGTGTCGCTGACGACGGTCAGGTCGTGGTCGGGCGCCGGCGTGCTGGTGGCGGGGACGTGGAACAGATGCACGTCGGCCAGGCCGTTCGCATTCGCGGTCTGCCCCGGGCGGATGTCGCTGGACACGATCCAGTAGCCGCCGCCCGGCGCCACCAGCACGTTGCCCAGATTGGCGTACGACAGATCGACCGGCACGATGGTCGTCGTGCCGGGCGCGAACGCCAGCCGGCCCGACTTGCCGGCGGTCTGCGCGTCGTTCTTGCAGACGGCCACGAACTTCTTGGCGGTGGGGTCCCACACGACGCGCTCGAAGCCGCTGTGGCTGCACCCCCAGTCGAAGCCCGTCGACTGCAACGCGCCCGACGCGCTGACCACCTTCATGCGATCGCCCTGGTGGATGTTCACGCCCGTCGCCAGCGTGCTGGAGCCGACGCAGGCCTGATTGGGGACCGTGATCGCGGCGCCGAAGTAGCCGGCGTAGTTGCTGCCGTCGAAGGCGATGCGGCCGTTGTGCGCGTACTCGGACCAGATGAAGACCACGTTGCCGCCGGCGGTGGCGCTGGTGCCGTAGGCCGGCAGAGTGGGGCTGGTGTCCGTCAGCTTGGTCGCCCAGGTCTCGGCGGCGCCGTCGAAGCGCACCAGGTACATGTCGTAGCAGGAGGCGGCCGTCGGATAGCTGGCGGTGAGGCCGCACAGATGGTTGATGTCGCCGCAGTTGTTGCTGGCGCTGGAGCCCATCGCGGCCCGGCTCACCAGCAACACGCCGCCGGCGCTGTCCGCGTAGAGGTCCTGGAAGTCGTAGGCGGGCAGGGTGACCGCGGCGCCGGTCAGCTGGTCGGCGGCGTCCAGCGTGACGACGTGGACCATCCCGTCCCCCTTGCCCAGGAACGCCAGCCGCGAACCGCCCCCGGGCAGCGGCGAGATCGCGAACGGGGTCAGCCCCAGCGCGGCGCCGTTGTTGTCGACCTCGTTGTAGGCAGCGGTGGCTCCGACGTCGACCTCGGTCACGCGGACGCGGCCGGCCAGGCTGGTCGAGCACGCGGTGGCCCCCGCGCCGCCGCCGGTCGCGGCGTGGCCGCCGGTGCCGGCATTCCCCGCCGCGGGGCCGGGCGCCCCGCCCGAGACGCCGGCGCCGCCGGTCCCGGCGGGTTGCCCCCCGGTGGCGCCCGCGCCGGCCGGGCCGCCGGAGCTGCAGCCGGCGGCCGCCATGCAAC
>CAZJMY010000800.1:0-7135 GCA_964546845.1 uncultured Myxococcales bacterium | reverse complement strand
GCCGCCCGTTCCGGGCGCGCCGCCGTTGCCACCGCCCGCGACCATGCACGGCGTTCCGATCTGAACCGCCGTGGTCGCGGCCGCGCCCACCATGATCGAGACGAGCAGCGGCGCGCCGGCGGCCGCGGTCACCGTGCCGGCCGCGGCCCCGCCCACCGACAGCGGATAGGTGCCGGGGGCCATCCCCGTGATGGTGACGTGCGTCGTGTGCGGCGAGCCGGGCCGCTGGTTCTGCAGCGTGAAGCCGAGCGCGTCGTTCTTCGTGCTGACCGTGGCGGCCGTGTAGCGGTCGCGGTCCAGCGCGACGCTCAGCTTCTGCGTGATGAGGTTCAGGCGCTTGAACACGCCGTCGGTCGGGGTCACGCCCAGGCAGGTGTTCGACTGGACGACGTTGCAGCCGTACCCGGTCAACCCGAACACCGGATCGACCGTGACGTCCGCGCTGAGGATCCGGATCGCGCCGAACAGCCCCAGGTCCGCCTCGCCCGACATCTGCCGCCAGCCTTCGTGCAGCTTGCTGTTGGCCGGGTCGAAGCTGTTCACGTAGACGTTCCCTTTCATCGCCTGATAGGTCCAGGCCACGGTCCCGAGGTTCGCCGGGTTGCTGTCCATCTGGCCGCTGTTGATGGCGCTGATGTTGGCGAGCTTGGCGGCGTACGACAGCCGCTCGTCCAGCTCGGGCGCTTGCGACTGCGTGCGGACGAAGTCGTCCATGCCCAGCCCCGCCAGCGAGGCGGTGTACTGGAACTGCCACCAGTTCTCGCCGTTCAGCGTGACCGGGTCGGCGTAGTAGTACCAGACCGGCTCCTGGCCGCGGCAGGCGCGCGTCTTGGCGTTCACCTTGGCCAGCACCGACGCGTTGCCGTTCTGCTTGGCGGCCATGTACACCGCCTCCTCGCCCGTGTTGTCGAAGCTGTACTCGGACCCGTACGGATACTTGCTGTTGCTGAACGCCTGATAGAGCTGCTTGATCACGTTGGTGACGAACGCAGCCTGGGTCGTGTGTCCCGCGGCGGTCAGCGCCGCGGCGATCTCGGGCAACGTCTGCTCGCCCATGTAGCCGGTGCCCGGGTCCCCGTGCCCCGAGTACAGCGTGTGCAGGATGTTGTACGCGCGCATCAGGTACGCGTCGGCGGTCAGGTGGTACGTGACCAGGTCCGGGTACAGCGCCGCGATCTTGTACATCGAGAAGTAAGTGTTGAAGGCGTGCGGGTAGGCGTACGCGCGGTCGTAGTAGCAGTTGTTGACGTTGCTGGCGCTGGTGCCGGCAGGGCACCACCAGTCCTGGACGACGTAGCTGGTGTTGTCGATCGCGCGCGCCCAGATCGCGTCCAGGTAGACGTCCAGCGCCGACACCTCGGACGCCACGGGTGTCTGGGCGTTCTTCTCGGCCAGGAACTCGGCGTGCGTCCAGCCCCAGTCGTCACCCCAACCCCCGCCCCCCGCGGCGCCGCGCTTGGCGTGGGTGTCCATCATCCAGTCGTCGAAGACGCCCTTCAGATCGCCGCTGGTCCACTGGGTGCTGGCCACCATGAAGGTGGCGTGCCGCTGGATGGCCGCGTCGATCGGCTCCAGCACGTAGAACTGCAGCGTGGTCGTCTCGCCGCTGCCGTACGTGACGACCACGTCGTTCTGCCCCAGCTGGCTGAACGCCAGCTTGTACAGCTTGTGGTCCGTCGCCACGCTGCCCAGCGACGTCACGGTGGTCTGCGCGGCGAACTGGGGCGTGACCGCGGTGATGGCCTTCGACGTGTGCAGGTCGATCGTGGCCGGCATGTTGGTGGCGACCATCAGGCTGGGGACGACGCTGACGTCGATCAGCCCCTCGGTGTAGAGGCGGTCCTTGACCTCGTCGTGGCTGGCGACCTTGAAGAACTTGAACGCGTACGTCTTGCTCTCGCCGGGGGCCAGCGTGAGGCTGGTGTTGGGGAGGTAACCGCGGTTCGTGCTCTTGATGACGTTCGAGTGGATGTAGAAGACGTCCAGGCCGCTGGGCCAGGCCGGCGTCCCGCCGCCGGCGGCCCAGGCGCTGCCGGGATGTTCGCGCGACACCCAGTTGTCCATGTACTCGAACCCGGCGCCGGTGGTCGGGTCGGGCGTCATCAGCAGGAACGGCCCCACCCCGCTCGGCCGCTGCACGGTGATGTACGAGCTCGATTGCCCCGTGAACGAGTGATAGACGGTGCGCGTCTCGTAGATGACGTCGTTCTGCGCGAACCAGTACTCGTTGAACGGCAGTGGGAGGCCGAAGTCGCCGATCTCCAGCGTCTGGCTGCCGGTGTTCGTGACGGCGATCCGCCAAGAAAGGTAGTCGTTGAGGGAGTCGTTCACGAGCCCGTAGGTCTCGACGACCTTGAAGTTGCGGATGCCCTTGGTGTTCGCGGAATTCTGGTACGTGACCGCGATCGAGTTGCTGCCCGGCGCGATGACCCGCGCGTCGGCGGACTGGCTGGTGAGCGCGGTCGTCCAGGCGCCGCCGCCCAGTCGGTACGTGAACATCAACTCGCCCACCCAGGCGTGGTCGGCGGTGTTCTGGCCGGGCGCGTTGGTGGCGTTGAGGACGTAGTTCGTCGGAAACGTGTCACCGGTCAGCTGCAACGACGAGATCTCCCCGTTGGTCCCGACCGTGGCCTTGAACGTGCCGTTCGAGAGCACCTGCGCGTTCGCGGTGCCGCACACCAGCGTGAAAGCCGCCGGCGCGAGCCACGCGCGCCCAGCCAGGCGATTCGTCATGTCGGGAAGTTCCGGGCCACGAGGTTCGTGGCTCTCGAATCGTACGCGCCGATCGGGATCGCGTCGCCCCGCGCGCGCCAAGGACGGGGACGGGTCAGTAGACGGCCACGCCGGCGGTCAGGAGGGCGGCGGGGGTCCAGGTTTCGTCCAGCTTGGCGACGGTGCCGGCGGCGCGGAGGGTCAGGGCCATGCGGGAGGTGACGTCCAGCTCGGAGAGGATGCCGCCGCCCACCGACGGGCCGCTCATGGCGACCAGCGCGCCGTCCGCGATGCGTTCGCTCAGGGCCATGTCGCCGTTCGCGAAGAGGCCCAGGTGGAAGCGGCCTGCCTGCAGCGGGAAGGTCTGAAGCTCCAGGGCCAGCGCGTGGCGGGGAATGAGACCGCCGCCGCCTCCGGCGCTGGCGCCCGCGAGGCCCAGCGAGGCGACCAGGCCGATCCGGCGCGTGAAGAAGACGCCCGCCTGGACGTTCATCGCCGGGCCGACGGACGCCGTTCCTGCCGCGTTGAACGCGATCGTGCCGGTGTCGAGCTTGAACACGCCGCCCCGGCGATCCAGCGGCGCGCCGTCGAGGCGCTGGATGCCGTAGCCCTCGTCGTCCATCACCTTGGCCTCGACGGTCGCGGCCACCCAGTCCGGCGTCAGGTCGGCGATGGGGAGGGTCGCCTGGCGGTCGTCCGCCGCGCGCAGGTGCACCGGCTGCGCCGCCGACATCGCGGCGAAGCCGTCGAAGCGAACGCCTTCGCTGGACACCAGACCCACCGCCACGACCACCGCGATCACGACGATCAAGACGATCAGGGCCGCGTCGCCGTTGCCGCCGCCGCCGTGACCCGCGCCGTGTCCGACGGAGACGCCATGTCCCCTGCCGCCGCCGTGAAACGAGCCGCCGCCCGAAGCGTGGGCCCGCGGCCCCCCCGCGCTCGACGAGCCGTCGCCGTTGACGCTGATCTGAACGTCGACGCGTTCGCCGGTGGCAGGGTCCTCGGCGAGCTCCGGATCGCGGGGCGGCACGGCCGGCACCGTCATCGGCACGGGGTCCGCGCGGCGGTCGCCGAGCTCCTGCACGACCCGCACGCGCGCCCCGCGTTGCGGCGGCGGCGTGGCGGCCAGACGGGCCAGCTCCTCGTGCGGGATCACGTACTCGTTGGAGGTGCAGCCGACGGCCAGCGGCAGAAACGCGGCGATCGTGACGAGTGACGCCGCCGCACTGCGGCCGCCATTCCACAACCGTCCCATCGGCCCCGTCGCGCGCACGGCCAGTCTGCTCATCGCCGAGCCTTGATTCAGGTTGCGTGCCACCGGCGGGCGCCGCTCGTTTCGCCGGCTTTCCGCCGCCGCGCCGGCGGGTGTGGCGAAACGACCACGGATGCGCCGCCTCGGCGCTCGACAAACCGGCCCGCCGGCCAAAGGTTTGACGGCATGGCAGCCAGACGCCTCCCGCGGCCCGATCGGGCGGCGATCGCGGCAGAGCTGCGCGAGATCGCCGCCCGGCTGCGGCTGTCGGGCGACAACCCGTTCCGGGCGCGCGCCTACGCGGCGGGCGCCGAGGCGGTCGAGAGCCTGTCCGACGCGCAGCTGGCCCGGCGCCTGGCGGCCGGCACCTTGACGACCGTTCCCGGCATCGGCCACGCGCTGGCCGCCGTCATCGCCGAGATCGCCACGTCCGGCGAGTCCCGAGTCGCCGCCCGCCTGCGCGCCGAGGCGCCGGCGGCCGTCCTGGAGATGAGTCAGATCCGCGGGATCTCGCCCGAGCGCGCCCGCCGCCTGCACGACGCGCTGGGCATCGGCGGTATCGACGAGCTGGAGGCGGCCGCGCGCGCCGGCCGCGTGCGCACGGTGAAGGGCTTCGGCCCCAAGACCGAGAGGTCGATCCTGTCGGCGATCGAGGCCTACCGACGCCGCACCGACGCGATCCGGCTGGTCGACGCGCGCGATCTGGCCGCCGCGCTGGCGGCGTTCGTGGGGCGCCAGCCGGGGGTGACGGCCGCCGACGTGGCCGGCCCCGTGCGGCGCTGGCAGGAGGCGATCAACGAGGTCACGGTCGTCGGAGCCGTCGCGCGCGCGGAGGAAGTCCCCGGCGCGCTCGATCGCGTGGCGCGCTTCCCGCCGCTGGCCCGCGTCGAGTCACGCGCGCCCGATCACCTCGTCGGCCGCCTCGCGGACGGCGCCCGCATCCGGGTCCGCGTCGTTCCCGAATCACGCCGCGGCGTCGCGCTGATCGAGGAGACCGGACCCGCCGATCACGTGGCGGGCCTGCGCGACCGCGCGCGCGAACGTGGCGTCGACTGGGAGCGGCTGGATGCCACGGCCGAGGCCGCCGTTTACCGCCGCCTCGAGCTGCCGGAGTTTCCGCCGGAGACACGCGACGCGTCCCGGCCGGACGCGCTCGACGGCCTGGTCACGCTGGCCGACATCCGCGGCGTCGTGCATTGCCACACCGACCAGTCCGACGGCCGGCACACGCTGGAGCAGATGGCGCGCGCCGCCGATGCGCGCGGGTTCCGCTACCTGACCGTCACCGACCACTCCCCGACCGCGTCGTACGCCGGCGGTCTCACCGTCGATCGGCTGCGCCGCCAGTGGGACGAGATCGCGCGCGTCCAGGAGAACGTGCGCGTGCGCCTGCTGCGCGGCACCGAGTCGGACATCCTGGCCGACGGCGCGCTGGACTATCCCGACGACGTGCTCGAGCAGCTGGACGTCATCATCGCCAGCATCCACGGGCGCTACCACATGACCGCTCCGGCGATGACGGCCCGCCTGCTGGCGGCCATGCGCCTCCCCGTCTTCAAGATCTGGGGGCACCCGCTGGGGCAGCTCGTGCTGCGCCGCCCGCCGATCGCCTGCGACGTGGAGGCGGTGCTGGACGCGCTGGCCGGCGCGCGCGGCGCGATCGAGATCAGCGGCGACCCGTACCGCCTGGACCTGCCGCCGGCCTGGATCCCGGCGGCGCGGCAGCGCGGCCTCGCGTTCGTGATCTCCGTCGACGCGCACGCGATCGGCGATCTGGACAACCTGGAATATGGCGTCGCCATGGCGCGCCGGGGCGGCGTCCAGAGAGGCGAGGTGCTCAACGCCCTCCCCTTTGCGTCCTTTCGCGCCGCCGTCCACCCCTGACCGCCGTCGACGAGTGGATGTACATTCTCCGCACCTTGCCGATCAAAACGAGAACCCCGGTGATGTTCGGGCTGGCCGCGCTGGCGGCCGCGGGACTGTCGTGCGCGCAGCTGGGGCTGCCCGTACCGGGTGGTCTCCCCGCGAACATCCAGCCGCCGGCGCTGACGTTCCAGGGGGCCACGCTGGCGCGCGCCCCGGCGGCCCCGCAGCTGGCGGCCTACTACTGCCCAGACGTCGTGTCGGCGCCGCTGGGCAGCGCCGGCATGATCTGCCAGGGGCTGTTTGGCGGGCGCCCCGCCCCCGAGGCCATGGCGGTCGACTTCGACGTCCACTTCAAGGTGTCGAACCCGAATCAGATCCCGCTGCCGCTCAGCAGCCTGCTGGCGGCGGTGACCGTCTTTCCGGCCGCCTCCAACCAGCGCCTCGGCGCCGCGTGCGTGACCTTCTGCGCGCCCGACAACCCGGCGTGCGCCGCCGGGCCCGACCCCAACGCCTGCCAGGCGTCGGCGCGCGACATCCACTCGCTGTCGGACTACGCCGCGGCCGCCGCACCTCTGCTGGTCGTGGCCGGCCTGTCGGGCTCGGCCGGCCAGGTGCCGTCGCTGCTGGCGCCGAAGGTGGCGGCCGGCGGGGACCTGGACGTCGTCGCGCGCATGTCGCTGCAGCCCGCGGAGCTGCTGGCCGTGCTGCGCCAGCTGGCGCAGCAATCGGTCGACGAGCTGAAGCGCGGCCACGCGCCGACGTTCGTCATTCCCTATCGGCTGGAGGGCACGGTCTGGTTCGACGCGGGCGGCGCCGGCCGGGTCGCCGTCCCCTGGGGCCCGACGGAGGGGACGTTCACGCTCCCGGTTCAGGGGCTCGTGCCGGCCACGTAGACCGCGATCCCCCCGCCGAGACCCGCCGCAGCGGCCGCACCGATCGCATCGGCGCCGGCAAACGGACGCACGCACGCGGACGGAAAACGTCCGATGACGGGCGCCGCCAGCAGGCACGAACGTCGCGATCACGAACCAAGGAGCGAGCATGCGGGGATCCGTCTCGAAGGTGGCGATTGTCTTTGGTGCGCTGGTGCTCGGCGCGGTCGGGTGCGGGAGCGACGGCGGCGGCGGTGGAACCGGTGGCGGCGGCGGGAGCGGCGGCGTCGGTGGGACACACACGACGGGCACCGGCGGCGCGGCGGGACGCGCGGGCACCAGCGGCACCGGCGTGGGCGGTGGCATCGGCGGATCCACGGGCACGGCAGGCACGACAGGCGCCGGGGGCGCGGCGGGACGCGCGGGCGGA
>CAZJMY010000799.1:0-1604 GCA_964546845.1 uncultured Myxococcales bacterium | reverse complement strand
CTCGCCCTCGGGTGGGCGGGGGGGGGTAGCGATGGCTTCGGATCGGCTCGGAAGGGATCGGACCGGAGCGGACCTGACCGGTTCGATGCCGTGGACGGCGACGCGGCCGTGGACGAGGACGGGGCGGAGGGGGGAGAGGGTTAGAGGCTGTCGAGGAGGGAGCGGACTTCGGGTTCGGCGGGTTTGCCGCGGGGGGTGTAGCCGGTGGTTCCTGGGCCGCCGAAGCCGTACCAGTTCCAGACGTAAACGCCGTCGAGGACGGCGGAGCCGGTCCAGGCGCGGCGGAAGGCGGCGAAGCCGCGGCGCTGCTCGTCGAGATCGGGTGCGCCGCCCGGCCCCTCGTCCCAGGGGGTCGCGGTGGCGCCGGCGCGCGATCGGTAGCCGAGCTCCGTGAAGATGAACGGCTGGTCGCGTCCGGCCCGCCAGGCTTCCAGCTCGCGCCGGACGCGGCGCCAGCCGGCTTCGACGGTGGCGTCGTCGTCGGGGGCGCCGGGCTCACGCAGGCCGAAGTAGCCGGAGATGCCGGCCTCATCCACCAGGTCCAGCAGCGCCGCTTGCCGGTAGTGATCCCAGTTGGCCGAATAGACCAGGGTGCCCTGGAAGACGCCCCGCACGCGCTGGATGACGCCGCCCCAGCGCTCGAGGTCGCCGTCCAGGGTCGACAGCTCGCTGCCGATCACGAGGCGGCTCGCGCCGGTCAGCGCCGCGACGGCGGCCAGGTCGCCCAGCCGCTCGCCGTAGCTGGCGAACCACGCGTCGCGGTCGCGCGGCGCCAGCGTGCCCCGCCATTCGCCGGCCCGCGGCGCCGCCAGCCGCACGATCGGGAAGATCGTGACCTCCAGGCCGTCGCGGCGGGCCAACCGCGCGGTGTCCGCGACGGTCTCCAACGTCGGCGAAAGACGCGTGTGCAACGCCAGCTCCGTGCTGGCTCCGTCCGTCTGGTAGAGCGGGACGACCAGCGCCACGTGGGTCGCGCCCAGCGCCACGATCTCGGCGAGCAGCGCCCCGTAGGAGAAGCTGACGTCCTCGGCGAAGAGACCCAGCGCGACGCCTCGCTCGCGGGGGGCGGACGGCCGCGGCGGCGGCGCGGCCAGCGGGGGCAGCGCCGCCGTCCCCGGGGCGTGCGGGCCTTGCGTCGCAGGCGCAACCGAGAGGGTGGCCAGCAGGAGAGCCGCCGCCCGGCCCCCGCCCATCACCGGCTGCAGTCCCGCCCAGCGTTGCGCTTGGCCAGCACGTCGAGGAGCGGCTTGTAGAACGCCATCATCGCGCGCGGCGAGATCGGCTCGCCGGTCGCGTCCTGGATGACCTCGCGCCAGTCGCGCGTCGCGCCGGCCGAGAGGATCCCCTTCAGGAAGTCGCCGACCGGCTTGCTGCCGGAGTAGTCACAGGCGCGCGGATCCTGCTTGAGGATCTCCGTGCAGATGTGGTCGTGCAGCTGAAACTTGATCAGCGTGGCCAGCGCATAGTCGTAGTACTGCGCCGGATCGTCGTTGATGTGGGTCTTCGTGCAGGCGTCGCACAGATCGCCCTCGCGGCTGTTCGGCGGGACGACGCCCTGGAAGTTGGCGACGTCCTCCCACCACTTGGCCTGCCACTCGCTGGGC
>CAZJMY010000798.1:0-5060 GCA_964546845.1 uncultured Myxococcales bacterium | reverse complement strand
CCCCGACAAGGCGTAACGCGCGGTTCGCTCGCTGCGTGGGAGGGGCCGCTGCCCCTCCCGCGAGCGCCGCGGCTTTCGGCGTTGAACTCGCTCGCGATGCTCGCTCTGGCGCTGTAGAAAGGCGCAGGCATGGGGCGGTGTCTGATCGTGGGCGTGTTGAATTGCACGCCGGATTCGTTTTCGGACGGGGGGAAGTTTGCGTCCGCGGCGGATGCGATCGAGGCGGGGGTGCGGATGGTGGAAGAGGGGGCGGATTGGCTGGACGTGGGGGGCGAGTCGACGCGGCCGGGCTCCGTGCCCGTGCCGGAGGATGAGGAGATGGCCCGGGTGGTGCCGGTCATCGACGGCCTTCGGGCGCGTCTGCCTGAGCGTGTGCGCATCTCGGTAGACACTTACAAGGCGGCAACCGCGCGCGCCGCGCTGGGCGCGGGAGCGACGATCGTCAACGACATCTCCGGCGGCCTACTAGACCCCGAGATCCTCGCCGTGGCGGGCAAGGCCGACGCCGCCGTTGTGCTGGGGCATCTGCGCGGCGCGCCGGCCACGATGATGGAAAACATCGTGTTCACGGACGTCGTGGGCGAGGTGGGGCGCGAGCTGGCGGACCGCATCGCGGCCGCGCGGCGCGTGGGCTGCGGCGAGATCTGGGTCGACCCGGGCATCGGTTTCGGCAAGCGCATCGAGCACAACCTGGCGCTGCTCCGGGGCCTGCCGGCGATGTGCGCCCGTGTCGGTGTACCGGTGATGATCGGCGTCTCGCGAAAGGCGTTCATCGGGCAGCTGACCGGCAAGCCGGCCAGTGAACGCGGGTTTGGGACCGCCGCGGCCGTGACCGCCGCCGTGATGGCCGGCGCCGCGGCGGTCCGCGTCCACGACGTGGCGGCGGCCCGCGACGTCGTCGCTGTCGCGTCCGCGCTGGTCCGTGATTAAGATTCGGAACACAACCATGGCCAACGACGAGAGAAAGCTGTTCGGCACGGACGGAATCCGGGGTGTCGCGAACCGCGACCCGATGACGGCGGAGGTCGCCCTGCGTCTGGGGCAGGCCGTGGCGCAGAGGTTCCGCCACCCCGACCGACCGGGCCGTATCGTCATCGGCAAGGACACGCGCCTCTCGGGCTACATGCTGGAGAGCGCCATGCAGGCCGGCATCGTCTCTGCGGGCGCCGACGTCATGCTGGTCGGGCCGCTCCCGACGCCGGGCATCGCCTTCATCACCTGGTCGATGCGCGCCGACGCTGGCGTCGTGATCAGCGCGTCGCACAACCCGTATCAGGACAACGGCATCAAGATCTTCGCGGCCGACGGCTTCAAGCTGCCCGACGAGATCGAGGCCGAGCTGGAACGCAGCATGGAGCGGATCGCGGCCGGAGACGCCACGGCGCGCGCCGAGCCGGACGCCATCGGCAAGGCGGTGCGCATCGAGGACGCGGGCGGCCGCTACGTGCAGTTCCTGAAGCAGGTGTTCCCCAAGGAGCACACGCTGGACGGCGTGAAGGTGGTCGTCGACTGTTCGAACGGCGCCGCCTACGAGGTCGCGCCGCAGGTCTTCCAGGAGCTGGGCGCCGAGGTCATCGAGCTGAACGTCTGGCCGGACGGTCGCAACATCAACTACGAGTGCGGCGCGTTGCACCCCGAGAAGCTGGCCGAGGAGGTGCGCCAGTCGGGCGCCGCCATCGGGGTCGCGCTGGACGGCGACGCCGATCGCCTGATCCTCTCCGACGAGAAGGGGAACATCGTCGACGGCGATCAGGTCATGGCGATCCTCGCGACGCGCATGCTGGCGCGCGGCCAGCTGCCGCAGGAGACGGTCGTGGCGACCGTGATGTCGAACCTGGGGCTCGAGCGCGCGCTGGCCGCCAAGGGGGGCAAGCTGCTGCGCACCGCCGTCGGCGACCGCTACGTCGTCGAGGCCATGCGCGAAAAGGGGCTGTCGCTGGGCGGCGAGCAGTCGGGGCACATCATCTTCCTCGACCACGCGACGACGGGCGACGGCATGGTCGCGGCGCTGCGTGTGCTGGCGGTGATGGTGGCCGAGGGCAAGCCGCTGTCCGAGCTGGCCAAGGCGATGACGCGCTACCCGCAGGTGCTGTTGAACTTCCCGGTCGCGAAGAAGCGGCCGTTCGAGGAAATGCCCGCCGTCCAGAAGGTGATCGCGTCCGTCGAGAAGCGGCTCGGCTCCGAAGGGCGCGTCGTGGTGCGCTACTCGGGCACCGAATCCAAGGCGCGCGTGATGATCGAGGGGACGGACGAGGCTGGCATCAAGGCCCAGGCGAACGAGATCGCGCAGACGCTGCAGCGCGAGCTCGCCGGTTAGCCGTGGGCCCGTACGTGAACGTGCGCGCGGTGATCGAGCGCGATTCGAGAGCCTGATGGACTTCGCGCCGGTGCTGACCGCGGCCGAGATGCGCGCCGCCGACGCGGCGGCCGCCGGCGAGCTGGGCGTCCCGACGCTGCTCCTCATGGAGAACGCCGGGCGCGGGCTGGCCGAGCTCGTCCGCCGCGAGCGGGGCGCGGGCCGGGGTCCGGTCGTCCTCGTGTGCGGCCCCGGGTCGAACGGGGGCGACGGCTTCGTCGCGGCACGCCACCTGGCCGTCGCGGGGATCCCCGTGCGCGTGCTGCTGGCCGCGCCGCCGGCGCAAGCTCGCGGTGACGCCGCCGTGGCCCTGGCCGCGGCCCAGCGGCTGCTGCTCCCGATCGAGGACGGCAGCGGCTGGACGGACGCGGCGACGTGGCGCGCGCGACTGGACGGCGCCGCGGTCGTCGTCGACGCGCTCTTCGGCACGGGCTTTCACGGCCCGGTGCGCGGCGCGGCCGCGCCGGCGCTGCAGGCCATGAACGAGGTGCAGGCGCGAAAGGTGGCCGTGGACATCCCCGCCGGTCTGGATGCCGACACCGGGCGGGCGGAGGGGCCGGTGTTCCGGGCGGACGTCACCGCGACGATGGGCGCCTGGAAGGTCGGACTGGCCGTCGACGCCGCCGGGCCGGCCGGGCGCGTCGAGGTGGTGGACCTGGGCGTTCCCGTCGCCCGCGGCGACGGGGCCGCGCGGGCCTTCCTGCTGGACGCCGCCGGCGTGGCGGCTCGCCTGCCGCGGCGGACGGCCGACGCGCACAAGGGGAGCTCGGGACATCTGCTGGTCGTCGCGGGATCGGCCGGCAAGACCGGCGCCGCTCTGCTGGTGGGCCGTGCGGCCTTGCGCGCGGGGGCCGGCCTCGTCACGGTGGCGTCGACGCCCGCCGGTCAGACGGCGCTGGACGCGAAGACGCTGGAGGTGATGACCGCGCGCTACGGCGACGGCGACGAGCCCGACGCCGGCCAGGCCACGGCCGCCATCGAAGCGCTGGCGGCACACATGCAGGCGGTCGCGATCGGTCCGGGCATTCCGACCGGCGACGGGATGCGCGCGGTGGTTCGCGATCTGGCGGCGCGCCTGCCGCTGCCGATGGTCATTGACGCCGACGGTCTCAACGCGCTTGGGACCGGCGCGGCGGCCGTGCTGGCGAACGCGCCCGCCCCCCGCGTGCTGACGCCGCACCCGGGAGAGATGGGCCGCCTGGTCGGCAAATCGATCGCCGACGTTCAGGCCGACCGCGTCGGCGTGGCGCGCGGGCTGGCCTCGGCCGCGCGGGCGGTCGTGGTGTTGAAGGGGGCGCGCACGGTGATCGCGGCGCCCGACGGGCGGGTCTTCATCAACCCGATCGCCTGCGCCGCGCTGGCGACGGCCGGCAGCGGCGACGTGCTCTGTGGGCTCCTGAGCGCGCTGCTCGCGCGGCGGCTGGATCCGCTGACCGCCGCGCAGGTCGCCGTCTACGTCCATGGCCGCGCCGGCGAAGATCTCGCCGCTCGCTTTGGCGACGGAACGACCGCCGGCGATCTGCCGGACGCGATCGCGGCGGTGATGACCCGCCTCGCCCGGGCGTAGACGGGCGGGTCACCGCGCGGGCTCGATGGTGACGGCCCCGCCGCGGAGGCCGTCGACGCGCAGGCCGCCGGCGGCGTCCGATCGGATCGCCACCGAGACTCCACCGCCGCGGACGACGGCCCACCGGCCGGCGGCAGGGCGGCCGCCGGTGTCCAGCAGGCGGGCGCCGACCGACTGGGCAGGGGACGAGGGCTTCGACCAGGCCAGCGCGGCGGCCGCGTTCGCGGCGACGGGCCCCTCGGCCGCGCCGTCGCCGGCCAGCCGGCGCAGGGTTTCGGTCAGCTCGGGGTGACCCCGGGCCGCCCACGCCGCGGCGGCCCGCACCTCGGCCGGCTGGCCAGGCGCCATCCAGGCCGCCAGCCACCCCGCGCCGTCGGAGAGCCGGGAGACCACGGCGCACAGGCGCGCGCGCAGCACCGGCTCCCCGTCGCGGGCCGCCCGCGCCAGCGACACCGCATCGTCGTCGGACAGCCGGGCGGCCGCCAGCGCGTCGGCCGCCGCCAGCGCCCGCGCGGTCTCGCCGGTCAGCTCGTCCAGCAGGCGGCGCACGAGGTTCGCGTCGGCGATCGGATCGCGCGCGTGAGCGGCTCGCAGCGCGGGGGCCAGGAGACGCGTGGGCGCACCGGCGCGGAGCGCGGCGTCCAGGCGATTCGCGTCGTCTGGCGCCGCCAGCGCCTCCAGCGCATCGGCGACCGCCTCCATCTCTTCGTCCGCTCGGGGCAAGGCCGGGCGCGCGAGCAGGGCGGCCAGGGCCCGGGCCAGCAACTCGCGGCGGACCGGCGCAGCCGGCGCGGGGAATGCCCGCAGCGCCTGAGCGGCGGCCAGGCGCACCTCCCCGGCGTCGTCACCCAGCCGCTCGACCAGCGCGTCCGCGGTGCGCTCACCGGGTCCCAGCCGCGACGCCAGCCGAGCTGCCGCCGCCCGAACCGCGGCGTCCGCGTCCACCAGGCCCTGCTCCGCGAGGCCGGCGGCTTGACCATCGCCGAGGGTCACCAGCGCTTCGAACGCCGCGCGCCGCGCCTCGGGGTCGGGCGACCCCGTGACCTCCGCCAGGGCGGCCAGCGTCTCGGGGTGGTGCAGGTGACTCAGTGCCGCGACGCCCACCAGCACCAGCGGGCCGGTGCCGCCGCCGCGCCG
>CAZJMY010000797.1:0-1552 GCA_964546845.1 uncultured Myxococcales bacterium | reverse complement strand
AAGGAGTACACGCGCAACGCGGACGGCACGCTGAAGGTGGTGCCGACCACGCGCCCGTCGGACCAGATCTGCCCGGCCTGCAGCTCGCCGATGGTGATCAAGCGGGGCCGCTTCGGTGAGTTCCTGGCCTGCACGCGCTACCCGGACTGCAAGACGACCAGCCCCATCTCGCTGGGCGTGAGCTGCCCGAAGGAAGGCTGCACCGGCTACCTGACCGAGAAGCGGTCGCGGCGCGGCAAGATCTTCTTCGGCTGCTCGAACTACTCGAAGACCGGCTGTGACTTCGTGTCCTGGGACCGCCCGCTGCCCCAGCCCTGCCCGAAGTGCGGCGCGAAGTTCGTCGTGCAGAAGGTCTCCAAGTCGGGCACGCGCATCCGCTGCCTGAACGAGGCCTGCGGCTACAGCGCCGACGCCGAGGCGCCCGAGGCCGGGGAAGCGCCCGCACCGACGGGCACGGTGTAACCCGCATCTGGCCGGCGCTCCGGCACGCGGGCCGGGGGCTCAGGCGCCGCTGGCGGGTGACGTGTCGGCGGCCGAATCCGTCAGCGTCGCGACGCACTCGAGGTGGCGCGTCTGCGGGAACATGTCGAACGGCCGGATGCGCTCGCAGCGGTAGCCGGCGGCGCTCAGCGTCGCGATCTCGGGCGCCTGCGTCTCCGGGTTGCACGACACGTAGACGATCGTGCGGGGGCGGAACGCCGCCAGCTGCCCGATGAACGCGGGGCCGCACCCCTTGCGCGGCGGATCGACGATCACCGCCGTCTGCGCGCCGGGGTAGGGGACGTTCGTGAAGATCGCGCTGGCGTCGGCCGCGGTGAAGGTGCAGTTCCCGCGGCCGTTGCGCTCCGCGTTGGCGCGCGCCCAGCCGACCGCGCTGGCGCTCACCTCGACGCCCATCACGGCCTCGAAGGCGGGCGCGGCCGCGAGCCCCAGCAGGCCGCTGCCGCAGTAGGCGTCGACCAGGAACCGGGGCGCGCCGCGGGCCGCCTCCGCCGCGACGTGCGCGACCAGCGCCGGCAACAGGAACGGGTTGTTCTGGAAGAAGTCGCCGGCCAGGAACTGCAGCGAGAGGTCGCCGACCTGCTCGGTGATCACGGCGCGCGGGTCGTCCGTGACACCCGACGCCGCCTCGCGCACCAGCAGCGTCGCGCCGCGCCGGTAGGTGTCCCAGCGTGACAGCACGCGGGCGCGCAGCTGGGCCAGCGCGGCGTTGACCGCCGGCGTCCCCAGCGGGCAGGCCGGCACGTCGATCGTCCGCCGTGGCAGGCCCACTTCGAGGAAGCCAATCGTGGCCGGACGCCCGGGGCGCGGCCTCGGAAAATGCGGCGTCAGCTTGGATCGATACCCGTAGGCGCGCGGCGAGGGGACGCAGGCTTCGACCGGCAGGTCCGGAAACAGGGCCCGGACCTGCTCGGTCTTCAGCGTCAGCTGGGCCTCGTAGGTCAGGTTCTGCAACTGGCAGCCGCCGCATCGGCCGAACAGCGGGCAAACGGGGACGGCGTCCATCGGGTCGCAGACTAGCCGATTCGCGCCCTCCCGATCGCTGCGCTAC
>CAZJMY010000796.1:0-1260 GCA_964546845.1 uncultured Myxococcales bacterium | reverse complement strand
GCCGAGGAGCTTGCTCACGCGCACGGCCGCCTTCAGCAGCGCGGGCAGGGGCGCGGGGCGCCCCAGGCGCTCGGCCTCGATTGCCAGGTACTTGATGTCGGCGGCGCGCCAGCCGTGACCGGCGAAGAAGCCGAACCAGTCCGGCGGCTCGAACTGGAACGGCGCCGCCCGCATGGCGCGCGACACGCGCAGCCTCTTTCGAAAGGGCAGGATCTGCGGCGCGAAGTAGTCGACGATCCAGCTGACGCCGGGCAGGCCGCGCAGATCGTCCGCCAGCTGCCCGACGGCGGCCTCCGTGAGGTAGGGGATCACGCCCTCGGTCAGGACCAGCGTCGCCGGGGACGCCGCGCCGATCTCCGCGAACAGCCGCCGCCGGGCGGCGCCGTCCGTCAGGTCCATCTTGATCTGCTCGACGCAGCAGGTTGGCTCCGCCTGGCGCAGCCGGTCGCTCTTCCAGTCGAGCACCTCGGCGAAGTCGACGTCCAGCCAGCGCAGCGACGCCGGCCACGACAGGCGGTAGGGGTGCGCGTCCAGGCCCGCGCCCAGGTTGACGACGGTCCGCACGCCGCGGCTGACGGCCTCGCGAAGCATGGCGTCGATGACGGCCGTCCGCACCACCACCTGCCAGCGGGCCAGCGGGTTCCCGCTCAGCTCGTCCGCCATCGCGGGGCCGCGCGTCCCGGCCAGCAGCGCGGCGAACGGGTCGCGAAACAGCGCGTCGCCGCGCTCGGACTCCCTGGCGCGCCAGGACGCCACCATGAAGGCGGTGTCCGGGACGCCCCTGATCAGCGGCTCGCCCACGCCGGTGACGTCAAGGACTGTCCTGCTCGGCGGCGGTCCTTCGCAGCAACTGCAGCAGGCGGTGGGCTTCGTCGTTGCGCGGATCGAGCCGGACCGCCTCGGCGAGCTCGGGCTCCGCGTCCTTGTAGTCGTGCAGGTTGACCAGCAAGGTCCCCATCAGCACGTGGGCCGGGGCCCCGGCGCCCTGGGCGATGGCCTGGCGGGTGCGCGCCAGCGCGCCGGCCGTGTTGCCGCGCTCGAAGAGGTCGTTGGCCTCGCGCAGCAGCCGTTCGGGACCCGCGTCGCGGGCCGCGCGCGCCTGCCCCTCGGACCCGCGCCGGGCAGAGCGGGTGTTTTCCAGGCCGGTCGCGGGCGCGGGCGGCGCGAGAACGGGTGGCGCGGGCGCGGCCGCAGCTGGCGCCGGGGTGGGAAGCGGCGCCGGGACCTCGGCGGGCGGCGGCGGCGGGGGCGCGACGGCGA
>CAZJMY010000795.1:0-38899 GCA_964546845.1 uncultured Myxococcales bacterium | reverse complement strand
ATGTCCGTGGCGCCCTGCCATCGGCCGATCCGGTTCCATTCGGTCTCGCCGTGACGGACCAGATACAGGGTGCGCGGGGAAGCCAAGGGATCGCCGCGCAGCCTAGCGGAAAACAGGACGGCGCGCTGTCGTTCGCAGCAGATCCGAGAGCGCGAGCGCGTCCCCCGCGGCGGCGCCGCTGGCGGTGTTGTCGAAGATGCACCAGACCTGGGCGGGGGAGGGGACGCCGCGCAAGCGGTCGGCGAGCTCCGCGACGCGGGCAGCCCCGTAAGCGGACCGGTACATCACGGGCGAGCCGTGGAGGCGAAAGTAGATCAGAGCAGGGTCGCCGGCTGGGACGTCCGCGCCGGCGAACCGCGGTGGGTCGGCGGCCACGCGGGCGACGCGCTCGGAGGCCAGTAGACCGTCGACGTCGGCGGTGAACCAGCTTTCGTGGCGCGGCTCCAGGGCGATGCCCCCGTCGTGGTGGTCGCGGAGGGCGCGAAAGAAGGAAACGGCCGTCCGGCGGTCGAACGCCAGAGACGGCGGCAGCTGGACCAGCACGGGCCCGAGGCGATCGCCCAGCTCCGCGACGTCCGCGAAGAACTGCCGCAAGAGAGGTCGCGCCCCGCGGAGCGCCTGGTCGTGGGTGATCGCGCGGGGAAGCTTTACCGAGAAGCGGAACCCGCGCGGGACGGCGTCGCGCCAGCGCGCCATCGTCCCGGTTCGGTGTCGCCGCCAGAAGGTGCTGTTGATCTCGGCCGCGTCGAGCCGGGTCGCGTACCGCACGAGGGCGCTGCCTTCCGCGCCAAACTCGCCCGCCACGGCGCGCGGCACGGCCCACCCCGCGGTCCCGACCCGGATGTGGCGCGCGCGCATCTCCTCTTGTCTTGATCATCCGGGGCCGCGCGGACAACGACGCCATCCGCCGGGGTCTGACGCCCCGTCTCCGCGATGAGCCAGTCGCGCCTTACAGGGTCAAGGTGCACAGGACGAAGCTGCGTCCCGGCATCGATCCCACGTCGCTGAATCGTCTCGCGGACGAGCTGGAGGACGAGGCGTCTCTCGCCAAGGTGACGGGCGGCAAGGCCGCCCCTCGACGCCGCATCGGGCGAAAATGATCGTTCCGGACGTCAACCTCGTCCTCTACGCGCACCTCGACGCCTTCCCCGAGCATGCGCGTGCGCGCAAATGGTGGGAGGGCCTGCTGAACGGCCGGACGGACGTCGGCATCGGCGCGCCCGTTCTCTTCGGCTTCCTCCGGCTGGCCACCGACCGGCGCGTTCTGGTAGAACCCATGTCCGTCGAGGACGCGCTCGCCGCCGTCGAGACGTGGCTGGCCCTCCATCACGTGAGGGTCCTCCATCCCGGCCCGAGGCACCTCGAGATCGCCTTCGCCTTGCTGCGCCGCCTGGGCACAGCCGCGAACCTGACCACGGACACTCAGCTCGCGGCGCTGGCGATCGAGCATCAAGCCGAGTTGCACTCCAACGACACCGACTTCGGCCGCTTCCCCCAGCTCCGCTGGGTGAACCCGCTCGACTGAAAACGCTGCGAGGTCCGCCGGCTCCTCTCAGCCGGGGAGCCGAAGGCCGTAACGCGCCTCCAGCGTCGCCACGAGCTCGACGTACGCCTTCTGCGCGGCCTCGCGGGCCAGGCCCTTTCGCTTTTCCCAGGCGTCGAACTTGGCGCGGCCCTTGAAGTCGAGCATGCCGGGTGGGGAGCCTGTCACGTCACCCTGCGTGCCCTGCTTGAAGAGCCCGTAAAGATCGAGCAGCTCCCCGGGGCTCGGCGTCGACGCGAGATTCTTCACGCGTTCCTGCGCGGCTTGGAAATCGTCGGCGATGCTCACGCGGGAACGATGGCACGGCCGCCCCGTGGAAGAAACCCCATCCGTCGTGGCGTGAAGGGCGGTCAGCGCAGGCCGCGGCACCGCGCGCACGAGCCCCCGGCCACGCAGCCCGCCGTGGTGTCGGGGACGAAGTCGCACACCTGGTCCGCCGGACACTGGGCAAGCTGGTCCCAGCCGGTGTCTCGGCAGGTCCACAACCAGCCGAAACCCAGCTGGCAGGCGGTCGCTCCCTTCACCGGGCACGGCACGCCGAACGCGAGACCCTGCCAGTCGGGCGGCGGGGACACGGAGAAGACCGGGAAGCTCAGCGTGCTGACGACCGGCCCGCCCGGCATCGACGCGCCGACGGTGCAGATGCCCTCGGCGTGCGCCGTCATCGAGACGCGGTACTTGTCCCCGTCGAGAGTCGTTTCGCCCGCGGGACCCGAGCAGATCTCCGGCGTCATCGTGTGGAGCTCCGCCGGCAGCGGGCGGCAGACGGGCTGCCCGCTGACGACGACGCTGGTCTGCACGTCGAAGGAACCCGACGGCGCGGTGAAGGCGTTCCGATACGTGTCGTTGGAGGTCACGAGCCCGATCTCCGTGACCTGCTCGGGCCCGAACGCGGTCAGCGTCCCGGTGACGCTGGGGACGGCGGCCGACTGCAGCTGCAGCACCATCGGCGACAGCGGCGCCCGCCAGACGTAGGGGTTCAGCCGCTCGTCGTAGACCTGTGTCACGCCGTCGGCCGTGACCGCGTTCGGCATCCAGCCCGCGAGTGCCTCGTCGCCGGCGAGCAGCGAGATCGTGAACTGATCCTGACTGCCCACGGGCACCAGCAGATTCGTCGCGGTGGTTGCGTTGTCGCACGCCAGCGCCATCACGGCGCTGTCGGCAACGGCCGTGCGGACGGTGCCGGAGGCCTCGCGCACCGAGCCGTCCTCGAAGCGCCCCTTGAAGTGCAGGGTCGTCTGGCCGGCGCTCTTCGCCAGCAGGTAGTGATCGAACATGGCGGCGGCTCCGCCCGGGTGGTCCTTGCGGTCGATGACCGCCGCCACCGACGGATCGGACGAGGTCAGCTCCAGCACCTCGGTGACCTCCTGGACGAACCAGTCGCCGGTCAACGTTCCGCCCTTGTCGCCGTAGGAGATCGGCTCATAGGCCCCGACCGTCAGCCGTGCGCTCGACACGCCCACCAGCGCTTCCTTGTGGCACGCGGGCGGCGTGGCCAGGGCAGCGAGAAGCAGAACGCGCCCAGGGGACGACCTCATTGCCGTTCGGCGGTGAAGTCGAAGCTGTCGTTGGGGATGGGCGTGCCGGGGCAGGCGATGGGGCCTGAGACCTTGGCCAGCTGAAGGGTCGACGGACCGTTGTTGTTCAGATTCAGCGTCCCCTCGGCCGAGCACGCCATCGAGAACGGCTCCGTGGTGCTCGGCTGGACGAGCCACGTCGCCTCCGTCACCGGGGCCGGGGCCGTCGTGTTGACGCTCAGGTCCGCGGTCGCCGTCAGATGCAGGAAGTGCGACTGCGACGCCCCGCGGAAGCGGTAGTTGCAGGAGGGCCCTGCGCAGTACTGATTCGCCGTGAGGCCGGTACCCGCCCAGGACGTGATGCTGCCCGAAATGTCGGCGAACAGGGCGGAGCTATTCGGGGCGTAGTCCATCGCGGCGGACAGCGTCCCGCTTCCAGGCGTCGTGCCGCAGTTCCCGAGCCGCGTGATGTTACGAAGCGAGACCTGGACGGTCTTCAGGCCGGCGATCGGCCCGGTGTCGTTGATCTGCGTGAGCGTCGATCCCGCGCCGATGCAGTACCACGCGTCGCCGTAGGGATCGGTGGCCGGCAGGCGGAACACACCCGCGGACAGCGGCTGCGCCTGTCCGGCCGGCTTGGCGTCTCCCAGCCACGAGACCGTCACCCGGCCGCTGCCCCCGATCGTCATGTCCCACCCGAGCGCGACCCGGTCGTAACGACTCAGCGGGTAGTTGCCCAGCGGCGCGGTGATCGGGGCATCGGACGTCTTCCCGGTGCCCGTGGTCCCCGCCGGGCACGTCCCGCCGGGACACAACATCGACGAAGGCGTCGCGAACGAATAGTTGGATTTGTAGATCTGCCGGTAGACGAAGAGGACGTGCGTATAGGGTTTGCTCGGCTTGAACTGCGCGCATTGCGTGCCGGCGCCGAACGGTCCCCACCACAGGAGCTCCTCCGCCGTGCAGGGCGAGGGGGTGTTGGTGCCCCAGAGCTCGAAGTTGAAGGGGCCCCAGCCGGTCAAGACGAACGAGAGAGCATTGTTCGCGCCCGCCACCAGCGGCGACGGCAGGACGTAAACCTTGCCGTAGACGGCTGCGCCGTCGGGGACGCCGAAAGTCGTTCCGTCGTTGGTGCAGGATAGCTCGGTGTCGCTCAGCGGGCCGCTAGCGACGCCCGGCGTGCAGGCGGCGCTCGCCGGCAGGCCGCCCCCGCCCGCGCCACCAGCCGCCGCGCCTCCGCCGCCGGTGAGCGGCGCGCCACCCGCTCCGCTCGCCCCACCTTTGCCGGCGAAGCCGGTCCCCCCGCTGCCTTTCCCCGCGACGCCGCTCCCCCCGGTGCCCGCGGGGACCCCACCGCCCCCGCCACCGCCGCTCGCCCCACCGCTCGAGTGACACCCGACGAGCGCGGCCCCCGCAGCACAGATCGCAAACCGGACCAGGACAGCGCCGAAACCCACACTCCCCATGAGGGCACATTAACACGACCA
This sequence comes from uncultured Myxococcales bacterium, assembly GCA_964546845.1. Classification (GTDB taxonomy): domain Bacteria; phylum Myxococcota_A; class Polyangia; order Fen-1088; family Fen-1088; genus JADGRB01. The sequence goes on along the minus strand of CAZJMY010000795.1, from coordinate 34,352 downwards.
AATCGCCTCCGGGGTGAGCGTGACGCGGTTTGTTGTGCGAACTTCGTAAGAGCGCCCACTGGAAAGACGGGTCGATACCCGATGGGCTCGCCGCCGTCTCCTCGAAGTGGGAGGCCGCGGCCGCCCCGGGACGGCGCACCGGAAATGCGCAAACAGTGCCCATTGACGAATGTGGGCCAGAATGGTTGGCTTCAAGCGCCGCCCCCCTTCACGATCGGGAGTTCTCATGCGATCGACGCTGTCCTCGCGGGTCTGCCTCGTCCTCGGCACGATCTGGCTGGCCGCCTGCGCCGGAGTCAAACCTCAAGCCGGAACAGGCACCGGCGGCACGACTCTGGGCACCGGCGGGCCGTCGCCCGGCGCAGGGGGGCAGGCCACAGGGGGCTCCCTCGTGAGCGGCTTCGGCGGAAGCACGGGGGGGTCATTCGTATCCCAGTCCACCTGCGGCGACGGCTTTCGTTCGCCCGACGAGGCCTGCGACGACGGAAACGCGGTGGGTGACGACGGCTGCGCGGCGGACTGCCGCAGCGTCGACGCGGGGTTCGTGTGCGTCCCGGACGGGAAACCCTGTCACCGGGTCGCGCGCTGCGGAGACGGCGTCGTGGTGATCCCCGAGCTGTGTGACGACGGGAACACCATGGCCGGCGACGGTTGCTCGCCCAGCTGCAAGCTCGAGCCGGGATGGAAGTGCAGCGGCAGCCCCAGCAAGTGCAGCCACACCACCTGCGGCGACAAGGTGGTCGAAGGCACCGAGAGCTGCGACGACGGCAACGCCCTGCCGTTCGACGGCTGCGCGGCCAATTGCCAGAACGAGCCGCAGTGCAAGACCGGCAGCAGCTGCACGTCCCGCTGCGGCGACGGCCTGGTCGTCAACGAGCAGTGCGACGACGGCAACAACGTGAGCGGCGACGGGTGCTCGGCCGACTGCAAGGTCGAGCCGGGGTTCACCTGCGTGCAGCCGATGCTGGGCGACCAGATGACGGTTCCTGCCCTCTACCGCGATTTCCGGGCCCACATGCCGGCAGATTTCGAGCCGGGCGCGAGCGGGCTCATCAACGTCATCACCGGCCTCGTCCAGTCAACCCTTGGCGCGGACGGCGAGCCGGTTCTCAGCACCGGCACCATCCCCGCCACCGCCCACATCACCAGCGCGGCGACGTTCTCGCAGTGGTACCACGACACGCCCGGCGTGAACCACACCACCACCGGCACGCTGACGCTGTGGAGCAACGGCAAGGGCGCCTACGTGAATCGATGGGGCGCGATGGGAGAGCAGTGGCCGGTGACGGTGCAGGCGTACTACTGCGGCAACGTCGGGGACGAGCAGACGGACGCCACGACCGGCTTGCCCATCCCGTGCACGTCCAAGACCGCCGCGCCGGGCAGCACCGACTGCGACAAGTACGACGCCATGGCGGGCTACAAGCAGATCTCCTGCACGCCCAAGAACGGCAGCTACACCGCCGTTTACCAGAGCGGGGTGCTGGACGGGACGCCCACCTTCTTCCCGGTCGACGGCGACAACTTCACGCCAGCCAGCGAGCGCGTCGCGGCGACCATCCCCAAGCCCTACGACCCCAGCGGGAGCTTCCCGCCGGAAGCAGGGTCCCCCAAGCACAACTTCAGCTTCACCAGCGAGGTTCGCTACTGGTTCCAGTACGATTCGACCAAGAGCTACACGCTCGACTTCACCGGCGACGACGACGTCTGGGTGTTCGTGAACCGGCAGCTCGCGGTCGATCTGGGCGCCATCCACACCCCCGTCAACGGCACCGTGACCTTCGGCGCCGGCGCGCGCACCAACTTCGGCCTCATGAACGGCCAGGTGTACGAGGTGGCGGTGTTTCAAGCCGAACGCCAGACCACCGGCTCCACGTACCGCCTGACGCTGAGCGGATTCAACGCCGCCCCCAGCCAGTGCACGCCCACCTGCGGCGACGGCATCGTCTCCATCGGCGAGGAGTGCGACGACGGAACGGCCAAGAACACCGGCGCCTACGGCGGGTGCACGGCAGACTGCAAGCTGGGCCCCTACTGCGGCGACGGCATCGTCCAGCCCGAGTTCGAAGACTGCGACGACGGCGGGAAGATCGTCCTCGAGGGCCGCTGCCCGACCGGCTGCCGGCACCTGATGATCAACTAGCCATCACGCGAGCTGCGCGAACGAGGCGCCCACCGGACGACGAATCCATGTGGGGGCGGAAGCTCATCGACGGCCGGCGCCGGGGGGCGGCCGCTTGAGCGCGGGCGAGCCTCGGGGCACCGTGCTGGCGCCGGTCGCCGCGTCGATGGTGCTGGAGGCCGCGGCGCGTGGGATGGCGCCGGGCCCGCTGCTGGCGCGTCTCGGGCTCGACGAGACGACGGCGCACGATCCGGAGCGGCGCGTCCCCTTCGCGGCGCTGTTCGACGTCTGGGGCGCCTGCATGCGGGAGCTTCGCGACCCGGGGCTGCCGATCGCCGCCGCGCAGCGCATCCCGCTGCAGCAGTACACCGTGCTGGCCTTCGCCACCATGACCGCGCCCACTTTCGGCGCCGCGCTGTCGATTCTCGTTCGCTACGGCGGCGTCGTCGCCGACGGCGCGGGCTGGCGGCTCGAAGACGAGCCCGGGCGCCCGGCGGTGCGGCTGCGCTGGGAGCGGGCAGGCGAGCGCACGCTCGGCCACCGCGTGGCGAACGAGTGCGCAATCGCCGAGGCGCTCCACGTCGCGCGCCAGATCCTGGGGACGCGCCTGGTGCCGCCCGCGGTGGCGTTCCAGCACGCCGCGCCCGGCGCGCTCGCGGCGCACGAGGCTTTCTTCGGCGTGCGCCCGACGTTCGGCGCCGCGTGGGATGGCCTCGAGCTCGCGCGCGACGTGCTGGACCATGTGCCGCGGCAGGCGAACCCCGCGCTGGCGGCGTGGCTGGAGCAGCAGATGGCCGTCACGCTGGCCGCGCGCGCCACGAAGACGCTGGCCGAGCAGGTCCAGCAGCTGGTCGAGCAAGACCTGGCGGGGGGCGCACCCAACCTGGCGCGCGTGGCGCGCGCGCTGGGCTGCTCCGACCGGACGCTCCGACGCCAGCTGGAGAAGGACGGCGCCTCGTTCCGGGGGCTCTGGGAGGAGGCGCGCCGCCGGCGGGCCGAGCTGTTGCTGGCGGCGGGGCGCGTGTCGATCGACGAGGTGGCGTTTCTGACGGGGTTCTCGGAGACGTCGGCGTTCGCGCGCGCGTTCAAGCGCTGGAACGGCCAGACGCCCGGGGAGTACCGGCGTGACCGGCTCGGTCAAGCGAATGACCGCGCCGGTCAATGAACGAAAGGCGCCGGCCCGCGAGAGTGATGGGCGTCGGGGCCGCTGGTGGCCCCCCCGCCAAGGAGTCACGGATGCTCATCGCCTCGTTCAACAAGCTCGGAATGGCCCTCGCGCTCGTCGTCCTCTCGTCCACCCTGGCCGCGACGGGCGCCCGCGCGGATGAAATGGCCGCGCCCTCTGCCGCGACGGTGGTCACGACGCCTGCGGCCGCGCCCCAGCACCAAGAGCTCGCCGTCATGCTGGGCCTTGGCCAGTGGGCGCTGGGCGGCGCCAACGTCGCCGTGCAGACCCACTTCGGGCGGCTGGCGCTGGAGTACAGCCACGGTCAGGGCGTGCACCTCAGCAACGCCGGTGTCCTGATGAGCTCGTCCGAGAAGGCGGCCGGCGCCGACGTGCGCATGCCCTGGACGACCGGGCTGGGGATCGGCTTGCTCGTCACCCAGAACCTGCGCGTGCTGGTCGAATTCAAAGCGAACCACTACGCGCTTCAGGGGGGCGACCCGAGCAGCCGCCTCGAGTACACGACGTTCACCATCGGCCCGGGCGTGTTCTACGAGATCCACCTGTGGCACGGGCTCTTCCTGCAGCCCGCGATCCGGTGGTGGCCGACGGTCGCCTCCACCTTCCAGAAGGGGTCGAGGCTTCGAAACGCCGCCGGCGCGCCCATCGCCATCGCGGAGCACTCCTCCGGCGTGTTCCCCAACGTCAACCTCGGTTGGGAGTTCTAGACGACGCGGCCGCGCAGACGGTCGCGGCCGGGACAGTTCGAGAGTCGGGCGGCTCTCAGAGACAGTGGCCCACCACGCCCGTCGGGATGACACAGGTCCCCGAGCAGCACGGCTGACCGCCGCCGTTGGTGTTGCAGTACTGCCCCGAGGGATAGCAGCCGGTCACGACCGTACAGTGTCCGGCGACGCAGGTGCTCCCAGAGCAGCAACCGTTCCCGACGGCGTCGCAGGTCATTCCGACGTCCGCGCAGGATCCGCCCTGGGTTCGGCACGCGCCGAAGCCGCCACACCGGTTGCCGTCGCAGCAGGTCAGTCCGGGTAGAGAGCCGCACAGCTGGCCAAGGGGGATGCAGGCGACGCCGCCACACACGCCGTCCGTGCAAGCAGAACCCGAGCTGCAGCAGGGATGTGAGCTATCGCAGGCCGCGCCGTCGAGAATGCAGGCCCCGCCGCACAATCCGTTCACGCAGGGCGCACCCGAGCAGCACGGGATTTGTGACGAACAGATTCCTCCGTCGGGCATGCAGGCGGGTTGCGGCTGCACGCACTGGCCCTGCGGTGAGCAGACCATCCCCGAGCAGCAGGGGTTGCTGGCGTTGCACGAGTTGCCCAGACGCTGACAGCAGGTGCCATTCGTGCAGCTCCCGCTGCAACAGGTGTCTCCGGCGCCGCAGGAACTGCCGGCGGCGACGCAAGTGGCCTCACGGCAGGTTCCGTTCGTGCAACTCCCGGTGCAGCAGGTGTCTCCGCTGTTGCACGAGCTGCCGGTCGGGACGCATTGGCACGTTCCGCCGAGGCAGCGCAATCCGCCGCAGCAGGATGCGACTCCGGTGCTGCAGTCGCCGCCCGAGGCGACACACGCTGCGTGGCATGAGGCGTCGCATGCCGCTCCGTCCGGTGGGTCGCAGGTCTCGCCGGGGTCGATCCGTCCGTTGCCGCACAGGTTCGCGCGACGCCGCAACGTGATCGGTACGCCGCCGCCGGAGTAGTCACCGCCGCCGAACCAGACATCGTAGGGTCCCGTTCCCGTGACCGTCCGCAGCTGCGACACCCGGGCGTCGTAGGGGACCTGCGACCAATGAACGCCGTCGTAATTCCAGATCTGGGCCTTGGGGCCGAAGGTCCAGATGCTTCCGGCGCAGGAGCCCCACAGGACGGGGCCGCCGACCCGGGCGATGTTCGTGACGGTGTTGTCCCGCAGCCAGGAGCCGCCGTCGAAATGCGCCATGCCGATCTGGCCGACGACCCACACGTCGTTGTCGGAGCTGCCCCAAACGGAATGCCAGTTGTTGTGCAAGTAATCGCCGGAGGATGCCGTCACCCAGGCAGCCCCCGTCCAGCGCAGCACGCCGCCCCAGTCGGCCCCTCCGGCCTGCCAGCGTGCCGTCGCCCACGCGTCGTGTGACGCCGAAGCCCAGATGTCGGACACGACGGCGGGGCCGCCGGTCAACGACTCGGGCGGCGTCCGCTCGGTCCACGACAACCCGTCCCAGTGAAAGAGTCGCGCGGAGACACCCGACGCCAGCGGGGTGGCAGCCAGCCAGATGTCGTCGGCCGCGTGACCCGCCAGGGTGCGGACCTCGCGCGTCGGATCCATCTGCAACTCCAGCGGCGTGACGTCGAACCACGCGACCCCATTCCAGTGGTGCAGTCGCGACCCGCCGACCCATACGTCGTTGGATGAGGATCCCCAAAGCGCGTAGAAGGACTCGTTCGGCAACGCGATGAGAGCCGGGACCTGGCTCGTCTGGGTGAAACGGACCACCGCCGACGATTGGTCCAGCATCCACAGGTTGTCCGGATCGGTCGCGAACAGGACCGTGGGGTACCCGTCACGACTCTCGGGCCGCCAATCGTCCTTGGGCGAGTAGGCAAGGCACTCGGCCGGCTCGCCCGCGTCTGCGGGGGCGCCCGCGGCGCCTGAACCCGCGTCCTGGGCGGACGAGCCGCCTGCTCCACCCATCGGGACCCCGCCCTCGCTGACCGGGGCGCCACCGGTCGCGGTGCCGGCCTGGCCCCCGTTGACGTCACTCCCGGCGGCTCCGCCGGCCCCGCCAGAACCTGCCTCGCTCGAGCCCGCGTCGCTCGACCCGCCGTCGTGACGGCACGGCCGTGCACAGACTCCGCGGCCCATCCTGGCTTCAGCCATGCAGCGGGCCCGGCGCAGGCCCGGTGGGTGCGCTCGCCGGCAGCACGCCGCCGACAGGGAGGCGTGGCCGCCCCCAAGCTCGAGAGCCTCGTCGACATTCGTCGCCTCCGATCCGCCGCATCCGGCGGCCAGCAACAGCAGGATCGTCGGAATGACGCGCGCCCAGGCGTACCGCTTCTTCATGACCGCCTCCGCTCACATGATGGACGACCGCTGCGCCGGCCGTATGGCCGCACTGTCGAAGCACTTGGCGTGCCAGAGGGCTCAGTGCCGGATGCACCGGGCTGCGCCGACGACTCTGGTCGCAGGTTCTGCCGAGTCGGCGGCGATCCTGGCAAATTCTGCGGAGGGGCGCCGGGGCCGGGGGCCCGAAGGATTCTTGCTCGCCACGTCGACAGGGAGGACGTCGCGTCGAATGCGAGGCGGGCGTTCTTGATCGCCGAGCGGCATCAGCCGGTACCCGACGCTCGACGGCTTCGTCGGGGACACGGCGCGCGCGGTGCGGCCGTCGCGCTCCAGATCCCGAAACGTCTCCATCAGCACGCGCTTCGAGATGTCGACGATCGCGCGCCGAACCTCGCTGAAGCGGCGCGGCCCGTTGGCCAGCGTGACGAGGACCAGCCGCGCCGCCGATTACACGCGACGAATTTCCTTCGCGCGCGCACGTGACGGCAGCCGAGCGCCTCTGTCCGCGGATCGTTTCGCGATCACCACGCCATCGTGTCTCGACGTCGGCGATCGTCGTGTCGAGCTTTGGCGGAACGCCGTCACCGTCTGACCGTGGCCCGTGTCGCGTTCGTCGGGGCGCGCGGACCGACATTTAACCCGGAATTGACTGCGGCTACATGTCTTCCACGCCGTGCGCTTGATACGACAGCTGTGACGAGGCGGTCATCCGAGATGGTCGACCGCCGCCAGCAGACGTTCGTACACATCGCAACGATTGTTAGGGGGCAAACGAATGCGCAATTCCGCACATCCATATCGATCATGCCGCTCGCACGTGAATCGGGCCCGGGCGCCGGTGCCGGTCTCATTCCTCGGGCTCGCGCTCGCCTGCTTGATCGCGACGGGGTCTCCGGCGATCGCGGGAGAGCTGCCCACGTCTCAAGTCGACACGACCGGCCTGGCAGTGACGGACACGGAGGTGACCGTCGGGCAACTGCACAGCGCCACGGGCACGATGGCCATCAGTGAAACAGGTTCCATCCAGGCCGAGCGGCTTGCGATCGAGCAGATCAACGCCCAGGGCGGAGTCCTGGGGCGGAAGATCAAAGTCATCCAGGAGGACGGCGCCAGCGACTGGCCGACCTTCGCGGAGAAAGCCAGGAAGCTCCTGGTCGCAGACAAGGTGGCTGCCGTCTTCGGCTGCTGGACTTCGGCATCCCGCAAGGCGGTGTTGCCCGTGTTCGAGCGGGAGAACGGGCTGCTCTACTACCCGACCTTCTACGAGGGGCTCGAGCAGTCGAAGAACGTCTTCTACACGGGGCAAGAAGCCACCCAGCAGATCCTGGCCGGGCTCGACTGGCTCAACAAAGAGAAGAAAGCCAAGACCTACTTTCTCATTGGGTCCGACTACATCTGGCCACGCACGTCGAACAAGATCGCGCGAAAGCACATCGAAAACGTGCTCCACGGCACCGTCGTGGGCGAGGAATATTACCCGCTCGGCACGACGCAGTTCGGGTCGCTCATCAACAAGATCAAGCTGAAGAAGCCGGACGCGATTTACGCGATCATCGTCGGTGGCAGCAACGTCTCTTTCTACAAACAGCTCAAAGCCGCGGGCGTCACCTCGGACAAGCAGACGCTGCTCACGATCTCCGTCACCGAGGACGAGCTTCTCGGGATCGGCGGAGAGAACGTCCAGGGGTTCTACGCCGCGATGAAATACTTCCAGAGCCTCGACAACGACAACAACAAGAAGTTCGTCAAGGCGTTCAAGGCCAGATGGGGCGGCAGCTCGGTGATCGGGGACGTGACTCAAGCCGCTTACCTCGGTCCCTGGCTCTGGAAGGACGCCGTCGAGAAGGCCAAGAGCTTCGACGTCGACAAGGTGGTGGCCGCTTCGGGAGGCATCGAGCTCAAGACGGCGCCCGAGGGCTACGTCCGGATCCACAACAGCAATCATCACCTGTGGAGCAAGCTCCGCATCGGGCAGGTCCAGGCCGACGGACAGTACAAGGTTCTCTACGAGTCCAAGCTCATCGAGCCAAACCCGTTCCCGAAAGGTTATCAGTGAGCCGGATGCTCTGACGACGGTGGGTGACCGATGAGCGCCAAAGAGTTCATCTCGATATTCGCGATGCAGGGGTTCAATGGCCTGAGCAACTTCTGCGTGCTGCTGTTGATGGCGTTGGGCCTGGCCATCATCTTCGGCCAGATGGGCGTCATCAACATGGCGCAGGGGGAGTTCATGACCATCGGCGCGTACACGACGTACGTGCTGTCGGAAATCAGCCAGCGGTGGGCCCACTGGCTGCACAACTCGTACTTCATCATCGCGATGGTGGTGGCGTTCGTGGTGGCGGCCGGGGTGGGGTGGGTGATCGAGCGTTTCATGGTGAGCAAGTTGTACAGACGACCGCTCGACACCCTCCTCGCCACGTGGGGACTGAGCCTGATCATGCAGCAGATCTTTCGCTCGGTGTTCGGCGCGAAAGAGGTCAGCGCCGTCCTGCCAGACTGGCTCATGGGCTCGTTCAAGCCGACGGACACCATCGACATCCCCATCAACGGGGTCATGGTCATGGTCGTTACCGTGCTGTTGACGGCGGGCCTGTTCGTCCTGCTGTTCAAGACGCGCGTCGGTGTCCGGATCCGCGCCACGACGCAGAACCGGGTCATCGCCGGGGCCTGCGGCATCAACACCCGAAAGATCGACAGCTGGGCCTTTGCGACCGGCTGCGGCCTGGCCGGGATCGCGGGTGCCTCCTTCACGACGATTGGATCGACGGGTCCGACCAGTGGGTCGCTGTACATCGTCGACACGTTCCTCGTCGTCGTGTTCGGCGGGGCCCAGAGCCTGATCGGAGCCATCGCCGCCGCTTTCGGGATCGCCCAGGCCCAGGCGACCACCGAGTTCTTCCTGACCGGATCGACGGCCAAGGTGCTCACGCTGACGGCCGTCGTGATCATTCTGATGATTCGCCCGCAGGGGTTGTTCGCCGTGCGGGTACGGAGATGACGATGACGACTTCTGGACAACTGGTCGCGCCTGCGTCCGTGCCCGCGACGACCCCGGTCCGAACCCGCGCACAGGGACTGTTTTTCGGCGCGACCGCCGAGAGGAACGCCTTTCTGGTCGTGTCGGCGCTGATCTTGGTGGTGTTCCCGGTGTTTCTGTCACCGTTTCGGCTGGGGCTCTTCGGGAAGTATCTGACCTACGCCTTCGTGGGCTTGGGCCTGGTGGTCTGCTGGGGTTACGCCGGCATCCTGAGCCTGGGACAGGGCGTGTTCTTCGGGCTCGGCGGCTACTGCATGGCGATGTTCCTCAAGCTTGAGGCGTCGGACAAGGTCAGCACCGCCATCCAGTCGACACCCGGCATCCCCGACTTCATGGACTGGAACCAGCTGACCGCGCTGCCAGCCTTCTGGAGGCCGTTCAAGAGCCTCGCCTTCACGTTGGTCGCCGTGCCCGTGGTGCCGGCGCTGCTTGCGCTGATCATCGGCTTCGCGATGTTCAAGCGCAGGGTCGGCGGCGTCTACTTCGCCATCATCACCCAGGCCGTCGCGGCGATCCTGTCGATCTTGATCGTCGGCCAGCAGGGCTACACCGGTGGGATCAACGGCATCACCGATCTGAAGACGATGCACGGGTGGGACATCCGCACCGACTCGGCCCACCGCATCCTCTACTTCGTGAGTGCCTTCTTGCTGCTCGGCGCGACCCTGCTTTGCTATCACCTGACGCGGTCCAAGCTGGGCCGCTTGCTGGTGGCGATGCGGGATCGCGAGGATCGCGTGCGGTTCTCGGGCTACGACGTCGCGAACCTGAAAACATTCGCTTTCGTGTTCGCGGCCGTGCTGGCGGCCATCGGTGGGGCGATGTTCACGCTGCAGGTCGGCTTCATGTCGCCATCCTTCGTCGGAATCGTCCCGTCCATCGACATGGTGGTCGCCGTGGCGCTGGGGGGGCGCGACTGGCTGCTGGGTGCCATCTACGGCAGCTTGGTGGTCAACTTCGGCAAGACGTTCTTCTCGGAGCAGTTCCCGCAGCTCTGGCTGATCATGATCGGGGGCCTCTTCATCGGCGTGGTGCTGGTATTCCCCCGCGGGCTGGCCGGGATCAGCCGGAGCTCGATCCGGTCGAAGCTCCTCGCCTGGGAGCTGCGGCGCGCCGACCGGCGGGCGCGGCTCGCCCGTTCCTTCGATCCCGCGGCGGTGCCTTCGACGCCCGCCGCCACCGAGTCCCCGGAGTTGAAGGAGTCGACGCCATGACGACGCAAGCTCAGAAGATTCCCGATCGCGCCTACCTTCTGGCCGTCGAGGGGCTCACGGTGTCATTCGACGGTTTCCGGGCAGTCGACGACCTCTCGTTCTACATCGACAAGAAGGAGCTGCGCGCCATCATCGGCCCGAACGGCGCCGGCAAGACCACGGTGCTGGATCTCATCTCCGGAAAGACGCGGGCCGACAGCGGCAGCGTGTTGTTCCAGGGAGAGCAGATGATCCGGCTTCGCGAGCACGAGATCGTCCGGAAGGGGATCGGTCGCAAATTCCAGACCCCTTCCGTGTACGAGTCGCTCACCGTGTTCGAGAACCTCGAGATGTCTTACCCGCATGGGCGAACGGCGTTCGGCGCCTGGGCCTTCAAGCGGACGCCCGAGATCATCCGTCGCGTCGAGGAGATCGCCGAGATCGTCGATCTGACCGCGCGGCTCTACTCGCCGGCCGAGCTCCTGAGCCACGGGCAGAAGCAGTGGCTGGAGATCGGGATGCTGCTGATCCAGGACCCGCTGCTCATGATGCTGGACGAGCCGGTGGCTGGCATGAGCGTGCCGGAGCGCGAGAAGACGGCGGAGCTCCTCAAGCGGATCGGTGAGCACTGCGCCGTGGTCGTCGTCGAGCACGACATGGACTTCGTGCGCAGCATCGCCCACCGCGTGACGGTCCTTCACCAGGGGAAGTGGCTTGCCGAGGGGAGCATGGAGAAGGTCCAGAGCGACCCGAAGGTCGTGGAGGTCTACCTTGGACACTGACATCGCGAAGCCAGCGCCGGCGCTGCTGCACGTCGACCACCTGAGCGTCAGCTACGGCCAGAGCCAGGTGATCCCGGACCTGTCGCTGTCGGTGAAGAAGGACGAGATCGTCGCGGTGATGGGCCGAAACGGCATGGGCAAGACGACGTTGTTCAAGGCGATGATCGGCATCCTGCCGGTCAAGGCCGGCCGCGTGGAAGTCTGCGGGAAGGACGTGACGGCGGAGGAGTCGTACGACCGCGTCGCCGACGGCCTCGGCTACGTCCCGCAAGGCCGCATGGTGTTCCCGACCCTGACGGTGCAGGAGAACATCGAGGCCGGCCTGCGAACGAGCAAGGAGCGGGTCCCGCCCGAGCTGTACGAGTTCTTCCCCGTGCTGCTGGAGATGAAGAAGCGGCGGGCCGGCAACCTGTCGGGCGGGCAGCAGCAGCAGCTCGTCATCGCGCGGGCGCTGGCCAGCAAGCCGAAGGTGCTGCTGCTCGACGAGCCGACGGAGGGGATCCAGCCGTCGATCATCAAGGACCTGGTCGACATCCTCAAGCGCATCCGGGACCGGTGGCAGATCGCCATCGTGGTCTCGGAGCAGGTGCTGACGTTCGCCCTGGCGGTCGCCGACCGGATCCTGGTCATCGAGCGCGGGCGAATCATTCGGGAGAGCGCCCGCGCGGAGATCGACGAGGACACGCTGGGGCGGCTCCTGTCCGTCTAGTCACGTGAACCACAAGGCCAAACTCTAACCTCGGGGAAAAGTCATGCCGAAGACGCTCATCAAGATCGATCTCACGAAGACCTGCGCGGAGCAGGAGATCCCGGGACACAACCGCTGGCACCCCGACATCCCGGCCGTCGTTTCCGTCAAGCCGGGCGATTCCTTCCGCGTCGAGTGCAAGGACTGGACGGACGGACAGATCAAAAACAACGACAGCCCGGCGGACGTGAAGGACGTCGAGCTCTCGGTGGTCCACGTCCTGAGCGGACCCATCAACGTGGAGGGCGTGCAGCCGGGAGACATCCTGGTCGTCGACATCCTGGACATCGGCTGCTTGCCGGGCGACGAGTGGGGCTTCACGGGGATCTTCGCCCGCGAGAACGGCGGCGGCTTCCTCACCGATCACTATCCAAAGGCTGCCAAGGCCATCTGGGACATCCAGGGGATCTACGCCAGCTCGCGGCACATCCCCGGTGTCCGCTTCGCGGGTCTTTCGCACCCCGGTCTCATCGGGTGCGCGCCGTCCGCCGAGTTGCTGGGCAAGTGGAACAAGCGTGAGAAGGCGCTGATCGACAAGGGGGGGCCGGACTGGAAGCCGAAGGTTCCACCCCTGGCGAACCTGCCCAACCCCAAGAACGCGGTCCTCGGGACGCTCAAGGGGGCCGCGTTCGATCGGGTCTCGTCGGAGGCCGCGCGGACCGTGCCGCCCCGCGAGCACGGCGGCAACTGCGACATCAAGAACCTCTCCAAGGGGTCACGGATCTACTTCCCGGTCTACGTGTCGGGCGGGAAGCTCTCGATGGGCGACATCCATTTCTCCCAGGGTGACGGCGAGATCTCCTTCTGCGGCGCGATCGAAATGGCGGGCTTCCTGGACCTGCACGTCGACGTCATCAAAGGCGGCATGGCGAAGTACGGGATGATCAACCCGATCTTCAAGCCAGGTCCCGTCGAGCCGCGCTACTCGGAGTTCCTCGTCTTCGAAGGGATCTCGGTCGACGAGACGACGGGCGAGCAATACTACCTGGACGCGCACGTGGCCTACCGTCGGGCGTGCCTCAACGCGGTCGAGTACCTGAAGAAGTTCGGGTTCACGGGCGAGCAGGCCTATCTGCTGCTGAGCTGTGCGCCCGTCGAGGGCCGCATCAGCGGCGTCGTCGACATCCCGAACGCGTGCTGCACGCTGGCGCTGCCGACCGCCATCTTCGACAAAAGCATCCTTCCGGTCTGATTGGCAGGAACGACATGCCGCTCTACGAATATGCCTGTCCCTCGTGCGGCGTCTTCGAGGCCGCGCATCCGATGACGCAAGCGACCCTGCCAGACAGGTGCCCGGCCTGCTCGCGGCGATCGCCGCGAATCCTGTCCGCCGTTCACCTGGCAGGGGTCAAGGTCGGGCGCGGAAGCGCGGCGCGAGAGCGCGCTCCGCGCCTGCGTCGACGGACTCACGCGCAGCCGCCGGCGGCGCCCAAAGCGTCCGCATCGGAGGGGCGCCCCTGGATGATCGGGCACTGAGCGGCCGGCCTGCCGGAGAACTGAACCGTCAATCGTGGCCGGCGCGGCGCGCCGTCCAGAACAGGTATCCGCTGAGGCCGGCGGTGAGGAGCCCGGTCGCGAACAGAATCGTCGAGCGATCTGCGGAACGGACGGCGTCGTCGTTGCGATTGACGTCCGACTTCAGGCTGAACGCCTGCAAACCGAAGTAGGTGGCGAGCCCGATCTGGACCACGCTGGCCCCCCCGGCGATCCAGGCCGTCGTTCGACGTGGATTGCCCACGGGCGCAGCGGCAGGGCTCGCGATCAGCGCCGCCGGCCGTTCGATTGGGGGTGGCGGCGGAGGCGGGGGCGGCGCGAGCGCGAGCGCCGGGATGTCGACGGTCGCGGCGCCGGCCTCCTCCGGCAGCTTGACGATTGTGCTCCAGGGCAGTCGGCCCGGCGCGCTCGCGCGCACGACGTGCGCGCCGCCGTCGACGGGGATCGCCAGCGACCAGGACGGCGGCGTCAGCTCGCGCCCGTCGCTCTCGACGCGCAGGCCCTCGACCCGCGCCGGGTCGCTCACCACGATCGTCAGACGAGATAGCCGCGGTTCCAGCTGGCGGGCGTGGTCCTGCGCCTCGGCTTCGCGGTCGGCGCGGTAGTCACGGCGGGCAAAAGCGATCGCCTCCGTGAACTCGCTCCACGACCGGGCGAGCTTCCCCTCCTTCTCGTGGCAGAGCGCGAGGTTCAGGATCGTGCCACCGCTCGGATCCAGGCGATGGCTCTCGGCGAACTTCAGGCACGCCTCCGAGGTGTGCCCGTCCGTCATCAGGGCGCGCGCCTCGCGGAACAGCGCTGTCGCCAGTGCCCTGTCGTCGGCGCTCGGCTCCGCGGCCGCGAAGCCGGGTAGCGCCGACAGACCGGAGAAGAGGGCCGCCGCCAATCCCACGCGCCGAACACCCCTCAGCCTCAGCCCCATTTCCATACACTCCGATATTCGTAAACCGCCACGCGCGGGTCAATCGCGGAGGCCGTGTTAGGCTGGGCGCGCTCGTTGGGATGAACACAGCGCCGAAGCTCCCCGCCCTCATTGCCGGTCGATACCAGCCGGTTCGTCTCATCGCAAAGGGCGGCATGGGCGCGGTCTACGAGGTCGAGCACGCGCGCACCGGCGAGCGTCTGGCGCTGAAGGTCCTGCTGTCGGGCGTGGGCGCATCGCCCGAAGATCTCGAACGTTTCAAGCGCGAGGCGCGGGCGTCGGCGCGCATCAAGAGCGACCACGTCGTGCGCGTGACCGACGCCGACGTCTCGCCCGAGCTGGACGGCGCCCCGTTCCTGGTGATGGAGCTCCTGGAGGGCATGGACCTCGAACGAAAGGCCGCCACCGAGCGCCCGGACGCGTCGACCGTGGTCGACTGGCTGCGCCAGGTCGCGATCGCGATCGACAAGGCCCACCGCCTGGGCATCGTGCACCGCGACCTCAAGCCGGAGAACATCTTCCTCGCGACCAGCGAAGACCGGCCGCCGATCATCAAAGTGCTCGATTTCGGGATCGTCAAGCTGGCGGAGGAGGGGACCGGCGCCACTGGTGAAGGCCAGATCATCGGCACCCCCCGCTACATGGCGCCCGAGCAGGCGTCGTCCGGCGCGCGCGTCACGCCCGCGACCGATCGGTTTGCGCTGGGGCTGGTCGCGCACCGCTTGCTCGCCGGCGAGAGCTACTTCCGGGGCGATCCGATCAGCATCCTCGCGCAGCTGCTTCACGAGCCGATGCGCGCGCCGTCCGACCGGCACCCCGAGCTGGGCGGGGCGTTCGACGCCTGGTTCGCGCGCGCCTGTCACCGGAACCCCGACGAGCGCTTCACCTCGGCCGCCGAGCAGGTCGAGGCGCTGTCGGCCGCGCTAGGTCTGCCGACGCTGGCGGCCACCCGGGGCGCGATGCGCCGGCCGTCCGTCGCGGCGCCGGTGGCGGGTCGGACGACGGACGGACTGGAGAAGGTGCGCAGGCGTCCGCTGGCAGGCATCGCGGTGGCCGTGGTCGTCGTCGTTGCCGCCGTCACCGGCCTGCTGGTCGTCCGGCGTCCGGACCGCGCCGCGCCACCGGCGACATCGATCGCGCCGCAGGCGCCGTCACCCGCACCGAATCCCACGCCCGCCGCAACACCGGCGCCGACCACCACCGCCGCTCCGGCTCCCGTCAACGTGCCCACCTCTCGTCCGCCGTCGCTGGACGAACCCGTTCGGTCGCTTGCGAAGAAGCGGACGGCCGCGCGCCGATCGCCGGCCGGCTCAGACGCGGTTGCCGCCAAACCTCTGCCCGCGGCAGATCCGTACGCCGATCAGAAGTAGGCTGCCGGACCGTCGCGACGGGCGTGTCATCGAGGGAGGCGGTCACCAGGTCACCGCGATCGGCTGCCAGGCCATGCCGTCGAAGTGGAGGATGGTGTCGTTCACCCCGACCGCCCAGACGTCGTTGGCGGCGCTCCCCCAGACGTCCCAAAGGTCTTGCTTCACGGGATCCGCGACGGTGGACCAGGCGGTGCCGTTCCAGTGGGCGATGCCGCCCGAGTACCCGACCGCCCAGACGTCGGTGGGGCTGCTGCCCCAGACGCCGAGGTAGCCGACGCCCGTGACGCCGGGGCTGGCGGCCCAGTGGGTGCCGTCGAAGTGAAGCACCGGCCCGGAATCGCCGACCGCCCAGACGTCGGTCGCGCTGCTGCCCCAGACCCGGTTCAAGAACACCGTCGTCGAGCTCGCCTTCGGGGACCAGGCAGTCCCGTCGAAGTGAAGGATGGTGCCGCCGTCGCCGACGGCCCAGACGTCGTTCGGCGCGCTCGCCCACAGGCCCAGCAACCACTTGTCGACGCTGGTGACCGCCGACCAGGTCGAGCCGTTCCAGCGGCGCACCACGCCCGGATACGCGATCGCCCAGGCGTCGCCGGCGCTGTTCGCCCAACCCGCGCTCAGGCTGGCGTCCGTGCCGGCGGTCGTGCTCGACCACGCCGAGCCCGACCGTCGCACGACGGTCCCGTGGTCGCCCGTGAGCCAGACGTCTCCGGCGCTGCTCCCCGTGACGTCCCAGAGCGGCGGAACGCTGCCGACGTCGACGCGCGCCCACTGCGCGCCGTCGTAGTGAAGCACCGCCCCGTTGTACGTGACGCCCGAATAGCCGACCGCCCAGACGTCGTTCGGACCACTCCCCCAGGCTGCGACGCTGTGGATGACGTCCGTCTCGGTGGCGCAATTGGTTCCCGCCGGGAAGCAGTCCCCGGGACGGCCGGCCATTGCCGGACAGGCGACCGGGCGGTCGGGCTCGTGGCAACTCGGAAGGCAGGCCGCGCCGGAGCAGGTGTAAAAGCCGAGGTCGTCGATCCAGATCTCGAACGGCGGGGTTGCCCGGCCCCCGGGGACGGTGAACTTGATCGTCACGAGCTGGGACGGATCGAAGGTCGCGGAGCCGGGCAAGAGGTTGCCGGTCGCGTTGGCGGTAGCAGCTGGCTGGCGAAGCGCCGCGAATGGGACGTCGTACTGCTGCCAGGCCTCCGCATCGGGCGCGATGGGAAAGTAGAAAGCGTTGTAGCAGCTCTGTGCGCTCGCGTCGCAGGTTCCGCCCGCCGTCGTCGGCAGCGTCGCGGTCGTCTCCATCGAGACGGTCACGTGGGCCGCGTTACCCTTCATCCAGAACCGGAGGCCGGTCGCGGCCGAGGCGTCGTACGGTGCCCCGTCGTTCAAGCTGACGTTCATCTGAGCGCCCCAATCGGTGAAGCCAGAGCCGGCCAGACGAATGGCGTATTGACTGCCGTCTCTGCCACCAGGGATGCGGGTCGGCGAGACGGGCGAGCCCGCGGCGGGAGTCAGATCGCTGCTGGTGCCGTCTGAGCCGACGAACCAGGTTCCGTCGCGGCCGCCCAGACCGCAAATGACGCCGTTCCCGTCTTCCAGGTTGTCGATCAACATCGGATCGCTGCCGCACCCGACGTCGATCGACGCACAATCCGCCTGCGGCGGCAGACAAGCGGCCGGGTGCGTCGCGACTGCCGAGCAGCCGACGGGCACCTTGGGATCGATACAGGTCGGCGCGCACGCGGCTCCGGTACAGGTGTAGAAGGCGACGTCGTCGATCCAGACGTCGAACGGCGCGTTCGGGCCGACCACGAACTGGACGCCGTTGAACTGCGATGGATTCCAGACCGCCGAGCCCGACTGGCGAAGTGCCGCGAACGGCACCTTGACCTGCTTCCAGTCGGACGCCGCGGCGGTGATCTGGAACGCGAAGTGGTTGTTGCAGTTGTGCGCGGTCGCGGTGTCCTGGCACGTGCCGCCGTAGGTCTGGGGCTCGGTGGCCCGCGTCAGAACCTGCACTGCGACAGGGACGTTACTCTTCATCCAGAAGGTGATGCCGCCGGCTGTGCTGGCGTCGTAGGTCGCGCCGTCCGGCATGTTGAGGCCCATGAGCGCACCCCACTCCGTGAAGCCCGAGCCCGAGAAGTGGGCCGCTCGGTGGCTCGCACCTCGGCCTCCGTCTTCGATCAGATCCGCGACGAAGCCCGCGAGCCCGAGAGGCGGCGTCACGTTCGTGCTGGTTCCGTCGCCGACGACGAACCAATTGCCGTTGCGTCCGTTGGACGGGCAGATGCCTCCGTCGCCGTCTTCCAGGTCGTCGATCAGCATCGGGTCGGCACACCAGTCGTCGATCGCGGCGCAGTCGGCGTCAGTGGGGAAACATCCCGCTGGATGACCGTTTGTCGTTCGTTTGTGGCAGGCAACGGGAAGCTTTGGATCGTTGCAGGTCGGAAGACATTCGGTGTTGCTGCAAAATTCAAACGCCAGGTCGTCCACCCAGACGTCGAAAGGGACGCCCGGCCCCACCTTGAACTCCATGCCGTAGAGCTCGCGCGGCTTCCAGGTCGCGGAGCCCGACTGGTGAAGCGCCGGGTAAGGGACGCGGAACTGCGTCCAGGTCGGCGACGGGGCGGTGATCTGGAACGCGAAGTGGTTGTCGCAGTTGTGCGCGGTCGCGGTGTCGACGCAGTCTCCGCCGTTCGCGGGCTGAACCGTGTCGGGCGTGACGAAGTTGACCGTCACCGGGACGTTGCTCTTCATCCAGAACGTGATGGCGCCCGTGAAGCTCGCGTCGTACGTGTCCCGATGAACACCCTCGGTGTTGAGGTCGACAGCCATGAGCGCGCCCCAGTCGGTGAACCCCGATCCTTTCATGTGGGCGGCGTAGCGGCTGGCCCCACGCTCGGCGTTCGGGATCGGCGTCGGCTTGAAGGTCGGCTCGGGCGTCAGATCCGTGCTGGTGCCGTCGCTGTAAATGTGCCAGGCCCCCTGGCGCCCGTTCGATCGACAGATGGCGTTGTCGCCGTCTTCCAGGTCGTCGATCGTGTTGGGGTCGGCACACGGTTTCGGCCGGTCCTGGATGCCGGCGATCTGGCGGCACCCGGCGATCGCGAGCAGCCCGGCGATGACCGCAGCGCGTCTCACGGATGCACCCCCCGAGACATCGGGCCGATGATACGCGCGCGGGTCTCTTTTCGACGTTTCCATTTTGTTAATCCGCCCGCACGTTGACGACGATGCGGGCGGGGGTCGAGACCTGGCCGAGGCTGTCGGCGATCGTATAGGACGCCGCCGCGACGCCTGTGAAGCCGGGCGCCGGGATGAAGAGGACGTCACCGGTGCAGTTCAGCAGGTAGAAGCCGGCGTCGGTCGTGGTCTCCGACTGCGCACCCGGCCTCGCCGGCTCGAGATCGAGGGACGTGAGGTCGAGCGTGGCCGGTGGACGGGCGAAGTCGTTTGCGACCAACGAGAGCACGACCTGCGTGTCGGGCTGGGTGGTCGCCCAATCCGACGCGGCGACTGGCGAATCCACGGATTCGCCAGCGCCACACGCGCCGATCGAGACGGCGGAGAGCAGCAGGACGGCGCCGGAGCGGGTGACGGTGGTTCTGGACGGCATGCGATTCCTCCGCCCGGTCGCTTGAGCAAGCCGCGGACCAGGCGATTCATGGAGATTTCGCACGCCGCCGGTCGCCCGAATCCGGCGATGCGCAAGGCCCGAGGACAAACGTTGCTCACCTTGCGCAACGTTTGCTCAACCCTCCGGCGGGGAGAAGGGCGCGATGCGGCGCCTGGCGGGCAGGCAAGGCGGTTGCAATCCGCCGACTTCGCCTGTTCGCGAGCGAACGAGCGGGCGGTGGTCGTCTTGGCCCGGGCCTTGCTCAGTCCTCCGTCCGACCGACGAGGAGGACACGATGACGACCGCGAGGCTCCACTACCCGATCCGGCCGATGACCCCGGCGCCCACTGTCAACCGGCGCGCGCGGTCGGCCCCGAAGGTGGCCGACCTCTCGGCCGACGCGATGAACCCGTTCGCGCGCCGTCCTCGAAACGGGGCGACGCTGTCGGTGCGGGAGCGCGTCGCGCTGGCGGCGATCTACGCGGCAGTCGCCACGTTCATCTGCGTCGTTCTTTTTCGCTGATACACGTCGGCCACCCGGCGGCGACAATCGATCTCCGCGCGCTTCGGTCAGCAGGGTGTGGATATACTGCGGCCCCGGTGGCCGCCAAGCTTCAGATCACCGTCTTCCTGGGTGAGCAGGTTCGAACCTGCGACTTGCCCGCCTCGGGCGAGGTCACGATCGGGCGCGACGAGGGCAACACCGTCCGTGTCGATGATCCGTCGGTGTCGCGGCGCCACGCGGTCCTGCGCGTCGCCGACGGCAAGATCGAGATCGAGGACCTCGGCGGCGCCAACGGCATCTTCATCCGCGAGAACGCCGGCCCCGGCGCCAGCAACGAGACTCTGGGCATCAAGCAGCTGGTCCGGCGGAAGGCCCAGCTGGGCGTGGGCGAGCGGATCCTGCTGGGGACCGCCAGCCTGGTGGTCCGGCGCGCGCGGGCCGTCCACGTGCCCGACCTCGCGACCGGTGCGGCGGCGGGTGTGGGCGCGGTCGTTCGCGAGCCGGCGATGCGCGCGGTGTACGAGCAGGCGGCGCGCGCGGCGCGGGCGTCGATCAGCGTGTTGCTGCTCGGTGAGACGGGGGCGGGCAAGGAGGTCATGGCCCGCGCCATCCACGCGGGCTCTCCCCGCGCGGCCGGACCCTTCATGGGGATCAACTGCGCGGCGCTGGCCGAGTCGCTGCTGGAGGGCGAGCTGTTCGGCGCCGAGAAGGGCGCCTACACGGGCGCGGTCACCGCGCGCGCCGGCCTGTTCGAGGCGGCCGACGGAGGGACCGTGTTCCTGGACGAGGTCGGCGAGATGCCGCTGCCGACCCAGGGGAAGCTGCTGCGGGTGCTGGAGGAGCGCGCGGTCGTGCGTCTCGGATCGACGCGCCCGCGGCCGATCGACGTTCGCTTCGTGGCGGCCACCAACCGCGACATCGAGGGCGACAGTCGCTCCGGACGGTTCCGCTCCGACCTCTATTTCCGCCTGGCCGGCATCACGCTGGAGATCCCGCCTCTGCGCGAGCGCCCCGCCGAGCTGGAGCTGCTGGTCACACGTTTCGTCGAAGCGGCCTGCCGCGACCTGGATCGGGCAGCGCCGCTGCAGATGTCTGCGGAGGCGCTGGACCTGCTGCGCCGCCATGACTGGCCCGGCAACGTGCGCGAGCTCCGCAACGCAATCGAGCGCGCCTGCGTTCTCTGCGCGGGCGACACGATCCTTCCCGAGCACTTGCCGCCTGGGTTGCTCAGGCCCCGCCAGCTGTCGACTGATGCTCGCGCCGCCGCCGCCGCGGGGCCGGTGCGCCCGCCCGCCGGCGGCGAAGGACTGCAAGGCGAGATCAAATCGCTCGAGCGCCAGCGGATCGTCGAGGCGCTCGACCGCTGCGGCGGCAACCAGAGCAAGGCCGCCGAGCTGCTCGGCGTCTCGCGCCGCACGCTCGTTTCACGGCTGTCCGAGTTCGACCTGCCCCGCCCGCGCAAGCCGAGCGCCTGACGCAATCTGCACTCAGGTCGGCTGTTGGTCGCCCGTGATACATCAGAGTCGATGAGCGCCACGTACAGGGCGATGATGGTGACCCGGGCGGGCGGCCCGGAGGCGCTGACCTGCGCCGAGCTGCCGGTGGAAGAACCGCGGGCCGGCCAACTGCGGGTGCGCGTGCGCGCAGCCGGTGTCGGCGCGACCGACCTGATGGTGCTGGCGGGCAAGTACCGGTTCGCGCCCAAGATCCCCGTTGTCGCCGGGTATGAGGTCGCGGGAACGGTCGACGCGATCGGCCCGGGGGTGTCCGGCTTCACCCTGGGCCAGCGGGTCGCCGCGCTCACCGTCTACGGCGGCTTCGCCGATCTGATGGTCCGCGGGGCAGAGCACTTCCTGCCCATCCCCGACGGCGTCACCGACGTGCAGGCCGCGGGGGCCATCCTGAACTACGCGACCGCCTGGCAGATGGTGCACCGCGTGGCCAAGGTTCGAGCGGCGCAAACCGCGCTGGTCACCGGCGCCGCGGGCGGCGTCGGCACAGCGGCGCTGCAGATCCTCCGGTTGGCCGGCGTGAGGACCTACGGCGCCGCGTCTGCCAAGAAGCACGAAACCGTCCGGAAGCTTGGCGCGATCCCGATCGACTACCAGGCCGGACGGCTCGATCGTCTGGTACGCCAGCTGGAACCGGGCGGCGTCGATTGCACGTTCGACGCCGTCGGCGGCGCCAACATCGGGCCGTGCATCGGCGCGACGAAACGCGGCGGAATCGTGGTCGGCTACGGGTTCATGGGCGCCAAGGGAACCTTCGCGACGATACGAATGTTCGCCAATCTGCTGGTCGGCGCGCGATTGAGAGGACGACGCGGGACGTTCTACGGAATCACGATGCTGTACCGCAAAGATCCAAGGCCGTTCCGCGAGGACCTGCCGAAGATCTTCGCGCTCTTCGCCGCCAAACAACTCGACCCTCTGGTGAGCACGACGTTGCCGCTCCTCGAGGCCCGGCGAGCAATGGAGCTGCTGAACGCCGGGACGGTACAGGGAAAGATCGTTCTGACGGTCGCCTGACGACGATCAGGCCCGAGCGCACCCGCTGGGCGGCGCCCCCGCGTGATACGATCTGGGCGGCTTCGGCCGAATCCCGTGCTGTTCCGCCAGCTGTTCGATCCAACCTCCAGCACCTACACCTACCTGGTGGCGGATGAGACCAGCCGCGAGGCGGTGTTGGTCGACTGTGTGTTCGAGCAGCACGCGCGCGACGCCGCGCTGATCCGCGAGCTCGGGCTCCGGCTGGTCGCCACGCTGGACACGCACTGTCACGCGGACCACGTCACGGGTGCCTGGCTCATGAAGTCGGCGTTCGGCAGCCGCATCGGGCTGTCGGCGGCGTACGGAGCCAGCGACGTCGACCTGCCGCTGGCCAACGGGGACGTCGTCCCCTTCGGGAGCCTGGCGCTGGAGGTGCGCGCCACCCCTGGGCACACGAACGGCTGCCTGTCGTTCGTGACGCCGGACCGCGCCGCCGTCTTCACGGGCGACGCGCTGCTGGTCCGCGGCGCCGGACGCACCGACTTTCAGAGCGGCGACGCGCACCGGCTGTATCGGTCGATCCGCGAGCAGCTCTTCACGCTGCCCGACGCCTGCCTGGTCTATCCGGCCCACGACTACGAGGGGCGCACCGTCAGCACCATCGGCGAAGAGCGCGCCTTCAACGCGCGCATCGGCGGCGGCGCGCGCGAGGAGGACTTCGTCGGCTACATGCAGAACCTCGGCTTGCCCCACCCCAAGCAGCTGGCCGTGGCGGTGCCGGCCAACCTGCGCGCCGGCCGTCCGGACGGGGCCGCGCCGCCGCCCCCGGCCACCTGGGCCCCGGTGGTGCGGACCTATGCCGGCATCCCCGAGATCGACCCCGAGTGGGTCGCCAGCCACCGGGCCGAGCTGCACGTCCTCGACGTGCGCACGCCGGCCGAGTCGAACGGCGAGCTGGGCCACATCGAGGGCGCGCAGCTGATTCCGCTGGACGACTTGCGGGCTCGGCTGGCCGACGTGCCGGACGACAAGCCGGTGGTCGTCATCTGCCAGACCGGCCGGCGCGCCGCCATGGCCACCGTCATCCTCGAGAAGGCCGGCCGTGCGCGCGTGGCAAACATCGCCGGCGGCATGGTGCGCTGGCGCGAGCTGGCGCTGCCGGTCTGACCCGAACGCCCGGGTTTGCTCCGGCAATGACTGCCGCGCCTGCCGTGCTTCGGCCGATTGCAGGGCCACTCCTGCATCAACGTCGCCGACGACGGCTGGTTGCAACGCGGGTGCTCGACGGCCGCCGATTGCCCGAACGGAAAGGCGTGCCTCCCCACAAAATCCGTGTGCCAGCGATAGGCGGGCCCACCGGGCCAGGCGTGCGCGGCCGACGCGAGATGTGACGCGTCACGCTCCCGCGGTGTCCTTCGCGTGCTTTAGATTCGCGCAAGATCTTTTCTCTACGCTCTTCGATGGGTGACGGGAACCCCAGCAAAGGAGCGACGATGAGCAAGCGTGGACGGATTTCTTCTACCCTCACGCCCGCGACGTACGAGGTGCGTCGGATGGAGGGCGAAGGTGGCCCGGCGCATTCCGAGGGGCTGCAGGCTGACCTGACGCGCATGCTGGAGCTCGCCAACCGGCGGCGTTTCTTGGGCTGGATGGCGGGAGCCGCGGCGGTGCCGCTCTTGGCCTGCGGCAATGACACGCCAGGCGGCGCCGGGGGCAGCGCCGGGGGCAGCACTGGGGGAACGAGCGGCGCTGGCACCGGGACGGGAGGCGCGGGCGGCGCATCCGCCACGGGCGGCGCATCAGGCGCCGGCGGCGTCTCCGCGACGGGCGGTGCTGGCGGGGCATCGGCGACCTGCGCCGAGATCCCCGAGGAGACCGGCGGACCCTATCCCGGCGACGGGACCAACGGACCGAACGCGCTCACGATGAGCGGCATCGTGCGCAGCGACATTCGGTCGAGTTTTGGCAGCTACAGCGGCACCGCCGCAGGGGTGATGGCAAAGGTGACGCTCAAGGTGGTGAACACGAAGGGGGGCTGCGTCCCGTTGTCTGGCTACGCCGTCTATTTGTGGCATTGCACGCAGGACGGAAAGTACTCGCTCTATACGGACACCAATCAGAACTACCTGCGCGGAATGCAAGAGGCCGACGAGTATGGCCTCCTGACGTTCACCACGATCTTCCCAGGCTGTTACTCCGGACGATGGCCGCACATCCACTTCGAGGTCTATAGCAGCGCGAGCGATGCCATTGCGGGCCGCGGCAAGGTGAAGACCTCGCAGATGGCGATGCCGCAGGACGCCTGCAGCGCCGTCTACAACACGGCGAGCGGATACACGGCCAGCGTCGCGAACCTGGCGCAGACCAGCCTCATGACGGACATGGTGTTCAGCGACGGCTACACCCTGGAGTTGCCCACCGTCACCGGAAATCCCAGCGACGGCTACGCGATTTCCCTGACCGTCGGCGTGGCGGTGTAGCTCGGCTCGGCCCTCGTGCGGTGGACACCTCGGGCCGGGGGCGCGACAATGAAACGAAGCATGCCGGGTTCCGTGCTCATCATCGAAGATGACCGAGAGCTCGGCGCGCAATTGGTGAAGCACCTCGAGCGGGCGGGACTCCAGAGCCGGTGGCTGACCGACGGGCGCCCGCTCGGAGCCTCCGATCTCGCGAACGTCGACCTCGTCCTTCTCGACTTGATGCTCCCTTCGGCGCACGGCTTCGATGTGCTCAAGGGTCTGCGCGCGTTCTCGGACGTGCCTGTGCTGATCTTGACGGCACGAAACGACACGGCCGAGAAGGTCCGTGGCCTAAAGCTCGGCGCCGATGACTACATGACAAAGCCGTTTTGGCCCGAAGAGTTGGTCGAGCGCGTGCGGGCGCGCCTGCGCCGGCCCGTGCTGGCGCGCGATGGCACCCTGCAAGTTGGTGACGTGCGTATCGCCAAAGATCGCCGCGAAGTGACGGTCGCGGGGGAGCCCGTTGCCCTGACGAAGGTGGAGCTCGACATCTTGGTGGCGCTGGCGGAGCGCGCGGGCGCCGCAGTCGCCCGGCGCGCGCTCGTCGAGCGGGCGCTCGATCCCGATCGGGATGGCGACGAACGCACGCTCGACGTGCACATCTCGCGCCTTCGCAAGAAGCTGGGCGCTGGCGCCGTCATTCAAACCGTGTGGGGGATCGGCTACCGCCTCCTTGCCGATAAGCCCGAATGAGGCTCCGTCCTCGCCTGGCCTTGGCGACCTTGGCGGGCAGCGTACCGATGGTCGTGGGGCTCGTGGTGTGGGACCAGCATTCGCGCCGGCTCGCCGCCGAAGACGAGCTCACGACCTTCACGCGCCATCTCTTGTCCTCGCCGGGTTGGCGTGCGCGTTGTGAAGCCGAGCCCCAGACATGGGGCGCCGAACGCGAAGGCTCCGGTCCGGGCGGGGACTCCGCTGGACCTCCGCGTCCTCCGCCGGGGGACCGAGGCGCGGCGCCGGGCATTGGACGACCGCCTCCACCTCTGCCCGAGTGGCAAGCTCCAGGGGAGGCGCCCTTTCGCCCCTTCCCGCACAGCCGTCCCGCGACCTTCTTCGCCTACGACGGCGAGCTGGTCTCTCAAAATCGGGCTGCGCCGATTCTGTCGGAGGCCGTCCGCAAACGGGCGCGGAGCCGCGAGGCGCTCTCTTTGACCTCGTGGTTTCCCGACCGGGCCGGTCCTTCTCAGCCTTTGGCGGGCTCGGTCCGCGTGCTCGTGCGCGCCGGCAATGGCACGGGCCCGTGCGCGTACATCCTCGCGGAGGGGACGACCGAGCCCTGGCTCGGCGGAATCTTGCCCGCGACCCATGTGTGGCTCTTGCCGCTGGCAGGCGTCTTGGCCGTCGTGCTCCTCGCGGCCGGCCCGCTCGTTCGCCGCATTCGTCGGCTCGAGATGGCGATACGCCGAGCGGCCGAGGCGGAGTATGCGCGCGAGGTTCCCACGTTCGGGGATGACGAGGTCAGCGCCCTCGCGAGGGCCTTCAACGAGGCGGGCGCGCGCGCGCGGACGGCCTTGGAGCGCGCGCGGCGCAACGAAGGCGCCCTGCGCGAGTTCGTCGCCAATACGGTCCACGACGTCATGATTCCGCTCACCGTCTTGCTGGGTCATCTCGCCGAGCTTCAGCGACGTGCCCTGGACCAACGGCCGCCCGACAAAGAGACCGTCGGGCACGTGATGAACGAGGCGCATTACCTCGGCGCGCTCATCAACAACCTCGCCGTTGCGGCCAAGCTCGACGCCGGCGAGACCTTCTTGCAGTTGTCCGATGTCGACCTCTCGGCGCTGGTCGAGCGGGTGGTGAGCCGGCACAAGCCTCTCGCCGCCGGGATCGGGGTGTCGCTCGACCACGCGGTGCCAGCGCGCACGGTCACTGTGCGTGGCGACGTGACCTTGCTCGAGCAGGCGGTGGGCAACGTGGTCTATAACGCCATTCGCTATAACCGCGCCGGTGGTCACGTCGCCGTGTTGTTGGAGGCTGCGGCGACCGCACCGCCCACGTTCGTGCTGAGCGTGGTTGATGATGGCCCCGGGATGTCCGATGAAGAGCTCGCGCGCGCCGTTGAACGGGGCTTTCGCGGTGAGGCCGCCCGCACGCGCGCGCCCGGCGGCACCGGCCTGGGGCTCGACATCGCACACCGCGTGGCCGCCTTGCACGCTCTGACAATCACCTTCAGCCGCTCGCCATACGGGGGCTTGCAGGTGGAGCTCGCAGGGCCGCGAGGGCAGACGCAGACCAGTGAGAGCCGCTAGGCCGCGAGCACCTTCGCTCAGGGATCGAAGCGAATCACCGCGAATGGGCCCGTACCCGCGAGTTGGTCAACTGGGACAATCCAGCCGGCCACGATCCGCCCCGACGAATGCCGCGACCTGCGCCCTGGCGGTACCCCACGTGCCCGGCTGGGGAGGCCTGCGCTGGCGTCTTCGGCGATGGCTGGAACATCACCTTCTGCCAGTAGAGCGTTCGGGGAGTGAACGGGATCGAAGGTCGACCTCTCGCGATCGAGCGGCAATCCCGCCGGCGAGCGCATTCCCCACGACGAAGACTGCCTGCTGCTCCTGGCGCAAGACATGATTGCTCGAGCAAAAGGCCCGCAGCGATCGGCGCTGCTGTTTGCGCGCAGGAGGTCGCATCCTCGCCGGGCGGGGCACGCCCCAGTTCGCGATAGTGCTCGTCAACTGCGGGGAGCCGCTTCGCGCAGCCGTCACTCAGACGAGGAGGTGACAGCCTCCCGATAGTGCGGGAACGTCGCGTGCGCGTGGCAGCGGTCGCAAGCGGGACGAGGCCCGCCGCCCTGCTCGAGGCCATGTACCCTTGCGCACCGCGCTCGAAGCCTCATATATCGCCCTCATGGGAGAGCTGTTGGTCGACTTCATCACGTCCCTCGACGGCTACGGAGCGGCGGAGGGGTGGCCCGGCTGGTGGGGAAAAGAAGGCCCCGAGTATCTCGACTGGCTGGGGAAGCAGCCGGAGGCGAAGTACACGGTGCTGATGGGCGCGAACACCTATCGTCTCATGTCGAAGCTCGCGAAGGATGGTGAGCCGGGCCTCGACGTCCTCACCGGCGCGTCGAAGGTCGTGTTCTCGAGGACGCTGACCGAGCCGCTGGCGTGGCCCAACACGCGCCTGGTCTCCGAGGACGCGATCGACGCCGTGCGGAAGATGAAGGAGAGCGCGGGGACGTCCATGCGCACGATCGGCAGCCTCACCCTGTGCCGCTCGCTCCTGCGCGCCGGCCTCGTCGATCGCTACCGGGTCGTGGTCTTCCCCGTGATCACTGGGAGCACCGGTCGGGAGCGGATCTACGACGGGTACCCCGACGTCGATCTTTCCCTGGTCAGCGCCCGCACCTTTGACGGCCGGATCCAGCTGCTCGACTACGTCCCCAAGCTGCTGTCCGGACCTCCCCAGGCCGGGCCTCCCAGCGCAAAGAAGGCAGGCACCTGAAAGCCGCAGCTCGGGCAGCCCGGTGCGGATGATCGAAGACCTGCTCGCGCCCGATGTAGCCCCCTGAAGAACCGGAGCACCTGGCTAAATCACGGGCAGCCTGCAGGATCGCATCGGGCGAGTTCCAATCACCGAACCGGTCGCGCGCGATCTCGTCAGGGTTGAGGTACTCGACGCCTTCGCTCCGCGCGCAGCCGCGTGGTAACCGTGGTCTTGCCGGCGCCGTTCGGACCGGCGATGACCAGCAGGACTGGTTTCAACGTGCCGCCTTGAACGCCGGCCACTTGGTCCGGAGGCGCTCGAGCGCTGACTTGCGGGCCGCCGCGATCTCTTCACGCATCTTGCGGAGAGATTCCTCGCGCGCGGCGGGAACATGAGCGAACGCCCGCTTCGAGAGGCCGACCAGGTCGTCGTCCGTGGGCTCGAAATCCGGATCTGCCAAGCGCTTGCGCTCGTCCATGGCGATCAGGTTACCGTCGCGTCGCGCGGACCGCCATACGGGGCGGAGCTTGTGCAAGGTGGCGAGCCCACTGGAGCGGCTCGGCAGAATCATTCAGGAATTTCGGCTACCCCAGCGGGATTCGAACCTGAAAATGGACCGAACTGTTTCGCCGATTTTCAGAGCAGTATCAAGAAGTTGAGAGTTCCGCTGGGGGCCGTTGAGATTGCTTGGGGACATCGAAAGGCGGTTGAAATGGGCCGCTGGGGGGCCGAGGAGCGCGAGCGACCCGGCCGGGTTGGCAACCCGTTGGGGTCTCGTGGCACCGAACGGGGCGCGAGCTCAGGGGCTCGGATCGCAGAGGACCGGTTGTCCGCTCGGCGGCGGCAGGGGGGTCGTAGCGCGATCGACGCTTTCGGCGATGCAGACGCCCACGCCGACCATCATCGACGCTGCCGCCACCACGGCGAGGACCCGCAGGACGCGAGCGCTCCGGCGCGCGACGCGGCGCCCGACGAGCGCTCCGACCGCCGCGAGCGCCAGGACGGCGAACGTGCGCCCGAACCAGGCCATCGCCAGCGTCGGCGGCTTGGGACCAAAGGCCCACGCGTGCGCCAGGGGCAAGTACCACAGGCCCGAGCTCGCCGGTAAAAGCACGACGTAGGCGATCGAACCGCATGTGACGGCTACGAGCGCCGCCCAGAGGGAGCGAGCCGACGCCTCGCTCACGGCATCCCACGCGTCAGCGTGATGATGAAGCCCGACACCGAGTTGAACCACACCAGGCCCGCGAGCGCGTAGGTCGAGCCTGCGTATATGTAGAGGTGCTCGCGAGGCGCCTTCCCGTCGAGGCCGCGCACGGCGAGCCAGACGAGCGCGGCGACGAGGAGGGCGAAAACTGCGAAGTCCTCCTTGACGTCGAAGAGCTTGGACAGGCCCACGGCGCAGTGGTCGAGATAGTGTCCTCGGACGTAGTAGCGATAGGCCGGATACGCCGCTGCGCCGAGCCCGATCGTCACGACACAGGCGATCAGGCCCGTCACGCCGTAGATTCGGGCGAGGCGCGGATTGAGCCGGCCCCGCAGGGCGCGCCACGCGACCACCACCTGGTGGGTGACGGCGCCGAGCATCACCATCGCGGCGAGCACGTGGATGGCGGTCAGCGCCTTTCCGAACGAGGCCCCGAAGATCATCGGGTCGACGTCAGTTCGATCGAAAGGGCTCGACGGTCGCGAAGGGCTCGGCCGATCCGGGGCGAAATCGGTGGAGGGTGAATCTGGTCGTCTGTCCGGGCTGCACGTCGACGACGAGGTAGTTGTACTCCTCGCGCGGAGGCGCCCCTTTCCAGTACTGGTCGGGCGGATAGTTCGCCGGCACTGTGATGGCCGTTCGCCCGGGGAGGATCGGATCCTGCTCGGCGCCGCCACCGCCGAGGAGGAAGTACTTCACGCCGTCGACGTCGTAGAGCTCGGTCGTGTGGACGTGGCCGTTGAACGCGACGATGTCGAGGTCCTTCGCGTAGGCAGCCAGCACGCTGTGCGGATTCTGCTTCTCGGGGATGGCGCCCATTCCCGAGCGGGCGAACGCGGGCGCATGAAACGAGACGAAGACCCTGCGCTTGCCGCTGGCCTTGGCTTCCTCGAGCCACTGCCGCAGCTGCGCCATCTGGTCCTCGTACTTCGGCCGGGTGCCGGTCCACGCCGAGGGCGAGTGGTGA
Organism: uncultured Myxococcales bacterium; assembly: GCA_964546845.1. Taxonomy (GTDB): domain Bacteria; phylum Myxococcota_A; class Polyangia; order Fen-1088; family Fen-1088; genus JADGRB01. The sequence continues at coordinate 3,727 of CAZJMY010000795.1, read as the reverse complement.
TCGTACTTGCCCGTCCAGAGGGAGATGAAGCGGCTGTCCTTGAAGTCGAACTTGTAGATCAGGCGCTCTTTCGAGACACCGAGCTGCTTGAGGTAGGGGAACGAGGCGAGCAGACCCTCGACCTCCGGGTCATTCCAGACCTCGTGGTTGCCGACGGTGGGGAAGACGCGTCCGGCGAGCCCGGCTGCTTGCATCTCCTGGTCGGGCGGCGGCAGCTGCTTGAGAACCTCCTCGTTGATCAAGTTCCAGTAGGGATTCTCGGACGGTGACGCGGCCTGCTTGCCCCACCACACCATGTCGCCCGTGTTGAGGATGAAGCGGGCCCTTCCGCGCTGCACCTCCTCGACGACTCCCTGGGCGACCCACTTGCCCCCCTCGAGCCGGAACATCGTGCGGCTCACGCCGGGTAGCAGCTTCGTGTCCTCGACCGATGCCTCCGTGACCCAGCCTTTGTCGAGGCGCAGCGTGGCCACCTCGCTCTTGCTCTCGAACGGCATCACGAGCTGCACGAGGTCGTGTGTGGCCGGGTCATACGACATCTTCACCTTCCGCTTCACCACGACGTCCGAGATGATCTCGGGCATGGCGATCGAGAACAGGTCGACCATCAGCTTCTGTGTCTCGGCCTTCTCGCTCTCGTGGTACGGGAGATACATCATCGAACGCGAGTCTCCGTAGACGGCGAACGAAAACCCACCTGGCGCCGCCTTCGCCTTCTCGCCGGTGGTGGTCGCCTTCTCCGTTGCGTTCTGTCCGCCGGCGGTGGCCTTCGCGCAGGCCGCGCCGAGCGCCGCGATCACCATGCCGCAGATGACCGATCCCGAAAGGCTTCGCATGGTCGGAACGGTGGGCTCGCGGCGCGTACTGTCCAGCTCGGACGCGGGCCTGGGCGGAGAATGCGGCGGCGGCTTACCTTCAGCGAAGGCGAAGCGTGGTCATGTTGCCCGCCGGTGCTCGACAGCTGGAACGAAGGACCTGCCAGATCCGCGATCGTGGCGTTCGTCGGGCGCGTGACACGCCAGGGATCGCTTGAGTTCGTGCCGCCCGAAGACCGCGTGGCGGTGTTCGACAACGACGGCACCACCTGGTGTGAGAAGCCGTTGCCGGTTCAGGCGGATTTCCTGCTTCGCCGCATGGGCGAGATGGTCAAGGCAAACCCGGGTCTGCGCGCTCACCAGCCCTGGACGGCCGTGGCTGAGGGCGACCATGAATGGTTCGGCAATGTCATCACGAAGCATTACCAAGGTGACGACAGCGACCTGAAGATCCTGGCCGGCGGCCTGCTTGCCGCCTACGCGGGGAGCACGATCGAAGAGTTCGAGGCGCGGGCAGCCGAGTTCCTGCGCACCGCGAAGAACCCGCGGCTAAAGCGTCCCTACGTCCACTGCACCTATCAGCCCATGGTGGACCTGGTGCGGTACCTGGAATCGAACGGATTCACGAGCTACATCGCGTCCGGGGGCGGGCGGGACTTCATGCGCGTGGTCATGAACGACCTGTACGGCATTCCACCCGAGCGGGTCATCGGCAGCACCGCGGCGCTCAGCTACCAGGACCGGGACGCGTTCGCCACCATCGTACACGACCCCGTGCTCGATCTCCTGGACGACGGTCCCGCGAAGCCGGTGCGCGTCTGGAGCCGCGTGGGCAGGCGCCCGATCCTCGCCGCAGGCAACTCGAACGGGGACATCCCGATGCTCAGGTTCTGCGCGCACCCGTCGCGCCCATCCCTGGCGCTGCTCCTCGATCACGACGACGCCGAACGAGAGTTCTCATACCGGGCCGGCGCCGAGCAGGCCCTCGAGCGCGCCTGCCGGGACGGCTGGACGATCGTCAGCATGAGAAGCGACTGGAAAACGATGTTCACCGAGCCCGCGTAGTCGGGCCACCCGCGCCACCCGGAGGGTCACATGGAGCCGAACCAAGTCACGGCAATCGACATCCTGCTCGAGCCCGATTCAGCGATGATCAAGAACGCGAAGGTCGCCAACCAGCGGTTGCGCGAGGTGTTTCCCAAGGGCTTCGCCATCGACGAGGAGCACCAGCCGCACGTCTCGTGCCTGCAACGGTTCGTCAACACGGCGGACCTCCACGCGATCTACGAGGCCGTCGGCAGCGTTCTCGCCGCGGAGAAGCCGACCGCACTGAAGCTGAAGGCGTACAAGTACTACTACCTCCCGGCGAACGAAGGTCCATTGAAGGGCCTCGGCCTCGCGGGAATGGTGATCGAGCCGACCGCCGATCTCATCCGCTTTCAGACGAAGCTGATCGAGGCCGTGGCGCCGTCGATCGCCAGGACGGGCACCGCGGCGGCGTTCGTCACCACGAAGGAAGACCCCAGCATCAATCAACAGACCATCGACTACGTCGCGACCTTCGTGCCGGAGCGTACGGGCGGGAAGTTCAACCCCCACGTCTCCACGGGCCTCGCCCCTCAGGAGTTTCTGAACAAGCTGCTCGAGGAGAAGTTCGAGGTGTTCTCATTCTCTCCCGTTGGGGTGGCTGTTTACCAGCTCGGCAACTTCGGGACCGCGCGGAAGAAGCTCAAGAGTTGGACGGGACGGGAGGGGTGATGGGCTGGCCGATTCTGCCTGCGCTGATCGCTGAGTTCCGACCGCACTATCTCGGGGCATCGCCCAAGTTGAGTCGGCCGATTCCCAGGCTCCCGTCGTGTCGAGGCTCGACTCGAGGCGGCGCCAGGGGATTCGGCGTGGGCTCACCGATTTTCGTCAGTGTGTTGCGGTCGGTGTGATGGAAGGGATCTCGAACGCCGCGAACCATCATCACGGTGTCTTGCTCGTACGACCAGCGACCATCAGGGTGAATGGTCACCGCGATGCTCCAGCGAACGGTCTTGAACGCCTGCTCGAGAAACGGATTTGAAACGATCCCGTTGGTCTCCGAACCTCGCGCCGCCTCGACCCGAAAGGTCTTCGCGTCCGGCGCCGCACGGCCAATCGCCATCGCCACCTGCGCGCGCGGGATCGCCAGCGTGTGAAAGATGGCTCCGGTAGCCGGTTCCCAGAGCCAATAGCCGACCTGATCGTGGAAGGTTTCCACCAGGCCGGGCTTGACGATGTGCGTGTGATAGCGAAGCCCGTAGAGCAGCTGTGGGCCGTTCGTCTGCGGATCGATCGGCTGCAGTTCGTATCGCTCGATGAAAGCTTGGCGCTCCGGCCCCTCGGCCGCGGCGTGCAGGTCCTCTCCGGCGACACCCTTCCAGATGCCTGCCATTCCTGTGAGCGGACCCAGGTTCTTCAACGTGTCGACGTCCGGTTCGGGCTCCGTGTAAATGTCGGTGGGGAAGTCGCTCATGGAACGAACGTAGCGCGATCGCCATCGGAAGCGCGGTACTGAATCCAGCCGCCGGGAACGAGCCTTGGGGCGTCACGACCCCCTTTTACTCAGATGGGGATCCACTCGCCATTCCGTGGACTTGCGACTGATACTGCGGACACTTCAACGGCGTTACGCCCACCTCGCTGCCGAGCGTTGTGATCGACGTGATTAAGGCAGCCGTGAGCGCCGTGCAGCCGGGCCTTGGGACTGCGAGCGCCCAAGAGCGCCGCCGGTCTCATGGACGTCGGCGACCCCAGCGGGATTCGAACCCGCGTTCATGCCTTGAAAGGGCATTGTCCTGGGCCGGGCTAGACGATGGGGTCGGGTGGCCGAAAGGAGGGCGAGAGTGTGTATGGAAGGGGTGGGGGAGTGCAAGGGGGACGGGCGG
>CAZJMY010000794.1:0-2429 GCA_964546845.1 uncultured Myxococcales bacterium | reverse complement strand
TCTCGTGCAATCGCAGCCTTGAAATCGTCCATCAAGAACTTGTTGGCGCAGATGTACACGTCGATGTTGAGCTCGTACGTTTGCAGCCAGGTTTGCATGTCTTCACCGTAGATGTGGAAGTTATCACCTTTGCCGGTGCTGCTGAAGGGCGGGCCGCTATCAAGGACGGCATTCTCTACTGTCCCCGGCGGAGGCGGAGGAATGAGCGGGATGGCCGGTCGGACCGGCGCGGCCGCCACCTCACCCGGCGGGACGCCGACCGGCGGCGTGCCGGGGCGGGCGGCGCCGGCGGCCGGCTGTGTGCCCAGCGGGGCCGAGGTCCCCGACGGCGCCGACAACGACTGTGACGGTCTGGTCGACGAGCTGACCGTCTGCGCGACGGGCGGCGCGTATCCCACTCTGGCGGCGGCGATCGCCGCCGCGCCGTCCAGCGCCAGCCTCGAGGTCTGCGCGGGGACGTTCCCGGAGCGGATCGCGGTGACGGGCAACAAGCTCTACATCCGCGGGGCGGCCGCCGGTGCGACCGTTCTGGACGGGCAATCGGGCGGCATGCCGACCGTCACCGTCAGCGGCGGCGGCACGCTGGTGCTGGACGGACTGACGGTGCAGGGCGGGACGACGGCTGCCCAGGGTGGCGGGCTCCGCTGCGACGGCAGCACCCTCAAGCTGTTCGCGGTCACGGTGCACGGCAACAAGGCCACGACCGGTGGCGGCGGCCTCTACGCCATCAACTGCCAGGTCGGCGTGGCGGACAGCGCGTTCGACGGCAACAGCGGCGGGCCGGAGGGGGGCGGCGGGCTCGTCGTCGACAGCACCACCGTCGTCACGGGCTCCAGCTTCACGAACAACGCCGCCGTGCACGGGGCGGGTCTGGCGGTCGAGGAGGGCTGGCTCTCCGCCCAGCAGACCGCGTTCTCGACGAACGCGGCCGAGCTGCAGGGGGGCGGGATCTTCGTCATCGCCGACGCGCTGGTGGACAGCGACTCGTTCAGCGGCAACACGTCGGGCTGGACGGGCGGCGGCGTCTACATCTCGGGCCACGCCATCACGTTCAGCAACAACACGGTGGCCAGCAACACGTCGGTCAACGACGGGGGCGGCATCTACGTGGACCAGAGCCCCGTTCAGATGCTGAACAACCACGTCACGCAGAACGAGTCGGGCGACGACGGCGGCGGCATCCGCATCTTCGAGAGCGCGGCCCACCTCGAGGGCAACCTGGTCGAGGGAAACCACTCGACCGACGGCGGCGGCGGCATCCGGGTTTCGCACGTGCAGAGCGTCCTCGTGAACAACCTCGTTCGCAACAACACGTCGGGCGGCGACGGCGCCGGCATGGACCTGGACAACGACGCCAGCATCGTGCGCGGCGGCGAGATCACCGGGAACGTCTCGCAGATCAACGGCGGGGGGATCCACATGGACCTCTACCCGTGGGCCGGCGCGCTGGTGGAAGGCGTCCGCATCGCGAACAACAAGGCCGCCCAGGGCGGTGGCATCGCCATCGAGGGGAATCTGCAGCCGGTCGCGATCCGCGGCGTCGTCATCGACGGCAACCAGGCCCAGGTGGGCGGCGCCATGGCGGTCAGCGACAGCGAGTTTTCGCTGGCCAACTCGGTGGTGTCGAACAACGTGACCACCAACGGCGCGGCCGGGCTGCTACTCAGCGGGGCGACGGCGACCATCACGTTCACGACCTTCGCGCGCAATACGGCCGGGGGAACCGGTTCGGCCCTGTGGGTCGAATCGTCGACGGTCTCGGTCGCCGACAGCATCCTGTCGGGCGGTAGCGCGACGGCGGTGGTCGTCGCCAGTGGCGCGGCGCCGGCCTGGACCTACAACGACACGTTCCCCGCCCAGTTCTCCGGCATGGCAGACCCGACGGGGAAGGCGGGGAACATCTCGGCGGACCCGCTGTTCACCGCGGCGGCGTCCGGGGACTTTCATCTGATGACCGGCAGCCCAGCGCGCGACAGCGCGGATCCGGCGCTGCGTGACGCGGACGGCAGCCCGGCAGACATGGGCGCCTTTGGTGGACCATGACCTATCGCAACCTGTGGCAGTCGATCTTCCTGGCTGGAGCGGCCGTTTGCCTGGCGGCCTGTAGTGAGTCGGGCGGCCAGCCGGCCGCGCGCGACGCCGGCGCCGACACGTCCCCGACACCCGGGACCGGCGGCGACGGTGGCAGCGCGCCCGGGCTGGGCGGCACGGGCCCGGACGGCGGCGCAGCGGGCAGCATCGTGACCGGGGTTGCCGGGGCGGCCGGGGCGGGCACGGGCGCCGCCGGTGCAGGGGGCACGGCTGGCGTCGGTGGCGCGGGCATGGCCGGCGCCGCGGGCATGGGCGCCGGTGGCGCGCCGGTCGCGGGCGTCCCCCCCGAGGTCGACGGGCGGGTGGTGATCAACGAGGTCATGGCCTCCAACGTCCTG
>CAZJMY010000793.1:0-5397 GCA_964546845.1 uncultured Myxococcales bacterium | reverse complement strand
GTGCTGAGCCCCTCCGACTCCAGCCCTTCTTTGATCTTGTCGAGCCGGCGCGCCGCCTTCAGCTTCAACTGGTCTTCGTAGACCTGCCTCGAGAACAGGAAGCCGCGCTTGCCCGGCGGAACCATGGCCCCGTCGACGATCCGCATGCGGTCGAACGCCTTCTGGAAGGCCTGGAAGTCCGTGCCGACGTAGTTGAGAAACAGCAGGTCGGCGTCCGCCGCCTGGGTCGCGATGCGGTTCTCGAGGAACTCGAGGTTCTCGAACGGGTGGCGGTCGAAGTCGCGCCAGAAGTCGTCGGACGACGCGCGCACCACGGCGTCCACGTCCTCTTTGTCGATCGTCCGCTCGTCCTGGATCGCCTTGGCGTTCTTGAGGTCGCTCTGCAGGACCGAGACGATCTGCCGGACGTGGCTCTTCTCGGTGTCGATCTGGGCCTGCGCCTTGGCGCGCGCGTCGTCGGTCTTGGCTGCGTCCTTGGCCTTGACCGCGTTGCGCAGCTTCTCGAGCGCCAGGTCGATCGTGTTGCCCGACGTGACCAGCGCGCCGCTGATCCCCATCGGGACCACCGACTTCACGTTGGGGACCTTCAGGAGCGACGCCCGCACCTTCGCGAAGTCGTCCATCTGCGCGAGGTCGGGGTCGCCCATCATCATGCGCCCCATGACCTCGAGGTTGTCCTTGGACTGCGCGTTGTAGACCTGGATGTGGCCGGCGACGCTGCCGATGACGCTGCGGCTCATCGACGCGACCAGGCTGTCCAGCAGCGAGTTGCCGGCCACGACCAGCAGCCCGCCGAAGAAGATGATCCCGCCGACGATGAAGGTCTTCAGGCGGCTGGCGAAGAGGTTTCGGAACGCCATCTGCGCGACGACGCCCAGGGTGGCGAACCAGGCCCTCACACCCGCGCTCCGTGTGAGTGGTTGGCGGCCTCGGCCGGCGTCACGCGGTCGACCAGCTTGCCGTCGGCCAGCCGCACGATCGAGTTTGCGTGGGCCATGACGCTCTGATCGTGCGTCGAGAAGATGAAGGTCGTCTTCTCGGTGCGATTCAACTCCTTCATCAGGTCCAGGATGTTCTGGCCCGTGACGGAGTCCAGGTTGGCGGTCGGCTCGTCGGCCAGCACCAGCTGCGGGCTGGTGACCAGCGCGCGCGCGATGGCGACGCGCTGCCGCTGTCCACCCGACAGCTCGCTGGGGCGGTGGTTCGCGTATTCGCGCAGGCCGACCTTCTCCAGCAGGCCCATGACGCGCGCGGCGCGCTCGCTGCCCGACAGCGTGCGCTGCAACAGCAGCGGGAGCTCGATGTTCTGGAACACCGTCAGCACTGCCACGAGGTTGAAGCTCTGAAAGATGAAGCCAATCGTGTGCAGCCGCAGGTCCGTCAGCTCGCGCTCCGACAGCTTGCGCGTGTCCTTGCCGGCGACTTCGACGGTGCCGGACGTCGGCGTGTCGACGCAGCCAATCAGGTTCAACAACGTCGTCTTGCCGCTGCCCGAAGGTCCGGCGATCGAGATGAAGTCACCGGCCGCAACGTCCAGGGTCACGCCGCGCAACGCGGGGACCTCGACCTCGCCCAGCTTGTAGTTCTTGACCGCGTCGCGAACCGAAACAATGGCTTTCATGACGTCCTTTCCCGCTGTCCGCTCCGGAACAGGGCTCCGTCGACCAGGCGGCAATAGTCGACGGTCGACCCCAAGTCAAGGCGACCCCTCATTTCGGTTCGCCGCCATACAGGCCAATCGCGTTGACGGAGCTGGGCTTTGCCCAGCGGAGTCGTCGCGGGAGGTCCAAGGAACCCTCCCAGGGTTCCTGTCTGATCGTCTTGACGGGGCTGGGCTTTGCCCAGCGGAGTCGTCGCGGGAGGTCCAAGGAACCCTCCCAGGGTTCCTGTCTGATCGACTATGTTGGCCGCCATAGACCCGAACCCGCTTTGGAGAGGACCGACACCATGAGCAACCGCAGGTTCCCGATCGTCGCCCTTTCGCTTGCGATGTTTTTGGCGCGCAGCGCGCTGGCTGCCGACAAGCCCGCCGACGCCAAGCCGGACGCCGGCGGCGCAGCCAAGCCCGCGGCCACCAAACCGACCGCGCCTCCGGCGGCAGGCGCGACGACCGCCACCTGGTGGGGACACGCGGCATGGGTGATCACCACGCCGGCCGGCGCGACGATCGCCATCGACCCGTGGCTCGACAACCCCAACGCGCCCAAGATCGAGCACCCCAAGGCGCTGGACGCCATCCTGGTCACGCACGGCCACTTCGACCACGTCGGCAACGCCGCGGAATTGGCCAAGAAGACCGGCGCCAAGCTGATCACGTCGTACGAGCTGGCCAGCCTGACGGGCGCTCCCAACGCGGAGGGGATGAACGTCGGCGGCACCACCTCGGTCAAGGACGCGACCATTCACGTCGTCGAGGCGCTGCACTCGGGCGGCTACGGCCAGGACAAGGCGGGTCCCAAGTACAGCGGGCCGGCCGTCGGCTTCGTCATCGAGATCGCCAAGGGGCCCGTGCTGTACCACGCGGGCGACACCGACGTTTTCGCCGGCATGAGCCTGATCGCCGAGCGCTATCACCCGACGATCGCGATGCTGCCCATCGGCGGTCACTTCACGATGGATCCGACCGGCGCCGCCCTGGCCACCAAGATGCTGAAGGTGAAGACCGTGGTCCCGATGCACTACGGGACGTTCCCGGCTCTGGCCGGCACGCCGGATCAACTGCGCGAGGCGCTGAAGAAGGCGCACGTCACCGCCAAGGTCACCGAGTTCGTCCCCGGTGAGCCCCAGACGCTCAAGTAGCTCTGCCGCGCGCGCCATGGACGTTGCTCCATGGTGATTATTCAAATTTGAATAAGAAGGTCAAGCCGATGCTTTTCGCCGCCCGCGGGGAGACCGCGCGGGCGGCGCCGGCTTGCTGACGCCGACCTGATACACGCCGCGGCCCAGGCGCTCGATCAACGTCTGGGCCCACGGGATCTCGGCGGCCAGGTGCATCCGCATCCGGTCGTAGAGCTCCTTCACGTGCTCGGGCATGGCGGGCGGCTTGACCTCCTTGCGCGAGAACTCGAGGTGCTTGATCGCGCCCTCGAGCGCCGTGATCCGGTGCTCCAGCGCGGCGACCAGCTCCTCTTGTTTGAGGCTGGGCATGAAGCACAGCGCGGGCATCAGGTCGTCCAAGGGCGGCAGCACGCGCCACCAGGTGGCGCGCAGCAGGGCCTGGTATTCCGTCTCGCCGTCGATCGTGAGGCTGTACTGCGTCCGCTCGGGGCGGCCGCCCACCTGCCCCGTGCCGGTCACCTTCAGGAACTTCTCTTTCGTCAGGGTCTTGAGCGCGTTGTAGATCGATCCCGGCGCCACGTTGGCCCACTGATCGACGCGCCACGAGAGCAGCTCGCGACGCACGTCGTACCCGTGCACCGGCTGGAAGATCCGGACCACCCCCAGGACCAGCAGCCGCGTCGACGACATCTAGCGGGTCGTCAACTTGACGTCGACGAGGAGGTCGCTGCCCACGCGTTGCAGCTCGGACCGCAAGCGGGCGACGTCCGTGGCCGGCGGGACGCGCACGTGCGCCCGGGCCTCGAACAGCATCTCGGCGGACATCGGCGCGCTGGACCGGTTCGTGACCAGCTCTTCGACGTTGACCCCGTTGCTGGCCAGCAGCTGTGAGATTTCACGCACGATGCCGGGGCGATCGAGCCCCACCAGCTCGAGATCCATGCTCTGGTCGGGCGCGCGCGAACCGGCGCGGGCGGCCACCTCGACGGTGACCTTCAGCCCGTGAGACTCCAGCGCCCGCAGCGCCGCGCTGGCCGACGCCACGCGCTCGGCCGGCAGCTCGGCGCGCAAGATGCCGGCGAATTTTCCGGCCAGGTGGCTCATGCGGCTCTCGAGCCAGTTGCCGCCGTGATCGGCGATCACCTTGGCGACCAACTCGACCAGCCCGGGCCGATCCGGGCCCAACAACGTCAGCACCAGGTCCGTCATGGGCGAGAGGATACTCTGCCTCCGGTGCGGGCACTAAAGCCACTCGACGCCCAGCGAGAAGTCCCAGACGGACCCGAAGCCCCCCTGGGTGCGCGTCGTGTCGCTGCCGGCGCCCGGGGGCAAGAGCATGACGCCCGCCGCCCAGGGCGAGTAGCCGACCTCGCCCGAGAGAGCCAGCGAACGTACCGGGAAGTACTTCAACCCGACCGCGAGGCGAGCCTGCGCGACGGCGCCGATGATCTTGTTGGACGTCAGCGGGTCCAGCGTGCTGCGTGACTGCACGATGCTGGTCGCGAACCCGAACGACCCGTACGGAAACAACGCCACCCGCGGCACGTACAGGCCGAAGTTGATCGGGTAGAGGCCGATGCCGTACGCGCGGAACTGCGACGCGAACGTGATCGGCAGGTCCATCTTGAAGAAGAAGCCGCCGCCTCCCAGGTGCAGCGTGGGGGTGAGCGTGCGTCCGCTGGAATCGACCGTGTGCTCGGCCGTGGACGTGGTCCCGCCGGTCGCAGAGTTATAGGCCCCGACCAGCGACGACGGGGGCGTCAGGTGCAGCTGCGTGTAACCCACGCGCACACCGACGCCGAACCACCCCATCCGGCGGCCCTCGGCCGGCGGCGGTGCGGGACTGGCGGTGACGGTCGCGGCGGCGTCCTGAGCGTGAGCCGTCGACGGCACCAGGATCGGCACCAGCGCAGCGGCCCCCAGCGCCAACCACGACCACACCCAGAAGAAAAAGACGGGTCGAAACCTCATGCCGTCCCCACTTCTGGTTATGGGACCCGCGGCCGCAGCGCGCAACCGCGACCGTGGCGATTCCGCTCAGCCGTGGCCGGCTTTGCGGAAAATTGTCCGGCGGCGCGCGCGAGATCACGCGCGCGCCGTGCGACTGCAGGCTGGCAGAGCCAGCTCTGTCGACTGCGCTACGGCGTCGCGCTGACGTGAGGCGTGCCGGCTTTGGCGCGCCCCGCGCGAACGCCGCCGCCCGAGGCCTTGCGGAGCCCCGGGGCGCTCGGCGCCTTTTCGGTCGCGCGCGCGCCGCACACCGCTTCGATCAGGTGGCGGCCGCAGGTGCCCGCGCGCGTCTCCGTGCGCTTGCCCGGCCAGCTCGCCTCGATCGTCTTGCCTTGGCAGTCGGCAAGCGCGGTGTAGATCGTGTCGTCGTTGCTCGGCGCCTCGCCACCCGTCGGCGCCCACCGGAACAGCGTTTCGCCGCCCAGCTCGCGCACCGACTCGCGGTCGAACACCAGCCGGTCACCGGCCTCGCGTTCGCACGCGACGTCCCAGTCACCCGGCGCCGCCTCCACCTCGCTCGCCGTCACGCTCATGAGCGCGCCGTGCGAAGGCCCCCACGTCCCGATGGGCGGCCCGGCCACCACTTGCGTGGTCCTGTGCCCATCACCC